>DATHYZ010000230.1:0-2002 GCA_035458865.1 Candidatus Limnocylindrales bacterium
ATGAGATGGCGCGGAGTCGGGCTGCGGGAGCCCGGCAGAAGCTGCTCGACCACGGGCTCGCCGAGAGTGCCATCGCCGATCTCGACGCTGGAGGATCGCCGTCGTCCGAGCTGCACGTCGTCGCGCCGCTGGACGGAACCATCGTCGACCGCGACGCCGTAGTCGGCGAATCAGTCGAGCCGGGGGACGTACTGTTTCGGGTCGCGCGCCTCGACTCCATGTGGCTGGAGATGTCAGTCCCTGAGAGCGAGGTCTCACAGGTGGCCCCTGGTCAGGAGGTGGTCGTCACATTCGAACGCCATCCCGGGCTGGAGGCGCGCGGCCGCGTGACCTGGGTCGGCTCGAGCATCGACCCGGAGACCCGCATGGTCGAGGCCCGGGCCGAAGTCGCCAACCCCGACCGGATGCTGCGCCATGGCATGTTCGGCCGCGCCCGCATCGACTCGCAGAGGTCGTCCTGGGCGCTCTGGATCCCGGCCGACGCCGTCCAGCACGTCGACGGGCATCCCTTTGTGTTCGCCCGCCTGGCTGCCGACCTTTTCGAGCTGCGTAAGGTCGCGATCGGGGGCTCCGCCGGTGGCCGCGTCGCCGTCACCGCGGGCCTCCACCCGGAGGACGAGATCGTGGTGGCTCACAGCTTCGTCCTCAAGTCCGAGCTCCTCAAGTCCAGGCTCGGCGCCGGCTGCGTGGACCACTGAGGTCGGCCATGCTCGAGCGATTCATCGACCTGGTCTTCAGGAACCGGCTGCTCGTGGTCATCGGCTTCGTCCTGGTCACAGCACTCGGCGGGTGGCGGATGGTCCACATCGCGGTCGATGCGTTCCCGGACACGACGCCGATCCAGGTGCAGGTCAACGCGGTCGCCCCGTCTCTCAACCCGCCCGAGATCGAGCAGCAGCTCACCCTGCCCCTCGAGCTGGCCATCTCCGGCCTCCCCGGCCTCGACAACGTGCGCTCGATCTCGAAGTTCGGCTTTGCGCAGATCGTCGCCATCTTCGACGACGGCACCGACATCTACGACGCCAGGCAGCTGGTCATGGAACGGGTGGCCGGGGTGTCGTTGCCGCCCGGCATCGCCCCCCCGACCCTCGGGCCGATCGCCACCGGTCTCGGCGAGATCTTCCACTACACCCTGAGCTCCACCAGCCCGGACCGCACTCTCGACGAGCTCCGCACCCTCCACGACTGGGTGGTCAAGCCTGAGCTGAGGAAGATCGCCGGAGTGGCCGAGATCAACTCGTGGGGCGGCTTCGAACGACAGTATCACGTGGTCGTCGACCCGCAGTCGCTGGTCGAGCACGATCTCTCCATCGGACAGGTCTTCGACGCCCTCGCCCAGAACAACCACAATGTCGGCGGCGGCCAGGTGGTGCGCTCGGGCGAGTCCCTGCTGGTGCACGGCATCGGCCGGGTCAGCACCCTCGACGAGATCGGCGGCATCGTTCTGAAGGCGAGCGACGGGACTCCGGTCCTGATCCGGGACGTGGCCGAGGTCACCCTCGGTCACGAGATCCGGCGCGGCGCGGTCACCGCCCAGGGCGCCGGCGAGGCGGTCCTCGGCCTCGGCTTCATGCTGATGGGAGAAAACAGCAAGGACGTGACCGAGGCCCTGCGCCAGCGGCTGGAGACGGTTCGCGCCTCGCTGCCGGACGATGTGGTGCTCACCACCGTCTACGACCGCTCCGAGCTGGTGCGCTCGGTGCTCGACACGGTCACCCACAACCTGGTGGCCGGGACCGCCCTGGTGATCCTGGTGCTGTTCCTCCTGCTCGGACGGCTGCGCGCCGGCCTGATCGTGGCCATGGCGATTCCGCTGGCCATGGTCTTCGCCATCCTCGGCATGTACGAGCTGGCCATCGCCGCCAGTCTGCTCAGCCTCGGCGCCATCGACTTCGGCATCATCGTCGACGGCGCGGTCGTCATGGTCGAGAACATGCTGCGCCGGTTCGGGCTACGGCAACGGGAGCTCGGGCGCACGCTCGACCTTCGCGAGCGCCTTCAC
>DATHYZ010000231.1:0-2368 GCA_035458865.1 Candidatus Limnocylindrales bacterium
TCGACGATCAGCGGGAACACGGGCAGCAACTTCGGCGGCGGCATCGTCAACAGCTTCGGCACCCTCACCGTCAGCAACTCGACGATCAGCGGGAACATGGCCATCAATGGCGGCGGGATCGGCAGCGGACTCGGCGCCACCCTGACCGTCACCAACTCGACGATCAGCGGGAACACGGCCACCGGGGGATCCGGCGGCGGGATCTTCAGCAACGGCACCGTGGCCGTCACGAACGCGACGATCAGTGGGAACACGGCCACCGGGAGCTTCGGCGGCGGGCTCTTCATCAATACTACCGCCGTTCTCACCGTCACCAACTCGACGATCAGCGGGAACACGGCCAGCAGCACCGGCGGCGGCATCTTCAACGACGGCACCCTCCAGGCCTCGAACACGATCGTCGCCGGCAACGGCGGCAGCGATGTGTCCGGCGCCCCCCTGGCCACGGACCTCAGCAACCTCATCGGCGTCCCGGGCGGCCTGACCCTCGCCGACATCCTCGACCCGGCCGGCCTCGCCGACAACGGCGGCCCGACCGAGACGATCGCCCTGGCCCTCGTCGCCGGCAACCCCGCGATCGACACGGGCGACGACCCGGCCTGCACGGCCGCCCCGGTGAGCGGCCTCGACCAGCGCGGCCTCCCCCGCGACACGGTTGGCTGCGACATCGGCGCCTACGAGGCCCAGGACCCGACGATCGCCAGCGTGGGCCCCATCAGCGTCCCGGCCGACGACCCGACCGGGGCGACCGTCACCTACACCGCCCCGGCCGCGACCGACGAGCAGGGCAACAGCCTCGCGGTCGGTTGCACCCCACCATCGGGCTCGCTCCTCCCGATCGGCACGACCACCGTCGTCTGCACCGCCACCGACGGGGCCGGCCATGTCGCCTCGACGAGCTTCGACGTCACCGTCGAGCCGTACGTCGCGCCCTCGCCCTCGCCCTCCCCGAGCCCCAGCCTGGGGCCCTCGGCCGAGCCGAGCCCGTCGCCGAGCCCGAGCCCGAGCCCGAGCCCGAGCGGCGACGGCGGCGTCGGGACGCTGACCCCGCCGCCGACCGAGACCGTCGGCACCGGACCCGGTGAGGGCGGCTCGCCGCTCCTGCCGGCGCTCCTGGTCCTGCTCGCCACGGGCCTTCTCGCCTCGACGGCCCGCTGGAGCCCCCTCCGCCGCCGCTAGGCCGGACCCGACCCCTCAGCACCCGGAGGCCGTCCCGTGACCCACGGGGCGGCCTCGTCGTTGGCGTTGCGGGCACGGAGACCCGGCGCCGAGCCGGTCGGGCGTCCGGAGCGATCGGAGGTCCCCGGTCCGCGCCGACCCCCCGCGGGGATGTGGGATGATCGGCCGGAGGCAGCGGCCCACCGGCCGCGGTGATGGAGGACCCGATGACGCGTCCCTGGATGGAGTTCTCCGCTGTCGATGCATCGCGCGATCCCGACGCCCATGCCCGCTATCTCGAGGACATGGCGCAGCGCCTGACGACCCTGCGCAGGCAGTCGCTGGAGCGGCTGCCGATCGCCCCCGGCACGACCTTCCTCGACGCGGGCTGCGGCCTCGGCGAGCTGGTCATCCAGGTCGCCGCGATGGTCGGTCCCGAGGGCCGGGCGGTCGGGGTCGACGTGTCGGAGCAGATGCTCCGCCGCGCCAGGGCATCCGCTGAAGCCGCCGGCAGCCGCGCCGAGTTCGCATCGGCAAGCGTGACCGCGCTGCCGTTCGCCGACGCCACCTTCGACGTCGCCCGCTCGGAGCGGGTGTTCCAGCACCTCGACGACGAGGAGTGCGTCCTGGCGGCGCGGGAGCTGCTCCGGGTGACGCGACCCGGCGGCGCCGTCCAGATCGCGGACCCCGACCACACCCAGTGGAGCGTGGCGGCCGCCGACCGGGACGTGGCGAGCCTGGTGGTGGGCTGGACGGTCCGGCGCGCTCGATCGCCGGAGTCGGGCCTGCTCGCGGGCGGGCTGCTGGGTGATGCGGGCGCGGTCGACGTGGAGGTCGACATCTCGCCCGTCGTGATCCGCAGCCTCGCCGACTGGTGGACGATGCTGGGCATGCAGGGCGCGCTCGAGGACCTGGTCGAGCGCGGCGAGCTGTCCGAGGAGCGGGCGGCCGCCTTCTGGGCCGACCTCGAACGCCGGGACCGGGACGGCGTCTTCCTGGTGGCGGGCCTCGCCTACGTGACGACCGTCCGCGTGCCGGGCTGATCCTCGAGCGCCCTCCGCAGTCCGGCGGCGCCATCGCGGAGGCGCCGACGGCCACCCATCGGATCGGGCTCCGGGAGATCGGGCGGAGAGCCGGGACGGGCAGGCTGGATCGGGCTAGCGACGGTCCCACGCAGGGAACGATGGTGGCTGGGCCGGGGACCGTGGCG
>DATHYZ010000232.1:0-11607 GCA_035458865.1 Candidatus Limnocylindrales bacterium
ATCTCGAGGATGGGCTTGGGGCGCTTGATCCGCTCAACGAGCGCCCGCCAGCCATCGAGGTCCGGAGCGACCTCCGGGTCGCCGAGGCCGAGCTCCCGGACGACGAGCCGCCCCAGGCCGAAGGCCTCGAACTGGAGGGGCACCTCGTAGATGGTGTCGGCGGTGGGCGCCGGGATCACGGCATCCGACGGGACGTCCGTGAAGAGGGCGATCTTCTCGCGGATCTCGTCGCTCACGGGGTGATCGGAGCGCAGGACGATGACGTCCGGCTGGATGCCGATCCCGCGGAGCTCCTTCACCGAGTGCTGGGTGGGCTTCGTCTTGAGCTCGCCGGTCGCAGCGAGCTCCGGCAGCAGGGTCACGTGGACGTAGAGGACATTGGCCCGGCCGACGTCCTTCCGCATCTGGCGGATCGCCTCCAGGAAGGGCAGCGACTCGATGTCGCCGACGGTCCCGCCGACCTCGACGATGACCACGTCGGGCTCGCCGTCGCGGGCGAGGCGGACGATCCGCTCCTTGATCTCGTTGGTGATGTGCGGGATGACCTGGACCGTCCCGCCGAGGTAGTCGCCGCGGCGCTCCTTGGCGATCACCGCCTGGTAGATGCGGCCCGTGGTGACGTTGCTGAGCTGGGTCAGGTTGGCGTCGACGAACCGCTCGTAGTGGCCGAGGTCGAGGTCGGTCTCGGCCCCGTCGTCGGTGACGAAGACCTCGCCGTGCTGGTACGGCGACATCGTGCCCGGGTCCACGTTGATGTACGGGTCGAGCTTGAGGATGGAGACGGTGAGGCCGCGGGCCTTGAGGATCCGCCCGATGCTGGCGGCGGTGATGCCTTTGCCGAGCGAGGAGGTCACGCCTCCGGTCACAAAGACATACTTCGCCATGGGTCTGGGATCCTCCGGGGTTTTGCCGATGCTACCGAATCCCGGGGCCCGGCGGCAACCGGTGACGCGACGGGATCCGGCGAGCCCGGATGCGGTCGGGTCTGGCGGCCTCGCGGCCTCGCTCTCAGGCCCCCGGTTCGGCCGGGGCCGGACGGAGCTCGGCCGTGGGCGATGGCGCGACGGGACCGGGCGGTGCCACCGGCCGGTCCCAGACGACGTACGTGATCGAGACCACGAGCAGGGACACGACCACGGCGACGACCACCGACGCGACCCCGATCCGGCGGTCGTTCCGGATGAGGATCGCCCGGCGGGCCTCGGCGTCGATGTCGACCGGCGGGAAGGTGATCGCCGCGTACGCCCGGAGTCGCGTCGCGAGGTCGCCCCTCGCGGCCGGATCCAGCCGTCCCTCGATCGCCTCGAGGCGCGCGAGTACCTCGCCGGGCCGGGATCCGGTCCCCCCAGCCAGCTCGTCGGGCGTGGATCCCGCGAGATCGCGGAGGGCGAGGAGGAGCCGGTCATCGGCCGACAGCCCTGCGAGCCCGGCAGCGAGCTCGGGGTCCGCCGGAGCAGGGCCGTCGAGGAGGACGGGGCGGTCCCGATGGCGCCCGGCGGCCGCGCGCGCTTCCTGGGCAGCGATGGCACAGAGCCACGGCCCCAGACGGGCCGGCTGGCGCAGCCGGCCCAGCCGGCTCGAGGCGAGCGGCCAGGACGCCGCGACCGCCCTCAGGGCCAGGGTCTCGTCGCCGGTGACGACGAACGCGACACGGAGCATGTCGGAGCGATGGAGGCGCACGATCCGCGCGAACGCGATGCGGTCCCCGGCCCGCGCCAGCGGCACGAGCGCGTCGGGCGAGTCGAGGGCGCCCGGGGCGCGGAGGTCGGCCATCGAGTCCATGCTGTCGATACGGTCAAGCGTTCCCGGCGGATGCCCGTCGCTGCAGCGCGCGGATCCGTCGCTCGGGTCAGCGACCCTCCGGAGGCGCGTCCCCGAACGCCCCGGGCGGCGGGTCCCACAGCCCCTCTCCCCAGGCTTCCGGACCACAGAAGAACGGCCGGGCGCCCGAGCCAGAAGGCGACACCCGCTCCGCCTCCCAGGCCTCGATCGTCGCGGCCAGCCAGGCATCGAGCTCGGCGAACTCGGTCCACCGCTGGAACGGCCAGCCGTGCTCCAGGCAGAGCCGGACGAGGGACCGTTTGGCGAACACGATGTCGGCATAGCCGGCCGCGTAGCGGTCGCTCTCGCCGTCGCCGATGAAGACCACGGTCCGGCCGGCGGCCTGGTGGGCCAGCACCCGGGCCCGCTTGCACGTTCCGCAGACGAAGCATCGGGGATGCCCGTTGGGGAACTCGATCGCGGGCGGCGCGACCCCATCGAAGCGCATCCGCGCGGTCACGACCGGGATGCCATGGACGCCCATCAGCTCCAGGGCCGGCTCGATGAAGAAGCCGAAGCCGTCGCTCACCACCTCGACCGGGATGCCGGCGGACCGGGCCCGGGCGACGAAGGCCGGGAAGGTCGGGTCGGTGGGCTGGGCTGCGGCCGTCGCGAGGAGCACGTCGGGGTCGAGCGGCATCCGGGCCACCTCGTCGATCATCAGCCGCCGGGAGCCGGCCAGGCCCGCGTCGTAGGCGGCGGCCTCGGCCTCCCAGACGGCCGGGGTGTGCTCGGCCAGGAGCACGTCGCCGACGTCGGTCAGGGCGATCGTGCCGTCGAAGTCGACGAGGATCGCCAGCGGGATCCGCCCGCTTTCGAGGGGAGGCACCGAGGGCGCTGCGCCCGGGTCCGGTCCGACGCTCACGCCGGCGAGGATACGCGGCGACGGATCGCCAGGGGCACGACCCGGTCGCGCCGAGTCAGCAGGACGCCGACGACGATGACCACGCCTCCGACGACCTGGACGACTCGGATGGGCTCCCCGAGGACGGCGGCGGCGATGACGACCGTCAGCGCCGGCACGAGGAACTGGTAGGCCGTGACCCGGCTGGGTCCGAGCAGTCGGACACCGTGGAACACGACGACGTTCGGCAGGCCGGCCGAGAGCAGGCCCGAGTACAGGACGGCCGGGACCGTGGCCAGGATCGCCGGGCCCGGGTCCGCCACCCCGGCCAGCTGGAAGATCCCGAACGGGACCAGGACCAGCGTCCCGAACAGGATGTTCCAGGTCGTCGTCCGGAGTGGTGAGTGCCGCCGCAGGATCCGGGCGCCCCAGGCCGTGTAGCCGGCCCAGCAGAGCGCGGCGCCCAGCGTCAGGACGTCGCCCACGAGGGACGAGCCGAGGCGCAGGCCACTCTCGCCGACGATGAGGGCGACCCCGGTGAAGGCGACGAGCGCGCCGATGAGCTTCGCGGGCGTCAGCGTGTCGGTCCGGGCCACGGCGGCCAGCAGGACCGTCAGGACGGGCGTCGTGGCGATGAGCAGGGCCGAGTCGCCGGCCGGGATGGTCTCGAGGGCGGTCATCCAGAGGAGCTGGTAGACCCCGAAGCCGATGACGCCCAGCAGCGCCATCGCGGGGATGTCGCGACGTGGCAGGGCGATCGAGCCCTCGGCGATCCGGAGGATGGCGAGGAGGACGATGCCCGCGAGCGCGAAGCGGATCATCCCGAAGGCGACCGGCGGCAGGATCGCCACGGCCGATTTGGCGACGACGAAGTTGCCGGCCCAGAACAGGACGACGACGAGGAGACCCAGCTCCGCGAGGCGCCGCCCGGCCGGCGGGACCTCCGAGGCGACAGCGATGGAGCCCGCCGGCGTTCCGGCGGGCTCCTTGGTGGCTGATCCCAGGGGATCGGGACTCAGAAGTCCTCCTGCTCCAGCTCCAGGGCCTCCTCGTCGGCCTCCTCGGTCAGCTTGAGCCAGATGAAGAGGCCGGCGAGCACGACGAGCGGCACGACGACGAGAGCGGCGAGGAGGATCCCCAGGACGATGCCCAGGACCTTGAAGAGCTTCATGGTCGGTCTCCTTGTGCGACGGTGGCGTCAGGCCTGCTCGGGGGCCGCCCCGGTCGCGGGAGCGATCGAGGGCTTCACCGAACCCGTCCCGCGAAGAGCCGGGGCGGTGGCGACCAGGCGGTCGACGTCGTCCGGGGTGAACTCGACGAGCTCATGGTGCCGTCCCGCCTGCCCGGCGATGAGAAGGCGCAGGACGAAGGCTCCACCCTGCTCGAAGAAGAAGATGTCGCTGGGATGGCGTTCGTCGAGGTAGTGCCCGACGACGCGGAAGGCCTGCTCGTACTTGCCGCCCACGCCAGGGGTCCCTTCCGGGCCCGATCGGCCGCGGCGTCCGAGCGACTCTTCCATGAACCGGGCGATGTCCTCGTCCAGGAAGGTCAGGGTCTCCTTGGTCTCGATGCCCATCGACTCGGACCAGGCGCCACCGGCGGCGCCGGTCGCCACGAGGCCCTGGACGATGAACCCGTCGGGCGCCTCCAGGAGCAGCACGTCGCGCATGCCGCGCTGGTCGATGAACGCCCCGATGGACCGGAGGACCTCTTCGAAGTCCTGGCGCGGCGCCCCGTCGTAGATCCGCATCCGGCCTTCCTTTCGCGCCTCGCTCGTGGTCGGGGGATCAGGACCCGGTCGTCCGATCGATGAGCCCGCGATCCTTCGCCCGACGCTCGCTGACCCGGAACACGAACGTCGCGATGAGTGTACCGACGCCCCCCGTGACCAGCAAGACGAGGAGGATCGTCGGTGGGTCCGGGACGAGGGAACCGGTGATCGTCTCCCAGGCCGAGCCCGCGCCCCCGATGCCGGAGACGGGATCGGCGAAGAGCGCCTGCCGGGTGCCCTCGACCCACCAGGCCAGGGGCGTCAGGAGGCCCACGACCTGGAGCGCCGCGGGCAGCCCGGCCAGGGGGAAGATCGCGCCGGAGACGAGGAACAGCGCTCCGGCCAGCGCCTCCGAGTACGACCAGGCTTCCTGGCGCGTCTGGAGGACGATCGCGGCCATCAGGACCCCGATCGAGACGACCACGACGACCCCGATGGCGCTCACGGCGGCGAGGGCCAACCAGTCGACGGCCATCGGATCGAACCTCACCCCGAGCAGCACGACCCCGAAGGCGAGCGTGATCACCGCGCCAACGGCGCCCACCAGGGCTCGGGCCACGGCCCGGCCCACCAGGAAGAGGAGGAAGTTCGACGAGCTGACGTAGACGTACTTGACCATCCGGTAGCGCTCGCGGTCGTCGAGGATCGACCACGCCAGGCCGGCGATGCCGGAGGTGACGAACGCCCACAGCGCGCTCCCGGTCACCACGTAGCTCCGGTACTCCCGGGTCGACGCGCCCCCGACGACCTCGAGCATGGCGACCAGGATGAGCGCGGCTGAGACGGGCTTGGCGACCGAGTAGATCATGAACAGGGCCGGGTCGGTCCAGTTCGCCTCCATCGACCAGCCCAGCCGGACCGCGGTGGCGAAGGTCCGCCAGGCCTCGGTCGTGCCGCCACCCCGGGTCCGCTCGGGCGAGAAGCCCTGCCGGGAGCCCAGGGCACCGGCCACCGGGTCCGGGCCGGAGGGCCGGGCGACGCCGGGGCCGACGGCGCTCATCGCCAGCGCACCGTGAGTCGGCCGGCCTCGCGGGCCCGCCGCTCGAGCGACCGGAGGCTGATCCGCGCCACCGCCACGAAGACGACCACCATGGCCACCAGGATCGCCGCCTCGATGCCGGGCGAGAGCAGCCCGTATGTCTCGCCGCCGGCGAAGGCCAGCTGGCGCATCGCGTCGAGCCCTACCGCCAGCGGGACCGTGGCGACGGCGACCGCCCCGAGCGCCCCGAGCCGGGCGACGGGGAAGTTGAGTCCCGAGACGAAGTAGACGGGCTCGACCATCGCCTGGGTCATGTGCCAGGCCTCGCGACCCCACATGAGGAAGAGGGAGGCCAGGACCATCCCCAGCCCATAGAGCGCCGCCAGGGTGAGCCCGAATACCGCGAGCAGGAGCGCCCACTGGTCGACCGAGAAGGAGACCCCGAAGACGAGCGTGGCGATCACGAGCACCGCGATCGCCCGACTGGAGCTCATGACCAGGCCGCCGATCGCCATCCCCAGGAGGACGCTCATCAGGTCCATGGGAGCGGCGAAGTAGAGCTCGAGGTTGCCCTGGTCCCGCTCCCAGTAGAGCTGGGCCGCCATCATCCAGACGACGTTGAGCCAGAACGCCGTCATGGCGCCGCCCAGGACCACGAAGCCGACGAACTCCTCGGGCGCCTGCAGGGCCCGGTAGACGAAGACGAACGCCGAGGTCGTGAGGAACGGCAGGAGGATCTCGAAGAAGACCCAGGACTTCTCGCGCAGGAGGCCGTTGATCCGGGGGTAGGCCCGGCCACGGACGCTGCGAAGCTCGGTCGCCAGGACCCGGCGGCGACCCCAGTCGGCCGCGGCCCGCGGGTCGTCCGGTCCCAGGCGGCGGAAGGCCGGTCGGACGGTGTCGACCTCGCTCACGGCCGGTCGTCACCGGGGGCGGGAGGCTCGGTCCCGTGCGGCTCCTCGGCCACGGTCGGCGCCCGGCGGGTGCCGCTGTCGGGATCCCCGGTCGTCTCGTCGGACTCCTCGAAGCCGCGTCCCACGAGCTCCACGAAGACGTCCTCGAGCGAAGGCTCCGACTTGTGGAGCGAGACGATGCTCGAGCCCATCGGGCCGAGCGAGCCGACGACCGGCGCCAGGGCGGCGTCGTCAGCGAGGGCCAGGTTGACGACGACGGTCTGGCGCGGACTGGCGGTGTCGCCGGCGGCGTCCGCGACGGCGAGGGTGGCGGAGATCACGCCGGGCAGGGCGACCAGCGAGGCTGGGCCACCGTCGAGTCGATCCACCTCAAGCCGGAAGATCGATCCCCGCTGGACCCGCCGCTTGAGCTCGGCCGGCGTGCCGATGGCCAGCAGGCGCCCGTGGTCGACGATCGCGAGGCGGTCGCAGAGCTCATCGGCCTCGGCCATGTAGTGCGTGGTCAGGAGGATCGTCCGCCCGGGGACGGCGGCGTGCCACTCCTGGACGAGCCCTCGGACGGACCGCGCCGCGGCGACGTCGAGGCCCAGCGTCGGCTCATCGAGGAAGAGGATCCAGGGGTCGTTGAGCAGCCCGCGCGCGAAGTTCATCTTCTGCCGCTGGCCGGTCGACAGCGTGCCGACGCGCTGGAGCCGCTGGTCGGCGAGACCCACGACGTCGATGAGCTCGTCCACCCGTTGCCAGCCGTCGCTCGCAGGCAGGCCGTAGAACTGGGTGAACATCCAGAGCTGCTCGCGGACGGTCAGGATCCCGTAGCCCGACTGCTCGCCGCCCGCGACCATGTTCATGATCCGGCGGATCCGCTTGGTCTCCTCGACCACGTCGAAGCCGAAGACGCGCGCCGAGCCCGCGCTGGGGGCCAGCAGCGTCGTGAGGATCTTGATCAGCGTCGTCTTGCCCGCCCCGTTGGGCCCGAGCAGGCCGAAGAACTCGCCGGCCGGGACGCGGAGGTCGACCCCGTCGAGGGCGACGACATCGTGAGGCTTCGCGTCGTAGATCCGTCGGATCCCGACGGCGTCGATGGCGGCAAGGTCGGGCTGGGTCATCGCCTCGAGCGCTGCGGGGAGGGGGACAGGGTAGCGGGCCGGGCAGAGCCTGAGCGACCGGCTCCCCCCCGAGCGCCGGTCACTCGTGCCAAGGGTGACAGGCACGGTCCGCCCTGCAGCCGGCCGTCCGGCCGGGTGCGCCTACGTCTTCCGTCGCGCCGGCGCCGGCCCGTGGTCACCCCGCGAGCGCGACCGCGAGCTGGCCGGCGACCCGGGCGTCCTCCTCGATGAGCGCCGTGTTGGCCCGGACGGACGCCCCGTCCGTCAACTCGGCGACCCGGGCGAGCAGCCAGGGAGTCAGGGACGGGCCCCCGATCCCCGCCGTGTCGGCCTCGGCGATGGCTCGCTCGACCGCGGCTCCGCTGACGTCGGACGGGACGGCGACGGCCTCCGGGACGGGCGTGCAGACGAGGACGCCGGAGCCGAGCCGAAGGCCGAGATGGGTGCGGACGATGGCAGCGGCCGCCGTGACGTCGGCGACGCTGGCGGGAGCCGGGACGCCGCTCGAGCGGCTGAAGAACCCCGGGACCTCGGCCTGGCCGATGACGACCACCGGCACGCCCTGGGTCTCGAGGTACTCCAGGGTGAGCGGCACGTCGAGGATCGCCTTCGGTCCGGCGCAGACGACCGCCACCGGGGTCCGGGCGAGCTCCTGCAGATCCGACGAGACGTCGAGGGTCGCCGGCCGACCGCCGCTGCCGGCACCTCCGAAGGCGCCGCGGTGGACGCCGCCGATGCCGCCGGTTGCGAACACGCCGATCCCGGCGGCCGCCGCCGCGAGCATCGTGGCCGACACCGTGGTCGCCGCCCAGCCACCGGCAGCCAGGGCCGTGGCGAGCGACGGGCGCGCCGCCTTGCGGACCGTGCCCGCGGGGGCGGTGGCGAGGGTCTCGAGGGCATCGTCGTCGAGCCCGACCAGGATCGCCCCGTCGCGGATCGCGACCGTCGCCGGCACCGCCCCGGCCGTCCGCACGGCAGCCTCGGAGGCCCGCGCCACCTCGACGTTGGCCGGGTACGGCAGGCCATGGCTGATGAGCGTCGATTCCAGGGCGACGACGGGACGACCGTCGGCGAGAGCGGCCTCGACCTCGGGAGACGGGCGGAGCAGGTCCTCGAGCATGGGGCAAGGGTAGCGGCGCGGCGATCCCCTGACCGGCCGTGCTCACCGAGGTTCGCGGTCCACCGCTGCCGGCCGCGACCTGCGCGACGACCCGTGCCGCCGGTCGAGTGGCGACTACCCTTCGCCCATGAGCCAGACGATGCCCGCGCCGCCTTCCCGGATCGCGGAGCCGGGACGGACCGGCCGTCCATACGGACCCGACGTCATCCGCCGTCAGGTGGTCCTCGAGGAGCACGACACGAGCGGCGATGGACGCTTCGCCATCGTGGTCCGCCGTTCGGTCTCCGGGAACGACTACGTGTCGAGCCTCTGGCTGGTCCCGCTCGAGGGCGGCCGTCCGGTCGCCCTGACGACGGGCTCGGTCCGGGACGCCCACCCGAGGATCCGACCGGACGGCAGGGCCGTCGCCTTCAAGCGCTCGCCGGTGGGCGGTCGCCACGCAACCGACACCGCCCACGAGCGTGGCCTGCTCATGATCCTCCGCCTCCGGGGCGACGGACATCCGGCCGGGGAGCCGTTCGCCGTGACCAGCCACGAGTCGTCGATCGGCGAGCTGGCCTGGGCGCCGGCCGGCGACCGGCTGGCGTACACGGCCGAGGTCGAGCCGCCGCGCTTCCTCATCGATGCCCCGGCGCCGCGAGGGTCGGGACGCGGAACGACGGCCGATGCGCGGCCCCTCGGGCGCCGGATCGCGCGGATCGACTGGCGCTACGACGGCACGGGCCACGTGGACCGCTGGGAGCACCTCTTCGTCATGCCTGCCCGGAGGGGCGCGCGGGCGCTCCAGCTGACCCGCGGCGACTTCGGCGTCAGCGGCATCGACTGGGCGCCGGACGGGCGATCGCTGGCCTACGTCGCGGATCCGCGCGCGGAAGCCGACCTGCGCCCCCGGACATCGATCTGGCGGGTCCCGGCCGACGGCGGCGAGCCGGTCGAGGTGCTTGCCCTCGGCGGCGCCGCCCACTCGCCCGCCCACTCACCGGACGGGCGCTGGCTGGCCGCGGTCGGGGTCGTCGACGCGGACGCCCTCGACGACGAGAGCCCGACCCTGGTCGTGGGCCCCGCGGACGGCAGCGCGCCTGCTCGGGCACTGGCGCCCTCGCTCGACCGGCCCATCGGTGCCTGGCACGACTCCGACCTCAACGGCTGGATGAACAGCGGCCAGACGAGACCGGTCTGGGCCGACGCGGCGACCATCGTCGCGCTGGTCTCCGACCGCGGGCGGACCGTGCCGTGGCGGTTCCCGGTGGATCCCGCGTCCGGCGACGCTGCGGCTGCCCCCGAGCGGCTGGTCGGGGGGCCATCGGCCGATGCCGCCTGCTGGACCGTCCGGGCCGCCGGTGGCCGGACGACGGCGCTCGGACTGCTGGGCGGACGCGCCCAGGAGCTCCTGGTCGTCGAGGGAAGCGGGCCGCGGGCGCGGTTCCGGACCCTGACGACGCTGGGCTCGGCATGGCAGCGGGGCCGGCTCCGCCCGGAGGTCCGGCGCATCGAGGCCCCAGGGCCCGGGGGGACCGTCGAGACCTGGGTCGTCTCCCCGCCCGGCTCGGGCGACGCGGCGCTGCCGACGATCGTGGACGTCCACGGCGGTCCGCTCGGCGCGTGGGCGCCGACGCCCTCGCTCGAGGTCTTCCTGCTCGTCTCGCGGGGCTACCGGGTCGTGCTGCCGAACATCCGGGGCTCGGCGACGTACGGCCGCGACTGGATCCGGCCCCAGCTGGGCGACTGGGGCGGGGTCGATGCTGCCGACGTCCATGCCGCGCTCGACGCCGTCGTGGTCGCCGGGTTGGCCGACCCGGATCGCCTCGGGGTCCTTGGCCTCTCGTACGGCGGGTTCATGGTCCACTGGCTCGTGGGCACGAGCGACCGCTTCCGGGCGGCCGTCTCGGAGAACGGCGTCGTGAACCAGGTCAGCGCCTGGGCCAACAGCGACACCGGGCCCGAGTACTGCCGGACCTCGCTGCTGGGCGACCCGTTCAGCCCGGAGGGTGTCGAGAAGCTCTGGCGCCAGAGCCCGCTGCGGCACGTCGCCTCGATCCGGACACCGCTGCTGATGCTCCAGGCGGAGGCCGACCGGCGCTGCCCGCAGGGTGACAACGAGCAGCTGTTCATCGCCCTCCGCCTGCTGGATCGGACGGTCGAGTATGTCCTCTACCCGGACGAGTACCACGTCTACGCGACGACGGGCCGGCCCGACCGCCGGATCGACCGGATGACCCGGATGCTGGACTGGTTCGACCGCCACCTGGGGGAATAGCCGGCCCGGGAGCAGGAAGCCCGCCTGCAGCCACACTGATCCGCCCCGCCACGCTAGGACCACATCGGCGTCACATCCGTCGATCCCGCGATAGAGGCTCCACCGACGGGGGAGGGTCAGGTCGATGGGTACGTTCCCGCTGTCTCGGGCGGCACGTGGGAGGAGGTTTGTATCCCGGCCAGGATCCCCCGTGCCCGATGACCGGGGGTCCGCTTGCGACCACCGGCCCGCCCAGGTCGCGACGCTGTGCATCGCCCTCGTGATGCTGACAGCCGGCTGCGGCGCGATAGGTGCCGCGACGCCACCGCCCACCCTCTTGACGTCACCGGACCCGGCCGCGTCCGCGCCGGTCACTCCATCACCGGATGTGACCGTCCGGTGGGAGCCGGCAGGCACATCGGCGTTCGAGATGAACGACTACTTCCACGCCGTGGGGCTCCAGGACGGCAGGGTGCTCGTCGTCGGCAGCCGCGAGGCCGACCCCCGCGCTGAGCTCTGGGATCCCGCGACGAACGCCTGGACCGCGACCCAGCCGCTCAACAAGCCGCGCTATGCCTTCGCGGCGGTCGGACTCCGTGACGGGCGGGTCGTCGTCACGGGCGGGCTCAACGAGGGCACCGGGTGGGGCCGTGGCGACCACGAGTCGTTCTCCAGCACCTACGCCTTCGACCCGGCGCCGGGTCGCGAGGGATGGCAGAAGCTCGGGAACATGGACGTCGCCCGTACGGCCCCAGCGGCGGCACTCCTGCCGGATGGCCGCGTGCTGGTCGCTGGAGCCTACTTCTACCGCGGTCC
>DATHYZ010000233.1:0-2493 GCA_035458865.1 Candidatus Limnocylindrales bacterium
CCCTGCGGGTTCGACTTGGCCGCCCAGACGGTGGCCGTGACCACGCCCGAGAGCGCCGTGTCCGCGGTGACGGCCGGGAGCCGCCAGTTCGCGTAGCGACAGGCGTCCGACTCGTCGGGCAGTCCGCTGCCGCGGGTGATCCGCCGGCCCGGGTTGCCATCGCAGTCGGTCGAGAGGTTGAAGAGGGTCGTCGCCGTCGGCACGGCAGCACCGACGGGCAGGTCCACCTGGACGGTGGTGTCCGCGGTCGGAGGGGAGGGCCGGTGGTAGAGGTAGCGGGTCGAGGACCACGAGCCGGCGGTGATCGTGCCGCCGGCGACCGACTGGTCCACGAAGATCGCGCCGGAGGTGGCGAAGCCGCCGGTGGAGGCCACGGCCAGGAGGGCTCCCAGGACCAGGAGCGGGAGGGCGGTCCGGAGGTCGCGGGCGGTCATGCGACGCCTCCGGCCCGGGTGGCGCGACGTCGGGCCGACCGCTGCCGGAAGGCGCGACGGGCGGTCGGGGAGAGCGTGACGGCGGGATCGGGGAGCCGGGGCAGCTCCTCCACGGGGTCGGGGTCGGGGGGAGCCGTGGCGGCCGACCGGATCGCGGGCGGGGTGGGCATCGCCGCCGGGTTCGACGTGCGCGGCGACCAGCCGGCCGACGACCGGGGACCCCATGCGGGAGCCGATACCGGTGCGGCGACGAGCATGGCCAGCTCGGCATGGGCGTCCGCGGCAGGTGCGAGGGCGTCCGGCGCGACGGGCTCGATCACGGGCGGCGCTGCGGCAGCCTGGAGCGATGGCTCGGGCGCGTGCGGCCGGGTGGCCCCGGCACCGACGCCGGCCGGCGACCTCCGGCTCCGGTGGAGCTCGAGCTCCAGCTCCTCGATGAGCCGGGCCGAGGCGTGCAGGGAGAGCGCGAAGGCCAGCATGAAGAGCACGCCCTGCGGCACCGAGAGAAGGCGGACGAGGTAGCCCAGGGCCGGGATCCAGGTCCCGACGCGGCCCACGACCTGGTCGGCGGGGAGGAGCGCGGGATCCGGGGAGGGATTGGCGTCACCCTTGGTCCGGATCCAGGCGGCGCCGTCGGCCTCACCGATGTCGAGGACCCGGTGGGTCACGTGGCCGCTCGTGGTCGGGATGCGAACGGTGACCACGTCGCCGGGCCGCAGGTCCGATGTCGACACGGGATCCAGGACGACGACGGCGCCCTTGGGGATGGTCGGCTCCATGGAGCCACCGATGATCGCCAGCGTGGGATGGCCCCACGACGGCAGCCCCCGTGCGACGACGAGGGCTGCAAGGACGGCGACGACCGACGCGATCAGGGCCAGGTCGAAGGCCCAGCGAAAGGCGGCGAGACCGTGGGTGAGACGCATCGGGATGGGACGACGGCGGCTGCGACCCGCGTCAGCGGGCCGCAGCCGTCATCAGGTCCGGTGTGGGGCTAGTTGTTGGCGGTCTGCTCGGCGTCGAAGGTGAACGTCGCCGCAGCCGACGCGTCCTGGTACTCGTTGCCGGCAGCGAGCGGCAGCTCGACGACGAAGCAGAAGTCCTCGTCCGCGCCGGCGGCAAGCGCGCGGTCACCGTCCTGCGCGCCGGTCGTGGCGTCGCCGAAGCCGTAGCCATCGAGCGAAGCCGTGCCGAGGCTCGTGCCCTGGTCGGCACACAACCCCTCGTAGACCGTCAGCTCCAGGCCCGGAGCGAGCGCCCCGCTGGCCGCGGTCGACATCGCGTAGCGAAGGTCGCCCGTGCCGGTGTTGGCGACGTTGACGTCGGCCTGGGTGGTGTCGCCCGGCATGAGCGGATCGACGTCGAACACGAGCTCCGCCGGGGTCGCATCGATGATGACCGTGCCGGCGTTGAACGTGCCGGCGACGGCGTCGCTGTCGGTGAACAGGGCGATCGACATCGTCCCGGCGCCGATCATCGCGGTGAGTGAGCCGGCGAGGAGGAGGACGAGCACGCCCCGCCGTCGTCGGCGAGGAGCCTCGGTCTCGTGCTGGGTCGGTCCCATGGGTGGGTACTCCCTCTGTGGCCGTGCCGGCCGGCGGGCGCCGGTCGCTGGCTGATCCATCGGCGGGGCGGTGCCTGACCGCACTGCCCCCTGGTGATGGATGACACCAGCCTTCGAGGGGAGCGCCCATCAGACCGTAGGCCGGGATGTATCAGTACTTTGGTTCGTGATAGAGACCGGTCTGGAGGGGTCCTCGCAGGTCCGGACGTGTCGGGGACGGGCATCTGGTGCCCGATCGCACCGCCCGGTGCGCCGACGCACCGGGGGTGGCCCGTCACACCGCTCGGCGACCCGGGCCGAACGGGTGGCGATCGAGGGGTAGCATCGGACGGCGGAAGGAGGCGACCCGTGGATCGAGCGACCTGGCTCGCCGAGCGACGGGCTGCCACCGAGGCCGTCTACGACGACGAGGCCCCGGGCTACGACGAGGACCTCTATCCGGCCGAGATGCAGGCGACCTTCGTCGCCCGGCTCCTGGCGACGTGCCCGCCGGAC
>DATHYZ010000234.1:0-15849 GCA_035458865.1 Candidatus Limnocylindrales bacterium
CCGACGGCACCCGGCGGATCCCGATCGACGGGTTCTTCGTCCGCTCTCGGGTCACCACGCTTGCCCGCGGAGAGCTCGTCACGGCCATCGAGCTGCCGCTGCCCGCCGGGCCGGTCGGTTCGACGCACGTCCGACGGACGCGGCGACGAGGCCACGACCTGGCCTCGGTCACCCTGGCCTGCGCCGTGGACGGGCGCGGTGTGACGCGCGTCGCCTACGGCAGCGTCGGCCCGCGGCCCGTCCTCGCCGTCGACGAGAGCGGCACCCTGGCCGACCCGGCCGCGCCGGACGAGGCCCGGGCTGCGATCCTGGAGCGGATGTTCGCCGATGCCACGCCGTCGCCGACCTCCATGCGGGCGGGTCCCGAGTACCGCCTGGCGATGCTCCGGGTCCTGGGCCGGCGGGCGCTGGCGACGGCCATCGAGCGGCTCCGGGAGGGCACCTCCCGATGAGCTCGATGATCGCGATCCAGGTCACCGTGAACGGCCGTCGCCGGAGCTTCGAGGTCGCCGGCCACCAGACGCTTCTCGAGGTCCTCCGGGAGGATCTCGAGCTCACCGGCACGAAGGAATGCTGCCTGGTGGGGGAGTGCGGCGCCTGCACGGTCCGCCTGGACGGTCGCATCGTGGATTCCTGCCTGGTCCTCGCCGTCGAGGCCGATGGCGGCGAGGTCGTCACCGTCGAGGGCCTTGCCCGCGACGGCCGGCTGACGCCGCTCCAGGAGGCCTTCCTCGACCAGGGTGGGGTCCAGTGCGGCTTCTGCAT
This sequence comes from Candidatus Limnocylindrales bacterium, assembly GCA_035458865.1. GTDB lineage: Bacteria > Chloroflexota > Limnocylindria > Limnocylindrales > CSP1-4 > DATHYZ01. Next base: position 766 of record DATHYZ010000234.1, read on the forward strand.
CCCGGGGCAGGTCATGGCCGCCGACGACCTGCTTCGCCGCATCCCCGATCCGACGCCGGCCGAGATCGAGGAGGGGCTGGCCGGCAACCTCTGCCGCTGCGCGTGCTACGAGCAGATCACGGCGGCGATCCGGCAGGCGGCCGGGGAGACAACGTCATGAGCGGGACCGGGATCGGCGGCTCCCCCCAGCGCGTGGGCGGTCAGGATCGGGTGACCGGCGCTCAGCGATACGTCGCCGACATCCGGCTGCCCGACATGCTCCACGTCAGGCTGGTCACGATCGACGCGCCCAGGGCCCGGATCGTCGGCATCGACACGTCCGAGGCTGTCCGTGTCCCCGGTGTCCGCCTGGTCATGACGGCGGAGGACCTGCCGCAGCCAGTACCCCGGTTCGGACCCCAGTTCCGCGATCGCCCCGTGCTGGCGGTCGGCGAGACGAAGTATCACGGGGACCCCGTTGCCGCCGTGGCGGCCGAGACCGAGGAGGCCGCCGAGCAGGCGGCGCGGCTCGTCCGCGTGGACCACGAGCCGCTCCCGGCCGTCGTCACCGTGGCGGCCGCCCTGGATCCGTCCGCCCCGCTGGTCCAGGACCCGTCCCTCCGGCCCGGCGACCCGCTCGCTGCCAGCAACGTGCTGCGGGAGCACCGCTACGGCTGGGGTGACGTCGACGCGGCCGCGGCCGAGGTCGTCGTCGAGCACGCCTACGAGTTCCCGATGGTGACCCACTTCGCCATCGAGCCGCACGCCTTCATCGCCGCTCCAGACGGCGACGGGATCGCCGTCTGGAGCTCGATCCAGCACCCGAACTGGCTCCAGCGGACCATGGCCGATCTGCTCTCCCTCCCCCTCTCGAAGGTCCGCGTCTACGCCCCGGACCCGGGTGGCGGGTTCGGAGGCAAGCAGCATCCCAAGTACGAGCCGCTCCTCGCGTTCATGGCGCTGCGGGTGGGTCGTCCGGTCCGCCTCGTCCTGTCGCTCGAGGAGACCTTCCAGGCCGTTCGCCGGGCTTCCTGTGAGATCCAGGTCCGGACCGGCATCGCCGCCGATGGGCGGATCGTCTTCCAGGACGTCGCCGCCGACTACCTCATCGGCGCCTACGCGGACATCGCGGACCGGGTCGTCGGCAAGGGCAGCTACCCCGGCTGCGGACCGTACGTCGTCCCGAACGCGCGCATCCGGGCCCGGGCGATCCTGTCCCACACGGTGCCCTCGACCGCCTTCCGCGGGTTCGGCAACCCCCAGGTCAACTGGGCCGTCGAGTCGAACCTGACCGAGGGGGCCAGGGCGCTCGGCATGGACCCGTACGAGCTCCGGCTCCGCAACGTCGCACCCAGGGGCGCCGAGTTCATCCCGGGGGACACCCCGGCCGACGGCGAGTGGCAGCAGACGCTCCGGAAGGCCGCCGAGCTCCTGGGCTGGGACACGCCCCTGCCCGCGGGGCACGGGCGCGGGATCGCCCTCGGCATCAAGTCCGGTCCGACCACCGGTCTCTCCTACGCCACCGTCCGGCTCCTGGCCGACGGGAGCGTGATCGTCTTCGCCGGCACCTCCGACATGGGCCAGGGCGCGCGGACCGTGTTCGCCCAGATCGCCGCGGAGGAGCTGGGGGCGCCCCTCGACTGGGTCACCGTCGTCATGGGCGACACCGCGATCGTGCCGTACGACCAGCAGACGTCGGCCAGCCGGTCGACCGTCCTCATGGGCAACGCCGTCCTGGCCGCCTGCCGCGAGGTCCAGGCCAAGCTCCGGGCGATGGCCGCCCGGGTCCACGGGATCGACGAGTCCGCGATCGTGGTCGACCATGGGACCGTCCGGCTGCCGGATCGCGAGCTCCCGATCGTCGACGTTCTCAGGGCGGGCCTCGGCAAGCTCGGGGGCGAGGTCGTCGGCAACGGCGAGATGCGGAAGGCCGACGAGCCCGGCCATCCGCTCGGTGGCAGTGCCGCCTTCTTCGAGCTCAACTGCACCGCGGTCGAGGCACGGGTGGACGAGGAGACGGGCGACGTGGCGATCGTTCGCTACGTCACCGTCTCCGACGTCGGCAGGGCGATCAACCCGCTGCAGGTCCGGATGCAGGACGAGGGCGCGGCCATCATGGGCCTGGGCCACACCCTCATGGAGCACTACATCTTCGACGAGGCGGGGCGGATCCGGAACCTCGGGGCGATCGACTACAAGATCCCGACCAGCAAGGACCTGCCGCTCGAGATCATCAGCGCCACCATCGAGAACGGTGACGGGCCCGGGCCCTACGGCTCCAAGGGCATGAGCGAGGGTGCCCTGCTCTGCGTCGCCCCGGCCGTCGCCGCGGCGGTCCGCGATGCCTGCGGCGCCGTCATCCGTGACCTGCCGTTGACGCCGGAGCGCGTCTGGCGGGCCCTCCAGGAGCGCGAGGAGGCGCCACGATGAGCGACCCCACCGACATCGGGCCGATCGGTCGCCTGCCGGCCGAGCAGGTCGTCAAGGCCGCGGGCCTGGTCCGCGAGGGACGGATGATCTCGCTCGCCGCCGAGCGCTACCCGGGGATGCCGCTCTTCCCGGGCCACCCGCCGTTCCAGGTGCTCAACTACCGGACCCCGCGCGGGATCCGCGTCACCGGCGCCCAGCCCTGGGGCCCGATCAACGACGCCGGCCTGGGCTACATGGCCGAGTACGTGATGGCAACGTCCCACTCCGGGGCCCACGTGGACGCCCTCGCCCACATGACGGTCGGCGATGACATGCACTGGTACGGCGGCGGGAACGCGGACGAGCATCTCACCGACTTCGGCCCCCGCCACCTCGACGCGGCGGCCATGCCGCCGTTCTTCACCCGGGGCGTCCTCATCGACGCGCCGGGTCACCGCGGGGTCGACTGCCTGCCCAAGGGCTCGCCGATCGACGCAGCCGAGATGGAGGCCATCTGCGCGGCCCAGGGGGTCGAGGTCCGGCCCTGGGACGTCGTCGTCATCCGGACCGGCTACATGGGGCTGTGGCCCGACGCAGAGCGCATGGCCGCGCACAAGACACCGGGCCCTGACATCTCGGCGGCCCGCTGGCTCCTGGAGCGCGGGGTCGTGGCCACCGGCACCGACACCGAGACCTACGAGGTCCAGCCCGCGCCCGACCCGGGACCGACCGGCAACCCCCAGCCCGTCCACACGCTCCTCCTGATCGAGAACGCCGTCTACCTCATGGAGAGCCTCGACCTGGAAGAGCTGGCCCGCCAGCGGATCTACGAGTTCCTCTTCGTAGCCCTCCCCCTGAAGATCCGTGGCGCCACCGGGTCCATGGTCGACCCGGTGGCGGTCATCTGAAAGGAGGCCCCCCGTGACCTCGACCATGCAGGCCCTGGTCCTGCCCGAGCCGGGCAGGATGGAGGTCCGAGAGGTCCCCGTCCCGGAGCCGGGCCCCAACGAGGTCCTGGCCCGGGTCAAGGCGGTGTCCATCTGCGGGACCGACGCCCACCTCATCCGGGGCGACTACCCGGGCTTCTGGCCGCCGGCGTATCCGTTCATCCCGGGCCACGAGTGGGCCGGCGACATCGTCGCGCTCGGACCCGGGGCCGAGCTGTTCGGCTTCCGGGTCGGCGACCGCGTCGCGGGCACCTCGCACGACGCCTGCGGGGTCTGCCAGAAGTGCGTCGAGGGCCGCTACAACCTCTGCGAGAACTACGGGCGGCCCGGCCTGCACCGCCAGTACGGCCATAACGTCCAGGGCGCCGACGCCACGTACGTGGTCCACGGCGTCAAGGCCGTCTTCCCGCTGCCCGACGACCTGACGTACGAGGAGGGCGCCGTCGTGGACCCGGCGTCGATCGCCCTTCACGTGGCCAACCGGGGCGGCATCTCGCCCGGTGACACCGTGGCGATCACCGGCGGCGGCGCCATCGGGCTCCTGGGTGGCGATGCCGCGATCATCCGGGGCGCGACCCGGGTCATCGTCATCGAGGTCAATCCGCGCCGTCTCGCCAAGGCCGCCGAGATGGGCTTCGAGACGGTGGACCCCGCGGCCGGGGATCCGGTCGCGGCCGTCCGGGCGATGACCGGCGGGCTCGGCGCCGACGTGGTCCTCGAGTGCGCCGGCGTCCCGGTCACCGTGGAGTGGGCGCTGGCGATGCTCCGTCGTGGCGGCCGGTGCGCCGCCGTCGGCATCCCCACGGTCGGCGTCGAGATCGCCATGCAGCGGCTCGTCCTCGACGAGCTCGAGCTGGTCGGCTCCAGGGCGTCGGCCGGGGAGATGCGGCGGGTCATCCCCCATGTCGCGGCTGGCCGGATGCGAGTCCGGGACGTCATCACCCACCGCTTCGAGCTGGCCGACTACGCCGATGCGATGGCGACCTTCAACGATCCCGAGAGCGGGGCCATCAAGATCATCGTGACGCCCTAGCCCCAGGCCGGGCGACGTCCGGCGCCTCCGACCGGGGCGCCCCCGACCGAGCGAAAGGACATCCAGCACCGTGACCCACGTCTACGCCCTCGACGACTCGTTCGACCTGCCGCTCCCCGAGCTCAAGGCCGTCATCGGCAGCAAGGCGGCGAACATCACGGTCATGGCCAACGAGCTGCGGCTGCCGGTGCCGCCGGGCTTCGCGATCTCCACCTTGACCTGTCGCGAGTACCTCGCCGACGGCTGGCCGGCCGGCCTCGAGGACGAGCTTCGGGAGCACATGTCCCGGGTCGAGGCTCGCGTGGGTCACCGCTTCGGCGACCCGGCGGACCCGCTGCTCGTCAGCGTCCGGTCGGGTGCCCCGGTGTCGATGCCGGGGATGATGGACACGATCCTCAACCTGGGCCTCAACGACGCCACCGAGGCGGGATTGGCCGTGCTCGCCGGCTCCGACTTCGCGGCGGCCTGCCGGACCCGGCTCGACCGCATGTTCCGCGAGATCGTTGGTGTCGACGAGGTTCCCGAGGACCCGTGGGCCCAGCTGCGCGGCGCGGTCGAGGCGGTCTTCCGATCGTGGAACAGCGATCGCGCCCGGGCCTACCGCCGGCGCGAGGGGATCCCCGACGACCTGGGCACGGCCGTCACCGTCCAGGCCATGGTCTTCGGCAACCGCGGACCGGGCTCGGGCACCGGCGTCCTGTTCACTCGCAACCCGGCGACCGGCGAGCCGTCGCTGTACGGCGACGTCATGTTCGAAGCCCAGGGCGAGGACGTGGTCGCCGGGACCCACCGGACCGAGCCGATCGCCACCCTCGGCGAGCGGCTCCCCGATGTCGCCCGCGAGCTGCGCGAGTACGCCGATCGGCTGGAGCGCCACTACGCGGACCTGTGCGACATCGAGTTCACGATCGAGCAGGGGCGCCTCTGGATGCTCCAGGTCCGGGTCGGCAAGCGGAGTCCCCAGGCCGCCCTCCGGATCGCCATCGACATGGCCGAGGACGAGACGTTCCCGCTGTCCCGTCGCGAGGCGGTCGAGCGGGTCGCCGCCCTCCTCGCCGACCCACCGATGACCATCGCCGAGCGCGACGGGACAGCCCGCATCCTGACCACGGGCCTGCCCGCCTCGCCGGGCATCGCCAGCGGCGAGATCGCGACGACCCCGGAGGCGGCCGTCGACGCTGCCGATGCGGGACGGACCGTCATCCTGGTCCGCTCGGAGACCTCGCCCGACGACGTCCATGGCATGGCTCGCGCGGCCGGCATCCTGACCGCGACGGGGGGGATCGCCAGCCACGCGGCCGTCGTCGCCCGGGGCTGGGGGATCCCGGCGGTGGTCGGGGCCGCCGAGCTCAGGGTGGGGGAGGGGAGCATCGAGGTCGGCGAGCGGAGCCTCGCTGCCGGCGAGACCATCACGATCGACGGCGAGACCGGCGACGTGTTCGACGGTGCCGTGGCCGGGGTCGCCACGATCGCTCCCGAGGCGGTCGTCCTGCTGGCCTGGGCCCGGGAGCTCGGGATCCCGATCGAGGCGCCGGCGGAGGAAGCGGCCGGAGCGGCCGCGGAGCCGCCGATCGGGTCGGGGGCGACGACCGCCGAGGACGTCGTCCGGGGTCTGCTGATCAAGGGCTACGCCACGCCCGAGGCGATGGCCCAGGCGCTCGTGTCCACGCCCGAGGAGCTGAGCGGGTTGCTCGACCGCCTCGTGGCCGACGGGCTGGCCGAGCTCGCCGGCGGGATGTTCCGTCTGACCAACGACGGGCGGGCCCTGGGCGCCGAGCGGATCGCCGCGGATCGGGAGGCCTGGGGTCCGGAGCGCGCCGAGGCAGCCCTCGACGCCTTCCTCGCCCTCGATGCCCGGATGAAGGAGACGGTCACCGCCTGGCAGCTCCGCGAGGTGGACGGGGAGCAGGTCATGAACGACCACGCCGACGCCGCCTACGATGCCGCGGTCATGGAGCGGCTGGCGTCCCTCCACGCGGACGCCGACGCCTGGCTGGCCTCGCTCCTCGACGGCCTGCCCCGCCTGGGGGCCTATCGGGGGCGACTCGGTCATGCCGCGGCACAGGCGGCCGGCGGCGACCACCGCTACGTGGCCTCACCACGGGTCGACAGCTACCACGGCGTCTGGTTCGAGCTCCACGAGGACCTCATCCTGCTCGCCGGGCGGAGCCGTGCCGACGAGGTCAAGGCCGGCCGCGCCTGACGTAGCGGCCGGCCGGGACGGGCGGGCCCCGGTATCAGGGTCGGACGACGATCTTGATCGCCCCGCTCGCGCGGTCGTTGAAGGTCGCCAGGGCCTGCTCGTATTCGGCGAGCGGGAAGTGGTGGGTGATGAGCTCCTTGACCCGCATCCGGCCCTGCTCGACGTGGGGCATGACCCGGCGCATCTCACCGGCCGAGGCTCGCGAGCCGACGAGCTCCAGCTCGTCGAGGACGAGCTTCTGCATCCCGATCTCGACCCCGACCGTGGGGATGCCGACAGCGGCGCACCGGCCACCCCGACGGAGCATCTCGAGCGCCCACTCCACGGTCTCCGGGACGCCGGCGCACTCGAGCGCCACGTCGGCGCCGAGCCCGCCGGTCATCGCCCGGACGGCCGCGACCGGGTCGCCCGCCTCCGTGTCGACGACCTCGAAGCCCATATCGGCAGCCCTGGCCAGGCGCTGGCCGCGCCCGACGACGATCACTCGGCCGGCTCCCCGGATCCGGGCCGCGTCGCCGCCCAGGAGCCCGATGGCGCCGGCGCCGGTGATGACGACGGTGTCGCCCGGCGAGATCTCGCCGCGATTGGCCACGTGGAGGGCGATCGAGGCGGGGTCGATGAGGGCGCCCTCCTCGAAGGACAGGCCGTCAGGGAGCGGGAAGATGCACTTGACGCCGTGGACCACGTACGTGGCGTCGGCGCCCTGGACGTTGTGGCCGTACTGGCGGTGCAGGCCCTCGCGGCCGTAGTTCTCGCAGAGGTTGTAGCGGCCCTCGACGCATTCGCGGCAGACCCCGCAGGCGTCGTGCGAGGTCCCCGCCACACGGTCACCGACCTTCCAGCGGAAGCGCTCGGCTCCGGGTCCGAGCGCGACGATCTCGCCGGCCCACACGTGGCCCGGGATGAACGGGAAGCTCGGCGGCCAGAAGCCCGGGTAGTCGCCCCGGATGAGGTGGGCGTCAGTCCCGCAGATGCTGACCGCGCGGACCCGGGCCAGGACCTCGTTCGGGCCCGGCGCGGGGACGGGGACCTCGCGGATCTCGACCTGGTTCGGCTCCACGACCACGAGCGCCGACATCGTGGCCGGCAGGGTCGGAGCCGTCGCTGCGGACCCGGTGGTGGACTCGGCAGACATGGCGGCGCCTCCTGGCTGAGCGGCGAGGCCGGGCCGGGTTGGCGGCCGGCCCGAGGTCAGCTGGTGCCGCTGGCCGTCGCCGGCGTGCCGTCGGGAGCAGTGAGCTGGGGCGCGCTCCCGGTCAGCTTGTCGTAGAGGGCCGCGGCATTGCGGGACTGGATGTAGTCGAGCATGTAGCCCTGGCCGATGTCGACCGGACCGAACTCGTCCTTGAAGTCGACCCGGGCGATCGTCTCGTCCCGGGACCAGCCCTTCGCGATGGCCGTCGCGACGGCCGACTTCCAGGCCAGGAGGTGGGCCCGCTGGACGTCCAGGTAGTCCTTGCCGACCACCGGGCCATGGCCCGGGACGATCCAGTCCACGTCGAGGGTCCCGATCCGGTCCAGGGCGGCCAGCCACTGGTCCACGTCGGAGGTCATGAGCCAGGTCTGGCAGCCGGAGAAGATCGTGTCGCCGGTGAAGACCACCCGCTCCTCGGGGACGTGGACCGCCAGCTGTCCCGGGGTGTGGCCGGGCGTGTGGAGGAGGTCGAACGTGTGGTCCCCGACCCGGAGGGTCAGGTCACCGGTGAAGACGATGCGGCCGGCGTTCGGGTCCTGGTAGTACTCCTCGCGGTCGGGCCAGAGGGCGACGCCCTCCGGGTCGTCGAGGGCGGTCCCCTTGGGATCGTCACCGGGGATCGACTGGTACGCGTAGGCGAACGGGTCGAGCTCGGGGAAGACGACCATGAACCGCTCGTAGAGCGCCCGGTGGTTCACGACCGTCCCGGCGCCCCGGAAGTAGTAGTTCCCGAAGATGTGGTCGACGTGGTGCTCGGTGTTGACGATGTAGCGGATCGGCCCGTGGGCCTCGGCCTCGCGCCGCATCGCCACGGCTTTCGTCGGCAGCTGGGGCGTGTCGATGACGACGACGCCGTCGGCCGTGGTCACGAAGCTCGGGTTGCCGCCTCGCAGCTTCGTGCTCGTGAAGACGTTGGGGGTGACCGGCTCCATCGCGATGGAGCCGGTGCGCGAGGCGAGGGCGTCGGTCGTCACCGGATCCTCCTACTGGGTCGCCGTGAGGCCGCCGTCGATCCCGAGGATCTGGCCGGTGACGAACGACGACGCATCGGACGCGAAGAACAGCACCGCCCCGGCGAGGTCCTGGGTCCCGCCGACCCGGCCGAGCGGGATCCGGCTGACGATGCTCGCCTTGAATGCCGGGTCGTCGAGAAGCATGGCGACCTGCGGGGTATCGACGAAGGTCGGGGCGATCGCGTTGACGGTGATCCCGTGCTTGGCCCACTCGGTCGCCCACTGGCGGGTGAGCGAGCTGATGGCGCCCTTGGCGGCGACGTAGGCCGAGTAGCCGGCGTTGATGCCCAGCGAGGCGCGGACCGAGGAGATGTTGATGACTCGCCCGCCATGTCCCTCGGCGATCATCTCGCGGACGGCCGCCTGGGTCGCCAGCAGCGTGCTCCGGACGTTGAGCTCGATGATCCAGTCCCAGGCGTCGCGGGGATAGTCCTGGGCGTCGAAGAGGACCTTGCCGGCCCCGCCTCCGACGGCGTTGAAGATGATGTCGAGCCGGCCGAACCGCTCCACCGTCGCGGCGACGATCCGATCGCACTCGGCCTCCTGGGTGACGTCGGCCGCCAGGGCCAATCCCTCCGAGCCCGCCTGCCGGACCAGCTCGGCCGCCTCGTCGGCACGCTCCTGGGTCACGTCGACCACGGCCACCTTGGCGCCCGCGCCGGCCATCGCGGTGGCCATCGCCGATCCGATGGCGCCACCGCCTCCGGGGATCAGGGCGACCCGTCCGTCGAGGCTGAACATGTCGAGCTGGCTCATCGCGCTCCCTTCACTCGTCGAGGGTCGTCACCGGGGCGCGTCGTCCTTGGGCCGCCGGGGGTCCGAAAGGAGCGCGCGGGCGTTTGCATCATCGATTATCGAGGATACGGAACGCCCGGACCCCGGTCAATCGTCGGCTACGGTCGCCTCCGCCGCGTCCGGCTCGCCCTCGATCAGCGGGATGGCCCGCGGCGTCCGTGACGGGCGGCCCTAGCAGCCCGGCGCCCCCCGGTCCACGTTCGGACCACGGCCGATCGGGTCGGCAGGGCAGCGGAGGTGGAGCGATGGCGAGCCGGAGCAGGATGCTGGGGATCGGTCTCGCGCTCTACGCGGGAGCGATCTTCGTGCTGCTCTGGGCCGGTGCCGCCTATGCCCTGCTCGTGCAGCCGGCCCTGGTCGATGACGCCTGGGCCTGGCTGACGGGCCTCCCGACCGTACCGGCCATCGTCGTCTGGGTGGCGGGGCTGCCGATCGGGATCGCCCTCTGGGCCGTCCACGCCGATCTCGCCCCGATCCTCGCCGTCCTTGTCGCGGTCGGTCTCGTCGTCTGGACGGGTCTGGCGGTCCAGGGAATGATCCGTGCCTTCCGGCCCGGCGCATAGGGTCCATCCGGCCTCCGAAGGCTCTTGACGAGGGATCGGGCTCGCCGCACGCTCCGTGCATGCCTGCGTCCCGCCGATCCTCCCAGCCGGAGACCGGCTCCACCTTCGTGGTCCCGGTGGCCGGCATGACCTGTCGCTCGTGCGAGCGACGCATCGAGCGCAATCTCCGGGCCATCCCCTCAGTCAAGCGCGCGGCCGCATCCGCCACGCGCGGTCAGGTCATCATCCAGATCAGCGCCCCGGTCGCCGACGCGGACATCGTGGCGGCCATCGAGGCTGCCGGCTACGGCATCGGTCGCACCCCGTGGCTGTCCAGGGACCGGAGCGCATGGTTCACCGTCGGCGGGGCGGTCGTCGGGCTGATCGCCCTGGCCGCCCTCGCGTCGGTCACCGGCCTCAGCGAGCTGGGTTCCGGCGCCGGCGACATCCGGTCGGGTGGTCTCCTGGTCGCCCTGCTTCTCGGTCTCGCCGCCGGTGTCTCGACCTGCCTCGCCCTCACGGGCGGGCTGGTCCTCGCGCTGTCGGCTGCGTTCGAGGCACGCCGCGACCCGGCCGAGGCGCGCGGAGGGGTGATCAACCGCCTGCGGCCGAGCGCCGTCTTCGTCGCCAGCCGGGTCGTGGGCTTCACGATCCTGGGGATGGGCCTCGGGGCCATCGGCGCCTCGGTCACGATGCCGCCGGCCCTGACCGCCGTCCTGATGGTCGGCGTCGCCGTTGTGATGACGCTCCTTGGTGCCCGGCTCACGGGGCTCTCGCCGCGGGTCGCGGCATGGTCGCCGACGCTGCCGTCGAGCCTCGCGCGGGGACTCGGCATCCACGAGGGATCGGCGGCGACCTACTCGGACACCCGGGCCGCTGCGCTCGGTGTCGCCTCGTTCTTCCTGCCCTGCGGGTTCACCCAGGCGGTCCAGGTCTACGCACTGTCGACCGGCTCACCGGCCATCGCCGGCGCCATCCTCGGCGTCTTCGCCCTGGGCACGGCGCCCGGCCTCCTGGCCCTGGGGGGCCTGCCGGCCGTCGTGCCGGTGGGCCTTCGGCCGACGGCCCTCCGGGTGGTCGGCGTCGTGGTCATCGGCTTCGCGCTCCTGAACGGGACCGCGGGTCTGCGGCTCCTCGGGATCGCGCCCGTCTTCGGTGCGCCCACGGTCGCCGCCGCGCCCGACGTCACCTTCGAGGGTGGCGTCCAGGTGCTGCGGACCTACCAGGTCGCCAATGGCTACCAGCCGGCCGAGGCGACGCTCTACGCGGGCGTCCCGACGCGCTGGATCGTCGAGTCCCTCGAGGGAGGCTCGTGCGCCATCTTCATGCAGGCACCGGCGCTCGGGCTCCAGGTCCTGCTGGCGAAGGGAGACAACATCATCGACCTGCCCGCCCTGGGCCCCGGTCGCATCGAGTACACCTGCTCGATGGGGATGTACTCGGCCGCGCTGCGGGTCGTCGAAGGGGACGTCGGGGCGCTCGGCGGCGAAGGCGCCGGCTGACGCCACCTGGTGCTCCGGGAGTAGGCTCGGGCGATCCGGGTGCTGCCCACGGCCCGGGCTCCGGGACCCGGGACCGCCGATCCCAGGAGGATCCCATGCCATCGTTCGACTTCCTCCGGTACGAGGTCCTGACCTTCGACTGCTACGGGACCCTCGTCGACTGGGAGACGGGGATCGTCGCCGGGCTGCGGATCGCGCTCGGGCCGGCCGGCGCCGACGTGACGGATGACGAGCTCCTCGGGCGGTTCGGCCACCACGAGGCGATCGCCGAGGCCGGCGCATACAAGCCCTACCGCGAGGTGCTGCGCAGGACGCTCGCCGGTATCGCGGGCGACCTGGACCTGCATCCCACGGAGGAGGCCGTCGAGGCGTTCGCCGGCTCCGTCGGGGACTGGCCTGCCTTCACCGACTCCGCCGAGTCGCTCGCGACCCTCGCGTCGCGGTTCCGGCTCGGGGTGATCACCAACTGCGACGACGACCTCTTCGCCGCCTCGGAGCGCCGGCTCGGATCGCCGTTCACCTGGGTGATCACGGCCCAGCAGGCGGGCAGCTACAAGCCGAGCCACCGGAACTTCGAGGTCGCGTTCGCGCGGATCGGCGTCCCCACGGACCGCATCCTCCACGTTGCCCAGAGCCTCTATCACGATCACGTGCCGGCGAAGGCCCTCGGCCTGTCGACGGTCTGGGTGGATCGCCGCCACGGTCGGACGGGCAGCGGGGCGACGCCGCCCGCCGAGGCTCGCCCGGACCTCGTCGTCCCTGACCTGCGGACGCTCGCCGAGCTGGCCGGGTGGGCCAGCCGGCCCTAGCGCAGCCGTCCGGTCGACCGGTCCGGTCGCCGCGGTCGCGGGTATAGCATGCGGGGACGACCGCGCCGACGATAGGCAGGCGACTCTCCGGCGCGACACGCGACAGCGGAGGCTGGCCGATGACCGATGTCGCCCCGGCCGCGCAGGCCCTGACGAGCCCGCCTGAGCCGGCGGTCCGCGCCGACCGCCTGGTCAAGGTCTTCGGCCCCATCCGGGCCATCGATGGCGTCAGCTTCGAGCTCGCCCCGGGCAGGATCTACGGGCTCCTGGGCCCGAACGGCTCCGGCAAGACGACGCTCATCCGGCTCCTCATGGGCCTCGCCCGTCCGACCGCCGGCTGGGCCGAGGTCCTCGGCGTCCGGATGCCGTCCCGGGTCACGCTCGGGCGGATCGGCTACATGACCCAGACCGACGGGATCTACCCCTCGCTGTCGGTCGGTGAGAACGTCCGCTTCTTCGCGGCCGCCTACGGGGTCCGCGAGCGCGCCGCCATCGACGCTGCCCTCGGGCTCGTGGACCTCGCCGACCGGCGGTCCGCCGTCACGGGGCAGCTCTCGGGCGGTCAGCGGCGACGGCTCTCGCTCGCCTGCGCGTTGGTCCACCGACCCCCGGTGCTGTTCCTCGACGAGCCGACGGTCGGGATCGACCCGCTCCTCCGGGTCCAGTTCTGGGCCCACTTCCGCGAGCTGGCCGACGGCGGCGCCACGATCGTCGTCTCCAGCCACGTGATGGACGAGGCCGATCGCTGCGACGAGCTCCTGTTCGTTCGGGCCGGACGCGTCATCGCCCGGGGGACGGGGGCCGAGCTGCGGTCCGCGGCCGGCACGGCCGACCTCGAGCCGGCGTTCCTGCACTTCGCCGGTGAGGCGGAGGCGCAGCCGTGAACGCCCAGCGAGCGCTGGCGCTCTTCCGGCGGGTCGTCCAGGAGATCCGCCGCGATCGACCCTCGCTCGCCCTTCTGTTCGTCGCCCCGGTGCTCATGACCGGCCTGATCACGTTCATCGTCCGAGAAGGCCAGTCGCCGCAGGTCGAGGCGGCCATCGTCAACGAGGCCGGTCCCGTCGGCACGGCCGTCATCGCCGCCATCAGGCCGGGGCTGGAGGCGGATGGCGGCACGGTCGTCGAGGTCGCCGACGAGGCGACGGCCCGATCGATGCTCGATGACGGAAGCGCGTCGATCGCCCTCGTCCTGCCGACCGAGCTCGGGTCCGGCCGACCCGCGACGATCCTCGTGATCACCAACGGCCTCGAACCGACCGCCGAGGGGACCGAGGTCGCGATCGTGCAGCGCGCCATCGCCACCGCAGCCACGACCGCGCTCGGGATCAGCCTGCCCACGGTCGTCCATGACACGCTCTACGGTCCGCCGAGCGACGACCTGATCGCCGCCTTCGCGCCGGCGATCGTGGGGTTCTTCGCCTACTTCTTCGTCTACATCCTCACCGGCGTCAGCTTCCTGCGGGAGCGCACCGGCGGCACGCTCGAGCGGCTCATGGCGACCCCGTTCCGGCGGGGCGAGGTCGTGGTCGGCTACACGCTGGGCTTCGGCTTGTTCGCCGCGATCCAGGTGGCCGTCCTGATGGCCTGGGCGCTCGGCAGCATCGAGGTGCCCGAGCTCGGGCCGCTGCCGGCGTTCTCGATCGGCCTGGGCATCCCGGCCGCCGGCAGCCCGCTCATCGCCTACCTCGTCGTCCTGCTCACGGCGGCCGGAGCCGTCAGCCTCGGGATCCTCCTCTCGACGTTCGCCCGGACGGAGCTCCAGGTCGTCCAGTTCATCCCGATCGTCATCGTCCCCCAGTTCCTGCTCTCCGGGATCCTGTTCCCCGTGAGCACCCTCCCCGACGTCCTGCGGCCCTTCACCGCGATGATGCCGATGACCTACTCGGTCGACGGTCTCAGGCGCGTCTTCGTCGCGGGCGCTGATCTGACGACGCCAGAGCTGCAGCTCGACCTGCTCATCCTGTTCGGTATCGCCCTCCTGTTCGCCGCGCTCGCGGCCGTCACGATCCGCCGGGACATCGCCTGAGCCGGCCCCGGGCCATCGCCCCGGCTCGACCGAGGGCGCGTGCCCGGTCGGCCAGTGGGTGGCCCCGTCACCCGGCAGGTCCCGGAGGTGATCAGGCGCGTCGGGCGATCAGGTGCCGATAGTCGTCCCCGGTCTCTTCGACCGACGTCACCCGGTCGAACGACGGGCTGGGAACGGCCGGATCGAGGTGGGGGTGGCCCCGGCCTGAGCGGCCGCAGGTATCCTCCGGTCGGTGACCAGGGACCCTGGACCGGCGGCCCTGGGGCGGTCAGGCTGGGGGGTGGACGTGACAGCGCCGACATCGGAGACGACCGTGGACCAGCGCGACGGCTTCCCGATCGCCGACGACCTCCCGGACCAGGTCCGGAAGGTCCTGCTGGCCGAGGACTCGGCCCAGGTGCGGGAGCGCCTGACCCGCGACATCGTCGGCTGGCTCACGACCGTCTCGCCCGACGGGCGTCCGCAGACGGCCGTCATCTCGTTCCTCTGGGACGGCCACGGGATCTTGTTCTACAGCCAGCCGAACACGGCCAAGATCCGCAACATCGCCCTGAACCGGGCCGTGTCGTTCCATCTCGACTGCGACCCCTACGGGGACCACGTCGTGGTGGTCGAGGGCACAGCGCGGGTC
>DATHYZ010000235.1:0-2285 GCA_035458865.1 Candidatus Limnocylindrales bacterium
ATCGCCGGGATATCCCGAGGATGGACCCGCCCATGGATCGGTCCCACCCCCCGGATGCGGGTAGACGCATCGCCGCCTACCCCGCACAATCGCCCGACCGGCGCGCGCCCCGGCCATTGGCCGGGTTCGGAGCGGAGAGGATCTCGTCGTCAGATGGAGCCCATTCACGTCCGTGACCTGATCGACGCAGCACCGCTTGCGATGGCGCTCGTTGGCCCCGGCCTCCAGCGGATCCATGTCAATCGACCCTACGCAGAGCTGCTGGGCCGCCCGGCATCCGACCTCGAGGGCCGCCCCGTCGACGAGGTCGTCGTGCCCATCGATGCCCTCGCCCTGGTCGACGGGGAGCGTCGGATGCTCGCCGGCGAGGTGGACGCCGCCGATGTCGAGTGCCGGCTCGTCCACGCCGATGGACACGCGGTCCCGGTCTGCGTCCTGGCTCGACCCTGGCGCGACCAGGCGACCGGTTCGCTGACGGTCCTCGAGACGATCGTCGACCGTTCGGCGGTGGAGTCGGTGATCGAGGACGCCCAGGCTTCGGAGTCGCGGATCCGCTCGGCGATGCTCGCCCTCGCCGACATCCGGGACCCGCGCCAGGTCCACGACATGATCCTGACCATGGCCCGTTCGGTCATCGGAGCCCGCTACGCCGCGATGCTCTTGGTCGAGGAGGACCAGCCGGTCGACCGGTTCCTCCACCAGGGGATCGACCCGGACACGGTGGAGCGGATGGGGCCGCTCCCCGTCGGGCGAGGTGTCCTGGGGCTCATCACCGCCGACAGCGGGCCAGTGGTGCTGACGGACCTGCGGGCCCATCCGGCGGCGGTCGGAGTCCCCCCGGGCCACCCGGTCATGACCTCGTTCCTCGGTGTACCGGTGATGAAGGACGGTGAGCTCCTGGCCCGCCTGTACTTCGCCAACAAGGAGGGCCGCGCGGAGTTCGACGAGGCCGACCGGCAGCTCGCGGTGGCCCTGGCGGCGCATGCCGCGGGAGCGCTCGTCAACGCCAGGATCCATGACCGGATGGCCCGTCTGGTTGAAGAGCTGGACAGGGTCAACGCCGAGGTCGAGGAGAGCTCGAAGCGTCGTCTCCGGTTCCTCGCCACGGTGGCCCATGAGCTGCGAACGCCCGTCCACTCGATCCTGATCGCGGCGGAGCTCGTCAGCGACCCGATGCTCGGGGACCTGACCGAGGAGCGCATGCGCGAGCTCGGCGCCAAGATCCATGCCAGCGGCAAGCACCTGCTCGGCCTCGTCGACGACGTCGTCGACCTTGCCCGGCTGCAGTCCGGGAACCTCGCGCTCAACCCGGAGCCGACGTCGCTCGATGGTCTCATCCGCGAGGTCGTCGACGCGACGGGACCGCTGGCTCGCGACCGCAACGTGGAGCTCACGTCGGCCGATCGAGACGACGTCCTCGTGCTCGTCGATCCCCTTCGGCTCCGCCAGGTCCTCCTCAACCTGGTGACGAATGCCATCAAGTACACCGCTCCCGGTGGTCGGGTCTGGCTCGACGCCTGGGCCACCGACCGGGACATCCGGATCGCCGTCCACGACACGGGCGTCGGGATCCCTGCCGAGAGCCTCGGCCGCGTGTTCGAGCCGTTCGAGCAGCTCACGCCGACCGGGATCGGCTACGGGCTCGGGCTCACCATCTCGCGGCGCCTGTGCGAGCTGCACGGTGGCGCGCTGGAGGTGGCGAGCACGGTCGGGGTCGGCAGCACCTTCCTCGTCTCCCTGCCCGGGGTCGTCGTCGCGCCCGGTCGCGACGCCGCGGTCCGACCCGCGGCGAGCCGACCCGCCACACCTCGCGATGCCGTCCCGGTCCTGGTGGTCGAGGACGACCACATGGCCCGCGAGCTGGTCACCCATGTCCTTGCGAATGCCGGCTACGAGGTGAGCCAGGTGGGCAGCCTCGCTGCGGCCCGGGAGGAGCTGGAGCGGTCCACGCCCGGGCTCATCGTCCTGGACGTGGGCCTCGGCGACGGCAGCGGCCTCGATCTGGCCCGCCAGGTCCGAGCCGCCGGCATGACGATGCCCATCGCCATCGTGAGCGCCAACAGCGACGCGCAAGACATCGCCGAGGCCAGGGCTGTCGGCTGCAGCGACTACCTCGTCAAGCCGGTGAGCGCCCGGGAGCTGCTCGCTCGGGTCCACCATCTGGTCGCGCTCCGGAGCGTGGCGTCCCGACCCTGACGGGCCGATCCGGTGCGGCGCGACACTCGACGCGCCTGATCCCTCGACCGGCCCGACCCGGCCCGACCCGGGCCGACCCGGGTCGTGTG
>DATHYZ010000236.1:0-3094 GCA_035458865.1 Candidatus Limnocylindrales bacterium
CCCGGCTGCTAGCGTACGGCCATGAGCGAAGCGACCGGGCAGACCGCCGCCGCGCCGCGCCGGCCCGCCCGGGCCCACTCGGTCTGGGTGCCCCGCCAGCACGGCGCCTGGGCGATGCTGGCGCTGCCCTTCCTGCTCGGCATCGCGGCCAGCCGGCCCGACGCCTGGCAGATCGTTCTGGGCGCCGCCGCTCTCGCCGCGTACCTCGGCTCCGCCGCGTTCCAGGCCTGGGCACGCGCCCGTCGGCCCCCCGCCTACCGGGCCCCGCTGCTGGTGTACGGCGCCGCGTTCGCCGGGCTCGGCTTGGTGCTCGTGGTGGCCTGGCCCGCCCTGCTCCTCGCCGGGCTGGTCGTGGTGCCGGCCGGGCTGGTGGTCTTCGGGGGAGCCCGGCCGGGGACCCCGCGGGACCTGGCCAACAGCTTCGCCCAGGTCGCGCAGGCGCTCGTGCTCGTCCCGGCGGCCGCCTACGTGTCCGGCGTCTTCGAGCCCGAGCGCGTGGCCGCCTACCTCGCCGTCGCCGCGGCCTACCTGGTCGGGACGGTCCTCGTGGTCCGGTCGGTCCTGCGGGAGCGGGGCAACGACCGCTTCGCCATGGTCTCGGTGGGCTTCCACGTCGCCACGGTCGCGGCCGCGGTGGTCCTCCTGCCCTGGCCGTACGCGGCGCTCGCGGCCGGGCTGACGATCCGGGCGGCGGCCCTGCCGGTCGTCCAGCGTCGACTGGCCGGGACCGCGCGGCCCCTGCGGCCCGTCCACGTCGGCATCGTCGAGATCGTCGCCTCGGTCAGCGTCGTGGTCGTCTCGTTCGCGGTGCCGCTCTAGGGGGCCGGGTCGGCCGGGCCCGTCGGCAGCGGTCCGCTGGTCAGCCCCCGGCCGCCATCTCCCGGCCGACGGCCAGGACCTCGTCCACGAGCGCGTCGGCATCGGCCAGCGTGGACCGCGGATTGACGAAGCACGGCCGGATCGCGAAGCGGCCGTTCACGCGCGTGCTGGAGGTCACGGTCCGGCCCCGGGCGCGGATGGCTCGCAGCACCGATTCGTTGAGCTCGTCGAGCCTGGCCTCGTCGTCCCAGCCCGGCGGCCGGAACCGGAAGCAGCAGATCGACAGGACCGGCTCCGCCAGCAGCTCGAGGTCGGACGTCGCCCGCGCCCGGTCGGCGATCCGGCGCGCGCAGTCGTCGTGGCGGATGACCCGTGCGCGCATCCCTTCCGCGCCGATCTCGCGCAGGATCGCCCACACGGCGATCCCCCTCGCCGGCGTCGAGAATTCCACGCCCCAGTCGGGCGTGCCGAGCCCCGGCTCGTCGAATGGCGAGTCCAGGTCGCCCGGCGTCCGATCCGCGGTGCGCACGAGGTCGTAGTCGCCGGTCTCGATCGTGAACGCCCGCCCCAGGATCCCCTCGTCGCGGACGATCGCCGCCCCCGTCCCGACCGGTGCGGCCATCCACTTGTGGGGATCGACGGCGAACGAGTCGTACGTGGCCACGTCGCCGTACCGGTCGCGGACCCGTGGATCGAGCAGGCCGAACCCGCCGTACGCACCATCCACGTGCAGCCAGATGCCGCGGTCGCTCGCGATCCGGGCAAGCTCGTCGAGCGGATCGACCCGGCCGGCGTTCACGTCGCCCGCGCAACCCACGATCGCGACCTGGGTGCAGCCGGCGGCTCGATCCTCGTCCAGGGCCCGCTGGAGGATGTCCAGGTCGATGGTGCCGTGGCCGTCGAGCGGGATCGAGCGCAGGTTCGCGCGGCCCATGCCGAGCACGCCCAGCGCACGCCCCACCACGTGGTGGGTCTCGCTGCTCGCGTAGACCCGGGGCGAGGGCAGGTCGGCGATCCCGTCCAGCGACGGCCGCAGCCCCAGCCGCTCGCCGGCGTGCTGGCGGGCGGCGCCGATCCCGACCAGGTTGGCGGTGGACCCACCCGAGGTGAACGCCCCGACGAACGTGGCCGGAAAGCCGAGGAGCTCGATGAGCCAGCGCATGGCGAGGTCGTCGACGAAGTTGCCAGGGGTCGTCCACCAGCGCTGCGGCACTGCCACGGCCTGGGCGAGGTCGGCCGCCACCGCGACGTCGGTGGGTGCGGTCGTCACCCAGCCGGAGAACCCCGGATGCCCGATCCGGAGGCCGTTGGCGACCACCAGGTCGGCCAGCTCCGCGAGCGTCGCCTCGGCGCCGATGCCGGCCGCGGGCAGCCGGCGATCGAGGGCCGGCTCCCAGCGCGACCGCTCGCGAGCGGGATCCGGACCCTCGAACCGGAGGAACCGTTCGAGGGAGGGCAGGATGGCATCGAGGGCGCGACCGAGCGCGTCGGTCGTGGCGGGATCGCGGGTGTCGTCCATCTGGTGGGCAGTGTAGCCCCCGCCCGGTCGGCCGCAGCTCATCGCACCGCGGGTGGGTCTAGAGGTCCGCGACGTCCACGATGCCGCGGCGGACGGCGAACTTGAGCAGGTCGATGCGGTCGTGGAGGTCGAGCTTCTCCATGACCGAGGCCCGGTAGTTGTGGATCGTCTGCTCGCTCAGGTGGAAGACCTTGGCGATCTCCCGGTTGGTGTGCCCGACGGCGGCGAGGAGGAGGACCTCCTTCTCGCGCTCGGTGAGGGTGTCGTAGGCGTCCTCGATCGGGGCCCCGGGGGTCCGCAGGACGTAGGTGTTGACCATCCGGGTCACGATCGCGGGCGACACGTAGGTCTCGCCCCGGGCGACGCAGCGCAGGGCGGTGACGATGTCGGCGGCCTGGGCCTCGCGGGTCAGGAAGCCGTCGGCCCCGGCCTTCAGGGCGAGGCTGAACTGCTCGCTCCCGCAGCGGCACTCGAGGGCGAGGATCCGGAGGCTCGGCTTGAGCGAGCGGATCGTCTCGATCGACTCGAACGTCGTGCAGCCGGCCGCGGTGATCGGCTCGCACTCGGTGATGACGACGTCGGTCGGGATCGTCTCGATCGCCGCCCGCAGGTCGTCGTGCGTCGTCACCTCGCCGGCCACGATCATCCCGGGTTCGGCCTCGATGACGCTCCGCAGCCCGGTCGTGACCAGGGGGAAGTCGAAGATCGCCAGGAGCACCCGCAGGCGGTCGCCGACGGGCGTGGCCCCGTTCGTCA
>DATHYZ010000237.1:0-2259 GCA_035458865.1 Candidatus Limnocylindrales bacterium
CCGGCGAGCCGCTCGGTGGCTGCCGTGTAGGCGAGCGGCGCGTTGGTGATGCAGCCGATCCGGGTGTGCCCCAGCTCGAGCAGGTGCTCGACGGCGGATCGGGCCCCGGCACGGTTGTCGACGTCGACCGATGCGACGGGCACGCCCGGCAGCGAACCCTGCACCACGATGGGGAAGTCGTCGGCGACGAGGGCGCCGACCTCCTCGTCATCGGCGCGGGGACCGGAGACGATGAGGCCATCGACGCGACCCGACAGCACGAGGTCGCTGTAGTGCCCGTTCACCGGATCCAGCGTCTCGACGAGGACCCGGTAGCCTGCCTCGCGGGTCGCCGAGCTGATGCCCCAGAGCGTCTCGGCGACCAGCGCGTCCGCGGCGATCTGATCGGCCGACTGGCGAACGATGAGACCGATCATGCCGGTCGACGAGCCGGCCAGGGCCCGG
The DNA here is from genome assembly GCA_035458865.1 of Candidatus Limnocylindrales bacterium. Taxonomy (GTDB): domain Bacteria; phylum Chloroflexota; class Limnocylindria; order Limnocylindrales; family CSP1-4; genus DATHYZ01. The sequence goes on from DATHYZ010000237.1 coordinate 445, forward strand.
GCCGGGGCACTGGGGTGGTAGCCGAGCTCGCGAGCGGCCTGCTCGACCCGCCGCCAGGTGTCCGCCGGGATCCCGGCATCCTTCCGCTGGTTCACGACGAACGAGACGGTGGTGCGAGAGACGCCGGCACGGGCCGCGACGTCGGCGCTGGTCACGCGCCGCTTCTTGACCGCCAATAGGTCCCCCTTCCAGCGCGTCGGCCGAGCGCGAGCGCTCCGGGGACAAGGGACTAACACGCTTTAGTAACAGCATAGAGGACCGGTCAAGGGGCAGGGAACGGCCGTCGCGGCGGTTCGACAGGGCCACGGAGGGAACGCCATCCTGCGGGCTGGCTTGTCCAACCGAGGGACATCTCCGCGACCGGCGATCCCCGTAGCCGTCGGCCCCGGGGCCGACGGCCGTTCAGGGTCGGACGTCGATCACCAGCGACCCGGACCGCTCGAGGATCTCCACCTCGACCCCGCCGTCGACCGCGCGAAAGGCCAGGCTGACCCGCTCACCGGCGACTCGAAGGTCGCGCAGCACGACTGCCCCGGCTCCGGTCGGCAGGATCGGTCGCTCGACGAGCAGGCGTCCCTCGGCCGCCCGCGGCCTCAGGCCGAGGAACGCGCGCAGGACGAGGAGCGGGGCGGCGGCCGCCCAGGCCTGCGGCGCGCAGGCGACCGGGTGGCGGACGGGACGGTCGACGTCGTCCCGCCCGAAGCCGCACCAGAGCTCGGGGAGCTGGCGCCGCGGCAGGAGCCGAGCCGCGGCGAGCAGGCCGTCGGCGAGCCGGGTCGCCACGTCGTCCTGGCCGTAGCGGCGCAGACCGGCGACGGCGATCGCCGTGTCGTGAGGCCAGACCGACCCGGTGTGATAGCCCAGGGCCGAGTAGCCGGGCTGCCCGGCGCCGAAGCTACGCAGCCCCCAGCCGGAGTCCATCCGCTCACTGCCGAGCCATCGCGCGACCGAGGCCGCGCGGTCGGGTCCGGCGATCCCGCACCAGAGCGCATGCCCCTGGTTCGAGGCCAGCGCGTCCATCGGTCGCTTGGTCCCGTCCAGGGCGAGCGCGTACCAGCCCAGGTCGGGGACCCAGAAGGCCGCCTCGAAGCGCTCCCGCAGCCCGGCGGCAGCCGCCTCCAGCCGGTCGGCGAGGGCGGTGTCGCCGAGCAGGCGAGCGAGCCGGGCCGCTCGCGTCCGGGCGTCGTACGCGTAGGCCTGCACCTCCACGAGCGCGACCGGACCGGCGGCGACTCGGCCGTGCCGATCGCGGATCGCCCCCACCGCGTCCTTCCAACCCTGGTTGGCCAGCCCGCCCGGTGCGCGCTGGCGGTATTCGATGAAGCCGTCGCCGTCGAGGTCGCCGTGCCCGTCGAGCCAGTCGAGGGCCGCTCGGGCTGCCGGCCACAGCTCACGGACCAGGTCGAGGTCGCCGGTCCAGTCGAACGTCTCGCCCAGGAGGATCAGCCAGAGCGGCGTGGCGTCGGCGGCGCCGTAGTACCGGTCGAACGGCACCTCGCCGGTCCTGGCCATCTCGCCATCCCGGATCTCGTGGACCATCTTGCCGGGCTCGGCGTCCCGGGCCGGGTCGTCGGTGGTGGCCTGCAGGCGGGCCATGACCCGGAGCGTGTCGACGGCCGGGCGCGGGTCCACCGGCAGGGCCGCCAGGCTCGCATGGATGGCATCGCGTCCGAAGAGCGTCACGAACCACGGCGCCCCCGCGGCCAGGTAGCGCTCTCCCGGCCCCGGGCCAGGCGTGATGAGCATCTCCAGGTCGGCCAGGCCGCGTCGGATGACGCTGTCGAGCCCGGGATCGTCGGACTCGATCCAGACCCG
>DATHYZ010000238.1:0-5392 GCA_035458865.1 Candidatus Limnocylindrales bacterium
CGTGCGTCGTCACCTCGCCGGCCACGATCATCCCGGGTTCGGCCTCGATGACGCTCCGCAGCCCGGTCGTGACCAGGGGGAAGTCGAAGATCGCCAGGAGCACCCGCAGGCGGTCGCCGACGGGCGTGGCCCCGTTCGTCATCCGATCAGTCATCGCTAGCCTCGTCGGTCCGGCAGGCCCGGATCAGGCGTGCACCGAAGGCCGGTGCGACCAGTTCCGGATGACGAGGGCCCAGGCGACCGGGATGGCGATGAGGGCCACCGCGCTGGCGAGGAACGCGATCGCGGCGACCGGCTCGCCGAGCGTGAACAGCAGGGCGTGGACCGCCACGAAGAGGATCGTGAACGCACCGGCCGTGGTCACGGCCGAGAGCACGAACCAGGTCGCGATGAGCGTGCTCGTGCGGTGATTCCGACTGACCTGCGGCCCGAGCACGAGCACGGCCCCGAGCAGCAGGACAGCTGACACGATCAGCGCCAGCTGCACCATGGTGACGTCCATCGTTGTCCCCTATGTCCTCGACGCTGGCCCGCGGACCATCTGGTCCGGGGTCTCAAGTCGAGGCTAGGAGCGGTGACGGCGCGGCTGAACGTCATCGACGGGCCTGCGGACCGGGACGCCGGGGTGGAAGTGGCACGACGGTCGTGGCCATGGCTGCCATCCGCGGCCCTTCGTCCAACGACGGTCGTCGGAGGCATCCATCACCTGCGTCGGAATGGCATGGGCCCTCGGTGCCATCCGGGCCGACGGTCGGTACCAGGGGGGTCGCTCGTCGAGTCACGACGGGCCTCTGGTCGGGTTGCCGGCGTGGGTCGGCCGGGTCTCGAGCACGACGTCAGCGCTCGCGTGCCGAGCTTCGGCTCCCGGGCTGCTACGTTCCCGCCGGAGGGCCCGATGGATCGCCACATCACCGCAGCCGACCTGGGCCTGGAGGTCCGGGGCGCCATCCACACTGGCGAGATCGAGCTGGCCGGCGATGACATCCGCGGCGTGGCCATCCACGAGGCCTCACGGATCCTCGCGCTCGCCGGCGCCAGCGAGGTCCTGGTGAGCGGCACGACCGCCGGTCTCGCGGGCGACGTCGGTGCGCGGCATCGCAGGCCCGCGACGCCTCTTCGCGATCCCGTAGCTGCCGGGCGTCCGGCTCCGGTCGACCGTCGGCTGTGGCATGACCGATGGCCCGGTCGGCACCGTCGGGTCCGCCCTTGCGCTCCCTGCAGACCGCGTCCGACCGTGACCCCATGCTCGGGCGCGATCCGGCGCGCCCGATCCGGAGGGAGCCGCGGCACGATGGCGCATGCGACCAGCCACGGGGCCTACGGGCGACTCGCGGAGCGGCTGGACCGCTTCCCGCAGGGCGCGCCAGCCTCGGATCTGCTCTACCGGATCCTGTCCCTGCTGTTCAGCGAGCGCGAGGCGGAGCTCGTCGCCCGCGTCCCCATGCGGCCGTTCGACGCGGCCCAGGCTGCCCGGATCTGGGGGATCGGTCCGGCCGAGGCGCAGGGCGTCCTCGAGGGCCTGGCCTCACGGGCGATCCTGCTCGACATGGAGACGCCGACCGGGACCGTCTACGTGCTCCCACCGCCCATGGCCGGCTTCTTCGAGTTCTCGATGATGCGCGTCCGCGACGACGTGGACCAGCAGCTCCTGAGCGAGCTCTTCTACCAGTACATCACCGTCGAGGACGATTTCATCCTTGCCCTCTTCACCGATGGCGAGACGCAGCTCGGCCGGGTCTTCGTCAACGAGCCGGCGCTCGAGGCGAGCCGGGCCCGGTCGTCCGAGGGCCGCCCCCGCGCGACGGACGGCGCGCTCCGGGTCCTGGACCACGAGAGGGCGAGCGAGGTCGTCCGGACGGCCGAGCACATGGGCGTCGGCCTCTGCTACTGCCGTCGCAAGATGGAGGCCCTGGACCGCGCCTGCCAGGCCCCGATGGGGATCTGCATGACCTTCGGCGGCACGGCCGATGCGCTCATCCGTCACGGCTACGCCCGTCGGGTCGACCGCGTGGAGGGGATGGACCTGCTCCAGCAGGCCTACGACAGCAACCTCGTCCAGTTCGGCGAGAACGTCCAGCGGGACGTCAACTTCATCTGCAACTGCTGCGGGTGCTGCTGCGAGGCGATGATCGCGGCCCGTCGGTTCGGCCTCCTCCAGCCGGTCCACACGACGAACTTCGAGCCGCGCATCGACGAGGGAGCGTGCAACGGCTGCGGCAAGTGCGCCGACGCGTGCCCGGTCGAGGCGATGACGCTGGTCTCGGCGAACGATCCCGACCGACCACGCAAGCGAAAGGCGGTGCTCGACCCGGAACGCTGCCTGGGCTGCGGGGTCTGCACCCGGGTCTGTCCCAAGGACGCGATGTGGCTGGCGGCCCGGCCCGAGCGGGTCATGACCCCGGTCGACACGCTGCACCGGACCGTCCTCATGGCGATCGAGCGGGGCAAGCTCCAGGACTGCATCTTCGACAACCGCGCTCTCTGGAGCCACCGGGCCATGGCCGCGGTCCTGGGTGTCATCCTCCGGCTGCCGCCCACCAAGCAGGTCCTGGCCACGGAGCAGTTCCGGTCGAGGTACCTGACCCGGATCCTCGAGCGCGTCCACGTCTGACGTCGGGCGGGCAGGTCGACACGTCGCGATGACCCGGACGTCGGCAGCGTGGTCGCTTGCGCTTGTCGGAACGATCAGGCCGATCGCCTGCTGACGCGACCGACGGAGCGCGTCGACCGACCGGGCCCGGCCGTCGGCTCGTCGGCGCTGGACAGCCTCTGGCATGGGCGTCATGGCCGGCCGCGGGTCGCCCGGCTCCGAGCTCAACAGCCCGGCGGTCGGCACTCCTCGCCGACCTCGACCGGCACCGCTTGGCGCCCGCCGGGGACCGTTCCCGCTGCGGCCGGCGCCGGGCGCGGAGCGCTCGACGAGCCGCGGCCGGCCGCCACGCCGACGTAGACGCCGGCGAGCGCGATCGCCGACCCGGCCACGAAGATCGGCCCGACGGACTCGCCGAGCAGCACCACCGCCCCGACGATCGTGATCAGCGGCATCACCAGCGTGGCATAGGACGTGGCCGAGGCGCTCCAGCGCGCGAGGACATACAGCACCAGCAGGAACAGCCCGACCGAACCGACGACGGCGAGATAGAGGACCGTCGCCCAGGTCGACGGCTCGCTCGGGAGCACGGTCGGCTCGCCGACTGCGACCGCCAGGCCGGCCAGGATCGCGGCGCTCACGCTCATCCCGAGCGCGTTCGCGGCGATCGGGTGGCCGGGAGGCATCCGCTTCGCGATCACGCCGCTCAGGGCGATGAAGCCGGCGCCGACGAACAGGGCGACCAGCGAGGCCACGGGGACGTCCACGCTGAGCTGGTCCCAGACCACGACGACGATGCCGGCGAGGGCGACAAGGGCGCCGATCACCCCGCGAACGGTCAACCCCTCCTGGCCGATCGAGACCGCGAGGACCAGGGTCATCAGCGGGACCGTCGCGATGACCACCATCGCCGTCGGGGCGGGTGCCTCCACCAGACCCCAGTAGAGGGCGGCATAGCTGCCGGCGAAGGCCGTCAGACCGTAGAGGAGCGCCCCCAGCCGAGCTCGCCCGCGGGGGAGGGGCGGTCGACGGACGGCGACCAGCGCCAGGAGGATGAGCGCCGCGAGGCCGAAGCGGACCGCCGCGCCCCAGAAGGGCGTCAGCTCGACGTTGCCGAGCCGGATCGCGACGGCGTTCAGGCCGCCGCAGGCGACGATCCCGAGCCAGGCTGCGACGGTCAGGCCATCGGCGCCGATCGTGGGACGCATGGTGTCCCGATTGTCCAACCCCTGGCAACGACCCGGTCGCCCGGATGGGTTCGCCCATGGCAGACTCGGGGCGGGCGGCCGCCCGTCCGCCGGAGCGGCATCCCGAACAGGAGGACCCCATGCGGATCGGGATCTACATCCGGCTCTACGGGCGACCCGCGGCCGAGACGCCGGCACCGACCTGGGCGTCGATCAGGGACCAGGCGCTGGCTGCCGAGGCGGCCGGCTTCGACCTCGTCGTCCTCGAGGACGCTCTCTGGATGCCGGATGACGACGGGAACCTCGGTCTCTGGGAGTCGGTCTCGGTCGCCGCGGCGCTGGCGGCTGCGACCTCGACGATCGGGATCGGCCATGCGGTCATCAACAGCCCCTACCGCAACCCCGCCCTCGTGGCCAAGATCGCCGCGACGCTCGACGAGGTCTCCGGGGGCCGCTACACCCTCGGCATCGGCCTGGGCAACACCCCGGACGACTACGGGCCGTTCGGGGTGGCCGCCGATCGCCGCTACTCGCGGTTCGCCGAGGCGATCCGGATCATCAGCGACCTCCTGCGCGAGGGTCGGTCCGAGTTCGAGGGCGAGTTCTACCGGGCGCCCGGTGCCGAGATGATCCTGCGTGGTCCCCGGCCCGAGGGCCCGCCGATCGTCGTCGCAGGGGCCAAGCCGAAGATGCTCCGGCTGGCCGCCCGCTACGGCGACGGCTGGAACTGGTGGACCGGCGAGCCCGACGATCCGGACTCGCTCCGCCCGATCGTGGACGAGCTCGAGCGCGCCTGCGAGGAGGTCGATCGGGATCCGGCGACGCTGGTCCGCTCGCTCGACGTCTTCTCGGTGGCGGCACCGGCTGGCGGGGACGGTGGGTCCGCTCCGGGGGACGGCGTCCTGGGCGGCCCGGCCGAGGCGGTCGCCGAGCGACTGCTCGCGTTCCGCGAACTCGGCATCGACGAGGTCCGCTGCAACCTCCGGTTCCCCCTCGGCGCCGCGACGCCCGAGGCCATCGCCGGGCTGGCCGGCGTGGTGGACCTCGTCCGCGCCGGCTGACCCGAACGCGCGACCGGCCCCGGGTGACCGCCCGAGCCGGCCGACTCACGGGGAGGGGCGGGCCCCACCTTCTGTCGCGGCGATCGCGCGGAACCGATCGGCGGCGATGTCCACGACCGCGTCGATGGCGCGCTGCAGCTCGCTGGCCCGATCGGCCTCGAGCGACGCCTCGAGACCGGGCAGCAGCGCGGCTCGTGAGCGGCCGGCCACGAAGACGCAGTAGCGGAACCCGAACCGGGTCTCGTACGCGGTGTTGAGGCGGGCCAGCTCGGCGGCGACCCGGGCCACCCCGGGGTCGGGCGCCGGGCCGTCGTCGTCGCGGTCGTAGCCCTGCTCGCGGTACGACAGCGCCGAGACGGAGCCGGGGTCCGCGCCGAGGCGAGGGTGAGCGTCGATCAGCTCGACCTGCTCGGCCTCCGGCATCGCGTGGGCGATCGAGCGGGCGCGCGCGAACAGCTCGGTCTCGGTGCCGAAGGGCCGCGTCGCGCAGAGCCGGGCCAGGAACCGCGGGGCACCCTCGAACAGCGGGGCGAGCGCGCCCACGCACGCCTCCT
>DATHYZ010000239.1:0-4210 GCA_035458865.1 Candidatus Limnocylindrales bacterium
CGTGCGTCGTCACCTCGCCGGCCACGATCATCCCGGGTTCGGCCTCGATGACGCTCCGCAGCCCGGTCGTGACCAGGGGGAAGTCGAAGATCGCCAGGAGCACCCGCAGGCGGTCGCCGACGGGCGTGGCCCCGTTCGTCACTGCACCGTCCGTTCACCAGGGTCGCCCGATCGGGCGATCTCTGGGACGCACCGCAACTATCCGTCGACGCCGGTGGCACCCGGATGGGCCATCGGTCCCGGACGGCAGGCACGGCGGCCCCACGATCCGAGGGTCGCTCGTACCCTCGGACCGTGCCGTGTGGGCCGTCGAGCCGACGAGCACGCTTGGCGCTCGCAGCCCGGCTCCGTGCGGCCCAGGGTGCCTACGGCGAGGCGATCGTCTCGCTGTGGCAGAAGGCGCACATCCCCTCACGGCGCGCCAGCTCGTGCGGCGCCTCGGGCGCCTCGTCGATCGTGCCGTGGCAGGCGATGCAGGTGTCGTCGGTCCAGCCGTCGTGGCTGCTCGGCAGGGCCCCGGCCTCGCCCGGCTGGTGACAGTCGGTGCAGGGCTGGTCCGGCGAGAGGCGATGGAGGAAGTGGGGCTCCTGGAAGGAGGTGGACTGGTGGCAGACGAAGCAGGCTTCCTCCGGGCGTCCCGCCATCTCGGGCGGCAGCGGCGCGGTGCTCCCGTGGCATGACAGGCAGCCCTGGTTCTGGGTCGGTGGGTGCGGCCGGGACGGCGCCGTGGGGGTCTCCACCTTGTGGCAGGACAGGCACTGCTCGGCGTGGATGCCGTCGTGGCCCGGTGCCGTCTGGGCGAGGCGTGACGGGGCGTGGCACTCGGTGCACTCCGACCAGCCCTCGAGCGGGTGGCCGAGCGGCGGGACCGGGTTCGTCCCGATCGTGCCGTCGGCGGTGACATGGCAGCCCAGGCAGTCGTCGCCGAGCGCCATCGAGAGGTCACCGCCCATGAGCGGCAGGGAGGGCTCGGGGCTGGGCGACGCCTCGGCGTCGATGTAGCCGCCCGGGTCCCGGAGGCCGAAGGCGACGATCGCGACGATCGCCAGGATCCCGAGGAACCCGAACCAGGCCGCGACGGCGAGCCAGCGGGCGTGGCGCCGGACGAAGGTCATCAGAGCACCCCCTCGGTCGCCGCTGGCACGAAGACCGTGACCTCGACCTCGGCCGGGACCTGGTGGCCCAGGTGCGGGCGCATGTCCAGGAACCGCTCCGCGAGCGTGTACATCAGGGCGACGAACGCCCCTGCGCCCACGAGGATGCTGAGCTCGACGAGGGTCGGCACGTACTCGGCGAACGGATCGGACACGATCCCCGACGCCGTGGTCGTGGGGACCATCTGGCCGGCGTGCACGAAGAGCGCCCGGTCGACGATCAGCCCGACGAAGGCCAGGGCCGAGGCGGCCAGGATCCCGTCCGGCGTCCGCGTCCGCGGCAGCGCGAGCAGGACGATCGGGATGACCAGCCCGAGCCCCACCCTGCCGATCCAGAACGGCAGGGCCAGGGGTCCGCTGACGAGCGTCGCCGTGGTCTCGGCGAGGTAGGGGGTCGTGCTCTGGAGGTCGGTGACCAGCTTGACGCCGAGCAGGCCGATCGTCGCCACGAGCGCGATGCCGAGGAGGAAGCGGGCCGCCGGGAGCGCCACGGTGGCCGCGCGCTCGAAGTCGGTGAGGCGGAACCGATGGACGGCCCAGAAGACGATCCCGAGGAGGGCGGTGCCCGAGAGGAAGGCCGAGAGGATCATGTACGGCGGTGTCAGGGCGCCATGCCAGAAGGGATGGGCCGCCAGGACGGCGAAGACCGCGCCCAGGGTGAGCGGGGCGAACACCGCGGTGACCGAGGAGCAGACGCACGAGATCCGGTGGATCGTGTAGTGGTTGGTGAACATGCTCGCGACCTCGACGATGAGGAAGAGCAGGTAGGCGCCGTAGAAGACGCCCATCCACCACATCGGCGAGAACGGGCTGGGGCTCAGGACAGCCCCGAAGACCATCCGGACCGGGAAGTGGAGGTCCAGGGCGATGATCCCGAACGCCGTCACCAGCGACAGCAGGGCCAGGACCGCGTGGCGCTTCTCGAACGGGAGGAAGCGCTCGATGTTGAAGACCGTGCCCAGCGACGAGGCGAGGCAGAGCCCGCTCGTCGTCACCGCGAAGAAGACGTAGCCGGTGATGAGGACGCCCCACTCGAAGGCCGGGCTCGTCCCGAAGACCTCCCAGCCGGGCGGCAGGGCGATGAGGGCGCCGGCCGCGCCGAGCAGGCAGAGCGCCGTCAGGAAGGCGAACCAGAGCTTGAGCGCGAACGGCTGGCTCAGGACCTCCGCCCGGACGGCGCCATAGACCGCATGGGGGATCCCCGCCAGGTCGCGGGTCGTGACGTGGACGGCCATCAGCTCACCTCGCCCTCGAGACCGAGGTAGTAGACGCGGGGTTCGGTGCCCTGCTCGGGCCTCATGACGCGGACCCGCGGGTCCTCGAGGAGCGCATGGACGGCGGCTCCAGGATCGGCGCGGTCACCGAACTCCCGGGCCCCGACCGGGCAGACCCCGACGCAGGCCGGCGTCAGGCCGCGGGTCGTCCGGTGGTAGCAGAACGTGCACTTGTCGGCCACGCCCGGGTAGCCGCCCGGGAGCTCGTCGCCGGCCGGGACGATGTAGCGGGCGCCGTACGGGCAGGCGACGACGCAGTAGCCGCAGCCGATGCAGCGCGCCGGATCGACGAGGACGACGCCGTCCTCGGTCTTGTAGGTCGCGCTGACCGGGCAGACCGAGACGCACGGCGGGTCGTCGCACTGCATGCAGAGGCGCGGGACGAAGTAGGCCTCGTGGACCCGCTCCCCGACGTCGCCGTCGGCGGCCGTGGCCGGCGGGAACCCGTCGATCCCGCCGTGCGGCGAGTCGACGACCACCGAGCCGTCCTCCGCGATGGTGTGCCGCTCGACCCAGGTGCGATTGCACTCGGGCTCGAGCGGGACGTCGTTCTCCTGCTTGCATGCCTCGACGCAGAGTCCACAGCCGATGCAGCGGGTGGCGTCGCAGACGAAGACCCAGTCGTGCGTCGCGGGGTCGTAGGCGAGCGGCTCCGGCAGTGGCTCGGCGGCCTGCGCCGTCGGATCGACCGGCGAGGCGAGCCACGCGGACAGGAGGCGCCCGGCACCCAGCGCCGGCAGCGCCAGGAGACCGGCCTTGAGGACCGTGCGGCGCGAGCAGGGGGGCATCGTCGGGTTCATCGGCTGGCTCCATGCAGCCCGTCGGCCCCGGCCGCGTGGCAGCCCAGGCAGATCGCGTCGTCCGCCTCCTCGTGGCCCGTCGGCAGCTCCTTGAGCCCCTCGGGCTTGTGGCAGACCGTGCAGGCCGGGAGCTTCACCTGCGGGTGGACGACGACCGGCGGGCGGACGACGGCCGTGGAGTGCGCGTCATGGCAGGCTCGGCACTCACCCGAGCGGTAGTGCGTCGAGAGGTCGACCTGGGGGAAGCCGACCGGCCGGCCGGTCGTCGCGGCATGGCACCGGGCGCACATCCCGGCCGACGGTGCCTCGAGCGGGAGCTGGGCGATGGCCCTGTCGCTCGCGTGCGCCGCCAACGGGCCGTGGCAGCTCTCGCAGCTGATGGTTCGGTGCTGCGAGGTGAGCTGCCGCCCGGTCTCCGCGGCGTGGCAGGACCGGCAGGAGCCCTGGCCCGCGTAGGCAGGCTCGTGGGCCGCCCACTCCCGTGCGTCGGCCTCGGGACGGAAGCCGTACTCCTCGTAGAACGTGACCGCGGCGAAGGCGGCCGCGAAGGACCCGATCGCCAGGACGGCGATCATCGCCAGGCTCCCGGCCGCGGCGAGCGCATAGCCCCGCGGGGTCCGCGGGCGGAACCGCTCGAGCCGGGTCGCGACCGCCCCGCGGGTCTGCCGGAGGCGAGGGGGCAGGGAGGCGGATGGTCGCTTCACAGGTCGGCCACCCCGATGACCCCGCGGCGGAGCGAGTACTTCAGGAGCTCGACCCGATCATGGAAGCCGAGCTTCTCCATCCCGCTGGCGCGCAGGTGGTGGATCGTCCGCTCCGACCGGTGGAGCTGCACGGCGATCTCGCGGTTGGTGTGCCCGACGGCGGCGAGGAGGAGGACCTCCTTCTCGCGCTCGGTGAGGGTGTCGTAGGCGTCCTCGATCGGGGCCCCGGGGGTCCGCAGGACGTAGGTGTTGACCATCCGGGTCACGATCGCGGGCGA
>DATHYZ010000240.1:0-8602 GCA_035458865.1 Candidatus Limnocylindrales bacterium
GGGGCCGCCGGCTCGCATCGTCGTGAACCGCCGGAGTGGCTCGTCCCGGGACGTCTTGACGCCGATCCGGCGCTGGATGTCCACGCCGGCGACGATGGCATCGAACGCCGACCCGACGGGCTTCGGCGCGTCCGGTGCGCCGCTCGACCCGGTCATGCCGCGACTCCCACCGCGAGCTGCTCGATATCCTGGGGCGTCGGGAGTGGTCGCCGCTCGGCGACCGCCATGACCAGGGCGGCGACGGCGTCGGCGGCACCCGGTCGGCCGAACGCCCTGGCGGCCGCGCTCATCTCGAGGTGGCGCTGTGGCTCCCGGGCCAGGGCGGCGGCCTCCAGGAGCGACGCGGCGTCGAAGGCCTCATCGGGGACCAGCCGGGCCGCGCCGGCCGCCTCGAGAGCCCGGGCGTTGGCGAGCTGATGCCCGGCCGCGTGCGGGTATGGCACCACGATCATCGGCAGACCCAGCGCCGCCGCCTCGGCCAGCGTGGACGCGCCGGCTCGACCGACCAGGACGTCGGCGGCGGCCAGCACCTCGGTCATCTCGTCGCCCAGGAAGGCGCGCGGCCGGTAGCGTCCGCGGCGATCCACCGGCAGCTGCTCGCGATCGGCCAGCGCTCCGGCGATCCCGTCGTCGCCCGTCACGTGGACCACGATGACCTGCTCCACGAGACGTGGGAGCGCCTCGCTCACCGCCCGATTGAAGCGGCGGACCGCCTGCGAGCCCCCGAAGATGACGAGGACGCGGTCGGCCGGCCCCACGCCGAGGCCCTCGCGGGCGGCCACCCGGTCGACCGAGCGGAGCTCGCGGATGGGCGTGCCGGTCACGAAGCAGGGCCCGCCGGCCGCCAGGCGCGAGCAGGTCTCGGGCGACGACACGGCGACGACGCTGGACCGCCGGGCGACGACGCGTGCGCTCCGCCCGGGGACCACGTTGCCCTCCCAGAGGACGATCGGGATCCCGAAGGGGATCGCCGCGATCGCCACGGGCAGCGCCACGTAGCCGCCGGTCGTGAGGATCGCGGCCGGGCGCTCGCGCGCGAGGATGGCGGCCGCCTGCGGCACGGACGCCGCGAGCCGCAGCGGGTCGAGGACCAGGTGGACGTCCCGTTCGACGGTCCGCAGTGAGCGAACGGCCAGCCTCTGGAAGGGGACCCCCGCCGCCGGGACGAGCGTTCCCTCCAGCCCCCGGTGGCCGCCGAGCCAGCGGAGCTCAGGCGCTCCCGGCACGACGCTCAGCGACCGGGCGACGGCCAGGGCCGGGAAGATGTGCCCGCCTGTTCCGCCGCCCGCGATCAGCAGGCGCATCGTTCCAGCTCCCTTGCTCGACGGTCTCGCGCGAGATCGACAACAGGATGCCGACCGCCGCGAAGCTGATGATGAGCGACGATCCACCGGCGCTCACGAAGGGCAGGGTGATCCCGGTCACCGGGAAGAGAGCCACCACGACCCCGATGTTGACGAAGGCCTGGATGCACAGCCAGGCCGTGATGCCGGCCGCCAGGAGCGCGCCGAAGGTGTCCGGGGCCGCCATCGCCACCCGGGTCCCCTGGTAGGCCAGGACCAGGAACAGGAGGATGACGAGGCCAGCCCCGATGAACCCCAGCTCCTCGCCGATGACGGCGAAGATGAAGTCGTTCCAGGCGTTCGGCAGGTAGAGGCCGCCAGCCAGCCGGCTCTCGCCGAGCCCCGAACCGAGGAGACCGCCGAGCCCGAGGGCAAGGAGCCCCTGGATGGTGTGGAAGCCGGCGCCCAGGGGATCCGCCCAGGGATCGAGCCATGCCTCGATCCGCGCGAGCTGGTAGCCGCGCAGGCCGATCGCGGCGACGCCACCCAGGCCGAGCAGCCCGAGGATCGCCAGGTGGAGCAGGTTCGCGCCGGCCACGAAGAACATCGTCAGGGCCGTCGCGGCGACGACGATCGTCGTGCCCAGATCGGGCTCACGGAAGATGAGGAAGATGACCGTGCCGGCGACGAGCAGGAAGGGCAGCGTGCCGCGCCAGAAGCTGCGGATCTCCGTCCCGCGGCTGGCCAGGAGATGTGCCACGTAGATCACCAGGGCGAGCTTGGCGAACTCGGCCGGGTGGATGGCCGGGAGTGGTCCGATCTGGAGCCAGCGCGCCGCGCCACCGATGCTGCGGGGCTCCAGCGGACCGATCGGCGGCAACAGCACGAGGACGAGCAGGGCGACGGCGCCGAGGTAGACGGGGATGGAGACCAGGCGGAGGAGGCGGTAGTCGATCCGGCTCATGACCAGCATCGCGATCATGCCGAGGGCTGCCCACAGGATCTGCGGCCCCACGATCGCCAGCGTGTCGTCGGTCTGGAGGTACGACCGGATGGCCGACGAGGAGTAGACCATGACGATCCCGATCGCAGCCAGGGCCACGACGGAGATCAGGACCGCATGGTCCATGGCGTGCCGTTCCCGGCGCAGGCCCTTGGTCGGCCGCGCCCCGCGGGGTCCGCGCCGGGCGACCACCTCCGGAGGGGTCGGGCGGACCATGTCCGCGGCTCGTCCGATCATCGCTCCCCTCCCCGCTCGGCGGCGATCGACGCGACCGCAGCCTTGAAGGCCCGACCTCGGGCGGCATAGTCCTCGAACATGTCGAAGCTGGCGGCGGCCGGGCTCAGGAGCACGGTCGCCACGGCACCGGGCGTGCCACGGGTGGCCATGTCATGCGCCAGCGCCTCCCTCGCGATGGCGTCGGCCCGGCGCACGGCGGCCTCGAGCGAGGTCGCCGGCTCGACCCGCGCCAGCCCGCCCCCGCGGAACAGCTCCGCAAGGGCGGGGCCGCTCTCACCGATGACGACCGCCGCGGTCGCCCGCTCGGCCGCGACCGGGCCCAGGCGCGACAGGTCCACGCCCTTGTCCCGCCCTCCGGCGATGAGCACGAGAGGTCGCGGGAATGCTCGGAGAGCGGCGACGACGGCATCGGGCTGGGTCCCCTGGGAGTCGTTGACGAAGCGGACCCCGTCGATCAGGGCGACCGACTCGAGCCGGTGCTCGACGCCCGTGAAGTCGGCTGCCGCCCGACGGATCCCATCGGGCGCGACACCGAACAGCAGGGCGGTGGCGACGGCGCCCATGGCGTTGGCGACGTTGTGCTCCCCAGGGATCGCGAGCTCTCCGATCGGCAGGACCCGGCCGGCCGGTCCGGTGGCAGCCGGTCCCCCTCCCGCCAGCGGCAACCGACCGACGCCGGCCGCCACGATCCAGCCATCGACGAGGCCGACGCCGCCGGGGATCGGTCGCGCGGCGCGGTACGTCACGACCGGGGCTGAACCGAGCCCGGCATAGGCCGCGCTGACGGGATCCTCGGCGTTGACGACGAGGGCGCCATCGGGGTCCACGAGCTCGGCCAGCCGCCGCTTGACCCGGCGGTACGCCTCGACCGACCCGTGCCGGTCCAGGTGGTCGGAGGTGACGTTCGTGTAGAGCGCGACGGTCGTCCCCCGCGAGAGGGTCGGGAGCTGCAGCTCGGACAGCTCGATGACGACCCGGTGCCCGGGCGTCAGCTCCGGGAGCCGTTCCACGAGGGGCGTGCCGATGTTGCCGCCCAGGGCGACCGGGTGGCTCGGGTCGGCTGCGAGCAGCGCTGCCGTCAGCGACGCGGTCGTGGTCTTGCCCTTGGTCCCGGTCACCCCCACGGTCGGGGCCGGGCAGAGGCGCAGGAACAGGTCAGGCTCCGAGACCACGGGGACGGCCGATGGCGTGCCGGAGCGCCAGCTGTCGGCCAGCGGACGCAGTGCCGCCCGGAGCCTGGGCTCCGTGGTCGGGAAGTCGGGGTTGATCGACGGGGACGTCACGATCAGCTCGGCTCCCGCCCAGGCGTCGGCAGGGTCGACCTCCGGCCCCAGGCGCAGCTCGACGGACCGGCCCTCGAGGGCCGCGATGGAACGCTCCAGCTCGGCCGCGGGGCGGCCGTCGTAGACGACGACGTCGGCGCCCAGGTCCGCCAGGAAGCGGGCCACGGCGATGCCCGAGCGGGCGAAGCCGAGGACCGCGGCCCGACGGCCGGCCAGGGGGGCATCCTGGAGGTCTGCCCGGGCGAGCGCGTCGAGGTCGATCGGACGGGTCGCGATCCCGCTCATTCAAGCCCGCCGATCGAGGCGAGGAAGAGGGTGACGCCGAGGAGGCCGGCGAGCACCGCGATGATCCAGAAGCGGAGGGTGATCTTCTCCTCGTCCCAGCCGGACAGCTCGAAGTGATGGTGGAGCGGCGACATCTTGAAGATGCGCTTGCCGCCGGTGAGCTTGTAGTAGCCCACCTGCAGCAGCACCGAGCCGGTCTCCAGGACGAAGATCAGGCCGATGAGGGGCAGGACCAGGATCTGACCGGTGATGAGGGCGATGACCGCCAGCGTCGCGCCCAACGACAACGACCCGGCGTCGCCCATGATCACGCCGGCCGGGTGGACGTTGAACCACAGGAAGCCGAGCAGGGCCCCGATGAGGAGGGCACAGAGGAAGGCGAGGTTCGGCTGGGTCGGGACGTTGAGCAGGGCGATGATCATGAACGAGACGAAGGCGATGATCAGGGTGCCGCCCGCGAGCCCGTCCAGGCCGTCGGTGATGTTGACCGCGTTGCTTGCCGAGACGATGGCCAAGGCGGCGAAGGCCACGTAGACGATCGGGTCGATCGAGACGGGCCCGATGAACGGGACCGGGATCGCGGTGATCGCGTACGTCTGCTGGATCTGCCAGGCGAAGAAGAGCGAGAAGACGACCTGCCAGATCAGCTTCTGACGAGCGCGGATCCCCTCCCCCGTCCGGGCGTTCAGGTAGTCGTCGAAGGCACCGAGCCCGCCGACGATCGCGAGCGCCGCCAGCGGTGGGATGGCGCCGGCCTCGGGCGCCCCGCGAAGGAGGAGGTAGATGCCGAGGACGACCAGGATCACCAGGAGGCCGCCCATGGTGGGCACGCCTTCCTTGATCAGGTGGGTCTCCGGCCCCTCCCGGCGGATGCGCTTGCCGAAGCCCGCGTAGCGCAGGAAGCGGATGTAGGCGGGCATGAGGATGACCACGACCGCGAAGGCGAGGAGCAGCCCCTGGATGAGCTCGACGGTCATCGGTCGGTCCCGCCTGCGTCGTCGAGACTGCCGACGAGGTCCTCGACCAGGCGATCGAGCTCGGCTCCCCGTGAGGCCTTGACGAGCACGACGTCGTCCGGACGCAGACGGTCCCGCAGCTCGTCGAGCGCAGCCGCCCGGTCGGCGACGAGCAGGACCCGGTCGGCCGACGCTCCGCCCTCCCGGGCCGCCTCGGCGATCCCGGCGGCAGCCGAGCCGACGACGACGAGCAGGTCCACGACCGGCGCCGCGGCCGCTCCGACGTCGCGATGTCCGGCCTCGTGGCCGTCACCGAGCTCCAGCATCTCGCCGAGCACGGCGACGCGACGCCCGGGTAGGTCGGCCAGCAGCTCCAGGGCGGCCCGGACCGAACCCGGCGAGGCGTTGTAGCTGTCGTCGACGATGGTCACGCCCCCGGCCCGGCGGACCGTGCTCCGGTGCGGCGCGGACCAGCGGCCGCGCAGCCCGTCCACCACGACGGAGGGATCGAGTCCGGCGGCGAGCCCGACAGCCGCGGCGGCCAGCGCGTTGTGGACCGCCATCCGGCCCAGGCCGGGGAGCTCGACGGTGGCCCGCAGGGCACCCGACCGCAGCGTGAACCGCATCCCGTCGAAGCCGGCCGGGGTCACGGCCTCGGCGCCGACGTCGGCATCGGGATCGAACCCGTAGGTCATGACCCGGGCAGCCGTCCGCCCGGCCATCCGGCGCACCCGGGGATCGTCTGCGTTGAGGATGGCGGTCCCGTCGCCCGGGAGTGCCTCCACCAGCTCCGCCTTGGCGTCCTCGATGGCGTCCAGGGACCCGATCCGCGACAGGTGGACGCCCTGCACCGCCGTGACGACGCCGATCGACGGCCGGGCGATCCTGGCCAGGTCGGCGATCTCACCGCCCACGTACATCCCCATCTCGAGGACGGCCGCTCGATGCTCGGGCCGCAGGGCCAGCACCGTGAGGGGCAGGCCGATCTCGTTGTTCCGGTTGCCTTCGCTCCGCAGGGTCGGCATGGCTCCGGCCAGGATCGTGGCGACCGCCTCCTTCACAGAGGTCTTGGCGATCGAGCCCGTCACCCCGACGACGAGAGGGTCGAACCGGCCCCGCCAGGCGGCGGCGAGCGCCTGGAGCGCCCGGAGCCCGTCGGCGACATGGACGATGGTGACCGGGCCAAGGGCATCCCGGAGCGTCGGCTCGAGGGGGCGCGAGACCAGCAGCGCCGAGGCACCTCGGGCGACCGCGTCCCGGAGGTGGACGTGCCCGTCGGTGCGCTCGCCGGGCAACGCCACGAAGATCTGGTCGGCCTGGACCTCTCGCGAGTCGACGGCCGCGCCCCGGATCGGCCGCTCCCCGGCGACGAGGATGGAGCCGCCGGTGACCCGGGCCAGCTCGGCGGGCGTGAACCGGGGGTCGGCGGCGCCCCCCTGGGACCGCGGTCGCGCCTCGCGCATCGCGCTCAGTGTCGCATACGGCACGCCTGGTCCGTCGCCGCCCGGCCCGGGCATCACGGGTTGACCGCGGCGGCCGGGCCCAGCTCGGTGGGCAGCGCGGGCGGGTCGGGAAGGTCGAGGATCGACATGGCGTTGGTGGCGACCCGACGGAACAGCTCGAACGACATGACCGGCAGCTCGATGAACCCACGGCGGACGACGGACGGCCGGGCCTCCTCGATGCGGATCGCGACGATCAGCTCGGGCTGGCCACGACCGATGAACCCGACGAACGAGTAGTTGAAGAGGTTGCGCTTCCAGGCCCCGCGACCCTCGTTGGCGGTCGAATCCCAGATCTGGGCGGTCCCGGTCTTGCCGCCCACGAGGTACCCCGGCACGATCGTGCGGTCGCGGTAGAAGTCCACCTCGGTCACGACGTGGGTCATGAGCGAGGTCAGGTCCGCCGACAGCTCCGGGCTGATGAGCCCCGTGGCCCGCGTCGTCGGGACGATGTCGCGGTCGCCGATGCCGTACACGGTGTGGGGCTGGACGAGCGTCCCGCCGTTGACCATCGCCGCGTAGGCGGTGGCGAGTTGGATCGGGGTCACCGCCACGCCCTGGCCGAACGTCCCGTTCGCGAGGTCGATCTGGCGCCAGGGAACGATCGTCGGGTCTCGGACGATCCCCCCGACCTCGCCGGCGACGTCGATGCCGGTCGGGCTGCCGAAGCCGAACCGGCGCCAGGTGTCATGGAGGAGCACGGAGGCCTCGCGGGTCGTGTCACCGAACCCGAGGGCGACGCGCGCGACGCCGACGTTCCGTGAGTAGGCGATGATGTCCTCGAAGGTCATCCAGCCCATCGCCCGGCCGTCGGCGTCCTCCACGACCGTCTTGCCCTGGTCGAGCTTCAGGCGTCCGGTGTCGTTGACCTTCGTCTTCATGCCCACCGTGCCGCTGTCGAGGGCTGCGACCGCCGTGAGCATCTTGAAGACCGATCCCGGCTCGTATACCTCGCTGACGACCGGGTCGATGAAGCGCTGCGGGGACTCGGTGGCGACCTCCCGATAGGCGTTCCCGTCGTAGGAGGGATAGGTCGCCGATGCGAGGACCGCACCCGTGAACGGGTCCAGGACGACCGCGGACACCTTCTTCGCCTCGTCCGCGAGCTGGGTCGCCAGCACCTCCTGCTCGACCGCGAGCTGCAGGCTGGCGTCGATCGTGAGGCGGATGTCGTCCCCCGGGACGCCCGGGTCGACCACGCGGGTCGTGTTGGGGATCGGCCGCCCGTTGACATCGCGTCGGGCCACCGTGATCCGCGGCAGTCCGCCCAGGACCTCCTGGTAGCGCTGCTCGACGCCGTACTGCCCATCGCCTTCCAGGTTCACGAAGCCCAGGAGATGTGCCGCCAGCGAGGAGCCCGGCGCACCGCCCGGCTGGGGGTAGACGCGGACCGGTTCGTCCTCGAGCCCGATGGCGGTGACCCTGCCGGCGGCCGCGGCGTCGCGGATCCTCTGGGCCGTCGCTTCGTCCAGGTCCCGGGCGAGGACGACGTAGGCGCGATCGCCGAGCATGCGCTCGGTCAGCGTGCGGGCCCGCTCCTCGTCGAGGTCCAGGAGAGCGACGAGCTCCTCGGCGATCTCGAGACGACGGGTGCGCGTCAGCTGGTTGGGGGAGGCGGCGAGACGATAGTGGTCGATGGTCGTCGCCAGGACGACGGTCCCGCTGCGGTCGTAGATGGTCCCGCGCCGAGCCGGGACCTCCGCCCGGATGGTGGTCTGCTCCTCGGCCTGTGCCGCGAGCCGTCCTCGCTCGACGATCTGCCACTGCCCGAGGCGCACGAACAGCGCCCCCGCTGCCACCACGAAGGCGACCAGCAGGAGCAGGAGGCGACGGCGGGAGTCCGTCCGTCCCAGCATCTTCAGGCGATGGCGCTACTTGGCTTCCAGGACGATCGGGTCGGTCAGCTGACCGAGCCCGAGATCGAGCGCGAGCTTGCGGATCGCGGGCTCTCGACCCAGGCGGTTCAGGTCCGTGACGAGGCTGCGCTGCTGGTCCTCCAACCGGTCCCGCTCGAGGAGCAGCCGGTCGATCTCATAGCCGGTCGCGGACACGC
>DATHYZ010000241.1:0-21530 GCA_035458865.1 Candidatus Limnocylindrales bacterium
CTGGCGAGCGCCGGCGTCGCTCACCCGGCCGCCCGGGACCGCCACGTCGAGGAGCGCCTCGGCGGTGACGTGCGGGTCGCCGGGCGCCGACTTCTGGTTGGGCCGCTCGCCGAGGGTCCGGTCGAAGACCTCGGTCGTGACCGGGACGAGGTCGGGGTGGGCGACCCAGGTGCCGTCGAAGCCGTCACCGGCCTCGCGCTCCTTGTCCTCGCGGACCCTGGCCAGGGCGTTGGCCGTCACCTCGGGCTGGCGACGGTTCGGGATGAAGGCCGACATGCCGCCGATGGCATGGGCGCCGCGGCGGTGGCAGGTGGCCACCAGCAGCCGGGCGTAGGCCCGCATGAACGGGACGGCCATCGTCACCTGGCCGCGGTCCGGCAGGAGGAACTCGGAACGATCGCGGAACCGCTTGATGACGCTGAAGATGTAGTCCCAGCGACCGGCATTGAGCCCGGCGGCGTGCTCGCGGAGCTCGTGGAGGATCTCATCCATCTCGAAGGCGGCGAGGATCGTCTCGATGAGGACGGTCGCCCGGACGCTGCCGCGAGGGATGCCGAGGCCGGCCTGGGCATGGACGAAGACGTCGTTCCAGAGCCGGGCCTCGAGGTGGCTCTCGAGCTTCGGCAGGTAGAGGTACGGCCCCGACCCGCGGGCCAGGGCCTCGGCGGCGCCGTGGAACAGGAACAGGCCGGCATCGAAGAGGCTGGCCGACATCGGCCGCCCGTCGACGAGGAGATGACGCTCCGGGAGATGCCAGCCGCGCGGCCGGACCACCAGGGTGGCCGTCTCCTCGTTGAGCCGATAGGCCTTCTGGGGCGTCTCGAAGGTCAGGGTCCGGTGGATGGCGTCGCGCACGGCGAGCTGGCCGGCGATGACGTTCGGCCAGCTCGGGCTCAGGGCGTCCTCGAAGTCGGCCATGAAGACCCGGGCGCCCGAGTTGAGGGCGTTGATCATCATCTTCGGCTCGGCCGGGCCGGTGATCTCGACCCGCCGGTCGTCGAGGTCCGCGGGCGCCGAGGCGACGGTCCAGTCGCCGGCCCGGACGTCGGCGGTCTCCGGCAGGAAGCCGGGCAGCGCACCGGCATCGAGCTCGGCGTGACGAGCGACCCGTCGCGCAAGGAGGGCCTCGCGGTCGCTCCGGAAGCGGCGCTCGAGATCGGCCAGGAAGGCGATCGCCGCGGGGCTCAGGATCTCGTCGGCGCCGGCGACGGCGGGCCCGAGCAGCTCGACGCCCCGGACCGGCTCGGTCATGGTGTGCGCCCGACCCCGGTCCGCGCCCAGCGATGCGCATCCGCATCCGGCTCACCGCTCGGCAGCCCTGGACCGATGGGACCCTCGGCGATCACGTGCTCGACCGGTGGACCGTGGCCTCGATGAGGCCGTGCGGCTCGGTGGTGGCGACGAAGAGCTCGCCGCGGTCCTCGACCCCGAGC
Source organism: Candidatus Limnocylindrales bacterium (assembly GCA_035458865.1). Taxonomy (GTDB): domain Bacteria; phylum Chloroflexota; class Limnocylindria; order Limnocylindrales; family CSP1-4; genus DATHYZ01. The sequence continues at coordinate 1,434 of DATHYZ010000241.1, forward strand.
CGGCCCACGTCGACCGGCCAGTGGTGGAGGTTGGGGAGGACCATCCGGACCTCGTCGAGTCCCTCGTGGCGCTCGAGCATCGCGGACCCCATCAGCCAGATCGACTGCTGGACGGACTCGCTGAAGTGCCCGGCGAACACCTCGAGCAGGGTGGCCGTGACCGCGGCGTGGCTGGCGTCCCAGTCCTCGGCCGGCCGGCCGTGGCGCCAGGTCGCCGTGACACTCGTGGCCATGAGCCGGTCGCGGACCTCGGCCAGGGTGGTGTAGCGGTCGCGGTCGAAGCCCGAGAACGCCGACCTGGTCGTCTTCATGACGACGAGGTCCTCGACGCCCGACTCGACCGAGGTGCCGTCGGCGGTGGCGACGACGGTCGCCGTCCTTGTCGCGGCACCGCTCCGCTGGAAGGCGTCCGGGGCGGAGCCGCCGTCCGGACCGGCGAGCGGCACCCAGGCGTGCTCTCGGATCGTGACGGTCGCGCGGCGGACCTGGGAGAAGCCCAGGAAGTGGGTCGCGACGACGATCCCGTACGCCTCGATCGCTCCGTCGAGGTGGTCGGCGGCCAGCGCGTACACGGTGTTCCTCATCGTGTCGGTGGCCACGACGAGCGTGTTGTCGCCGTCGACGTGGACGGCCGCGAAGTCGCCCTCGAGGGCCACGCCGACGGTCAGGTCGCGAACGCGATGGCGATCACGGTGTCGGTCGACCTTGACCAGCCGGATCGCCTGCTTGCCGTAGCGGTTCTCGCCGAGCTCGGGCATGGGATGGCCACGGTGCCCGGCGGCAGCGGCATGTGTCAAGAGGGCCGGGAGTCGGCGCGGTCGTTCCGGGCGAGGGGGGCGGTCAGTCGGCTCGGCCCCGCCGCAGCGCCCGGCCCGGGGTGGCGCCGGTGTGCCGCCCGCCATCCACGACCGGGACCCCGTTGACGAGCACGTACGGGATCCCTTCCGGGTAGCGGCACGGGTCGTCGTAGGTGCAGGGCGTCCGGATCCGGGCCGGATCGAAGACGACCAGATCGGCCGCCATCCCGTCCGCCAGCACGCCCCGCCCACGCAGCCCGAGTCGCGCCGCCGATGCGCCGGTCATCTTGTGGACCGCCTCCTCGAGCCCCAGGACCCGCTCGTCGCGGACCAGCTCCCCGAGGATCCGCGGGTACGTCCCGTAGGTCCGCGGCGCGGGCTTGGCGCCGACCATCACGCCGTCGGTGCCGATCATCGCCTGTGGGTGCCGGATGAACGCCCGGATGCCATCGCGATGGGGCCCGGGCGTGACCTGGTTCACCCGGAGGTCCTCGGCCAGCAGCAGATCGCAGATGCCATCGACCGGGTCCGTCCCCGTCGCGGCCAGGTACTCGCCCAGCGTCCGACCCTCCCACTGGAGGTGCTCGGGCCGGGTGAAGGCGCCGAGCCGGACCTCGTCCCACGAGCGGTCGCCGGCGAACCGTCGTCCCAGCACTGCCGATTCCGCCCGAACCCGAGTCCGCACCGCCCGGTCGGCGAGCCGCTCGCGCAGCGGCCCCAGGCCGCCGGCCTGGATCCATTGCGGCAGCATGATGAGCAGGCGGGTGCTCGCCCACTCGTAGGGGTAGAGGTCGAACGTGACGTCGAGTCCCTCGGCCCGGGCGTCGTCGACCAGCGCCAGCATCGCCTCGGGCGGGCCCGGGAACGTGGGCCGGTGGTAGAAGTGGGTGATGTGGCTCGGAGCGCCCGAGCGCCGCCCGATCTCGATCGCCTCCCGGAACGGGTCGAGGAAGCCATCGCCGAGCGAGTAGCGGACGTGGCTGTGGTAGATGCCGCCGAGGCGGGCGGCCTCCTCGGCCAGCTCGGCCAGCTCGGCGGTCGACGCGTACGAGCCCGGAGGGTAGTCGAGCCCCGTCGAGAGCCCGAAGGCCCCATCCTCGAGCGCCTCTCGCAGCCGGGCCCGCTGGTCCGCCATCGCCGCCCGGTCTGCCTCGACCTCGTCCCAGCCGACCGAGGCGATCCGGAGCGGTGAGTTGCCCACGACGTAGGCCACGTTGACCGCGACCCGCCGGTCATAGCGGTCGAGGTACCCGGCGACCGTCGACCAGTCGTAGGCCAGATCGGGCCGGCCGTCGAGCCCGGCGTTGAGGACGACGAAGTCGGCGAGGTCCTCGCGCGACGGGAACGGCGCGTAGGCGTTGCCGTCCACCCCGATCAGCTCGGTCGTGACGCCCTGGCGGACCTTGGGCTCGTGGCGCGGATCGGCCAGCATGGCCAGCCCGCCATGGCTGTGGAGATCGATGAAGCCAGGCGCCACGACGAGCCCGGTCGCGTCGATGCGGCGGTGGGCCCGGATCGACCGGGCCGGTCCGCCCGACCCCGCGGTGTCACCCGGCAGCACCCGGAGGCGTCCGTCCACGACCGCCACCGAGCCCGGGAACCCCGGCGCGCCCGTGCCGTCGACGATGATCCCGCCCTCGATGAGGACGTCGGCGTCGCCCGTCATCGACGAGCCGAGCCTCGGGCCCGGCGACGGGGGGTCGGCAGGGGGTCGACGAGGGAGGCGCGCATGGCGACGATCCTACCCTCCTGCCCGGGGTGCCCGGCGGGCCGGCCCGGGTGCTGGAGCCCTTCGGCCGGAACGTCGGGCGTGGCGGCCGTCCGGCCCGTCATCGCCGCCCGGCTGCCGCGCTTCAGACCGGGGCGCACTCCGCGACGCTTGCCCCGTCGTCTAGGCTGGGGTCCGGCGTCGTGGGCGATCGGCCGGACCGGCCAGCTGCGGGAGCGAGGTCCGAGCGCGATCCTTGCCGATGCCCGGTCGGCTGCCCCTGGCCGGCCGTCGACGAAGGGAGACCGCCTCCATGGCCGACGATCACGCCACAGCCATCCGTGGGCTGCTCGCCCGCTTCGGGGAAGGCGACCCGACGGCGATCCCGGCGCTCATCGCGCCGGCGTTCTTCGTGCATGTGCCGGGGCCCGACGAGGAGACGGCCACGGATGTCTTCACGCGCTTCGCGGCCGACCTCAAGGTGGCGGCCCCCGACCTGGCGGTCGGCATCCCCGACCTGGCCCAGGGGCCGGACGGACTGCTCCACGGCACGGCGGCCCTGGAGGGCACCCTGACCGGTCCGCTGTGGGGGATGCCCCCGAGCGGACGGAGCCACAGGTTCGAGATCCCCGTCACGGTCCGTCCCGTTGACGACCGCTATGCCGTGAACGTCGACCTGGAGACACCGGCGATCGTCGGCATCCTCCGCGAGCTCGGGCTCGTGAACCCGGCCGACCAGATGCACCTGCCCTCGAAGCACCCGGTCGTCATCGATGACTTCCTCGTCCAGCTCATCTTCACCGGCCAGGTCGCCGACAGGCCCTGCCCCCACCTGGCCGACGTCCAGGTCACCCGCACGACGCGGGATACGTGCGACGAGTGCGGGCCCGATGACATCTGGCCGGCCCTGCGGATGTGCCTCACCTGCGGGCACGTGGGCTGCTGCGACACGTCGACGCACAAGCACGCCAAGGCGCACTGGGAGGCGACCGGCCACCCGCTGATGCGCTCGATCCGCCTGGATGAGGCGTGGACCTGGTGCTACGCGGACGACGCGCTGTTCCGGCGCCGGACCCTCGAGCGGATCGAGGACCGCCTCGCAGGCAGCTCCTGATGGCGTACATGGTGATGGCGCGCATCGGCGCCGCCATCCGCGACGGGTATCGGCGCGACGCGGGCGGAGAGCGGGTCCGCGAGAACCTCGAGTCGGCGCGCCGCACGCGTGCCTGGCTCGAGTCGCTCGAGATCGACCCCGGGGTCAGGGCGAGCCTCGTCGAGCCGGTCGCCGCCATCGAGGAGGCGTTCGCAGGGCTCCTCCAGGGATCGACCGCCCACCGTTGACGAGGCGCGGCCCGGCGGCCTGGCGACGGGATCATCCCCCGGGCCCGACCACCGGGACCGGGCCGGTCAGCGACTCAGGGGGATGCCCGCCATCCGCGCTGCGACCGCGTCCCGCTGCACCTTTCGCGTGTGGGTCCGCGGGAAGTCCGCCTCCGGGTAGGGCGCACGACCGACGACCCGCTGGTGCTCGGCCAGGCGTCGGTTCGCTGCGCGCACCGCGGTCGCAAGAGCGCCCGGCTCGTCGGCGGGCTGGACGCTGAACGCCGCACCCTCGCGGAAGGTGAGCGCGATCCGGCCCGAGCCGTCGGCGTAGACGATCGGCTCGACGAGACCCTCGGCGACCAGCGCGGCCTCGACGTCCTCCGGGTGCACGTTCATGCCGTTGGGCAGGGCCATCATCGATCGCGCTCGCCCGACCAGACGAAGGGCGCCCGACGCGTCGATCTCGCCGATGTCGCCGGTCCGATACCACCCGTCCGGCGTGAACGCCGCCGCCGTCGCCGCCGGATCCTCCCAGTAGCCCGTGAAGACCGACGGTCCGCGGACGACGACCTCGCCGTCGGGCTCGATGCGCAGCTCGAGCGGCGGCAACGTCCAGCCGACCCGGTCAGGGGGTGTGCGCCCGCGGAAGTTGGTCGTGACGAGCCCGGCCTCGGTGGACCCGTAGCCCTGGACGACCTCGACGCCGAGTGCCTCCCAGTCGCGCTGCAGCTGCGGCGAGAGGTGGGCCGCGGAGCACAGCACGAGGCGCAGCTCGCCACCGAGCGCCTCGTGGACCTTTCTGAACAGCCGCCGCCGAAGCGCCATCGGCAGCGCCGGGGCGATCCGCAGCGCTCGACGGAACGTCGCCCCGCTGCCGGCCCGATCGGCCTCGCGGCGGATGGCACCGAACAGGAGCTCGAGGACCTGCGGCACGACCACGAGCGCCGTGGCGCGGTGGCCCTTGATCGCCGCCGAGATCACGTCGGGCCGGAGCGTCGTGATGTACTCGGTCTCGGCCCCGGCCGCCACCGCGTAGATCAGCCCGGCGACCTGCTCCATGATGTGCGACAGCGGCAGGATCGAGACGAACCGGTTGTTGCCGGGCGGGATGGTGACCAGGCACCGCTCCGTCGACGCCAGGAGCATCGCCTGGGTCACCGTGACACCCTTGGGGTTGCCGGTGGAGCCGGAGGTGCAGAGGATCTCGATCGGCTCCTCGGGAGCTGCCGGCGTCCTGGCCGCCAGGGCCGCGACCGCGGATGGATCGGCCGGGTCGACGAGCGAGTCGAGATCGAGGACCGGTAGATCGGCGAGATGGGGGATGGTGATCGGCTCCAGCGTCGCGCCGGTGCCGAGGAGGATCGCAGCCGGCTGGGTCAGTGCCGAGATCCGTTCGACGGTGTCTTGGGTCATCCGCGCGTCGAGCGGGACCAGGATGACGTTCGCTCTCGCGGCTGCGAAGAGCGCGGCCGCGAAGCCCGGACCGGGCGCTCCCTGCACGAGCACTCGAGCGCCGGGCGGCAGCGCCGCCGCCAGCCGGGCCGCGGCATGGTCGACGGCAGCGCCGAAGGCGGTGAACGTCAGCGATTCCTCGCGGGCGGTGGAGCTGCGCACGCCCAGGAACGGGGCCGAGCCGTTGGCGTCGATCGCCTCCGACAGCAGGCGGGGCAGGGTCGGCGCGAGCGCCGGCAGGGCGGTGGGGTTCGGCATGGAGCAGGCCTCGTGGGGCGCCCGCAGGACGAGGTCCTGCGGGCGGTCGTCGATCCGGACGACGTACGCGCCCAGGGGAACCGAGAGGTTACCCCGGGACGCCCAGGTCCGCCAGCGCGCACTGGATCGGACGCCTCGATGGTCGCGTCCTTCGGCGATCCCGCATACCATCCCCGAGGTGCCCCGGGCATCGGGGCCTACTGGAACGAGGGACGATGACGAAGAACCAAGCCACGATGGACGGCGCCCTCTGGCGTCGGGCAGCCTAGGTGGCGCGCCGCCGCAAGGTCACCTACCCGCCTCCCAAGACCGCCACCAAGCGGGCGCCGTCGCCGCTCGGCGCGGCAGATCCGCGGTCATCCGCCAGCCGGACCGTGGTGTCGATCAACCCCGAGGCCATCATCGGGCGCGCCTCGATCGGGCTCGGTGACCGGGTCCGGATCCTGAGCGGCCTGTACGAGGGCGAAGCCGCGATCGTCGAGACGGTCCCGAGCGGGGTCATCCCCGCGGCGATGGTCCGGACCGAATCGGGCCGAGCGCGCCGAGCCCGCACGTCCGACCTGGAGCCACTGCCGCCGGCTCGTGCCCCGGACACCGCGCCCGACCCCGCGGCGGCAGCCGCGCCGGCGCCGGCCCCGGTGGTCCAGCCGGATCCTGCCTCGAGCGCAGCAGCCGAGCCCGCGCCTGCTCCCTCGGCCGCACCCGCTCATGCTCAGGCGCCCGTGACGGGAGCGCCATCCGCCCAGAGGACCGCGGCCAAGGCCCAGCCCAGGCGCAAGACCGGGGTCACGCCGAAGGATCCGACGGCCTCCTAGGCCACCTTGATGGACGCGATCGGTCTCCCGTTCGCCAGGGACCGGCGAGGCGCATAGACTCCGCCAGCCCCAGTCGACTCGTCGACGGCACGTCCGTGCCGCGGATCTGCCGGGGATGGGGGTTCCGCGATGACCATCGGGATGTCGTCCGGCTGCGGGCCGGGAAGTTCGAGCGGCCGCTGCCGCCATCGGGAGATCGGGGCCGGAGCTTGAGCCTGGGATGGGCCGTGGCATTCCTGGCCTGGATGTCCGCAGCCGACCGCCGCTCCGGACCGGCCGCCGACACGGAGGAGCTTCCGCCGATCAAGCCCGGCGCCTGGGCATCCTGGGCGAGCGGCCCGATCCCGGCCGGAACCGACCACGAGGACACCGGCCATCCCTGCCGGATGCCGGATGGACGGATGGGCCGGGTCGCAGCGGTCCTCTCCGACGGGGAGTGGATCCTGGTCTGCCGGGCGGCCTGAGCACCATCGCCCGATCCGACCCGGCCGATCGAGGGTACCTCGGCGTCGGGCGGCCCTGATAGCGGATCCTGCCCATGGCTCAGCCCGAGGCACCCGGAGCGTAGACGACCCGGGACGGCTCAGGTCGGCGGCCTCCACCGGGATCCGTGCGGGCACGTCTGGCGCTCCCGATCGCGTGACGGTCGCTCGGGATGGGACCGCCAGCATGCTCGGTCCCCGCGGTGGCGAGCCACGCTCGCAGCTCGAGTCGGGGGCCGCGGGCCAACCCCGGCCGAGACACCGCTGTATCGTCCGGCCATGTCCGTCGACCCTGGGCGCGTACCGGCCGGCCTGACCGTCCGATGACCGACCGCTACGCGCTTCGACTTCGCCGTCCCCGCTTCACCGGGCGGGCCACGCCGCTCGTCACCCGCGGCCAGAGCATCCGTCGGCTCGTCGCCCTGGCGGTGCTGTCCGGGGTGGTGGCAGCGCTGGTCTGGTACGGCACGACCCAGACCCTCGTCGGCCAGCAACTCGCCGACGTCATCCTCTATGGACGGTTCACCGCCGACCCGGACGTCATCCGGGCCGCCAACGAGGCGCTCGCCGTCGTCGGCCTGACGTCGGCCGCGATCACCGCCCTCGGCCTGCTCACGATCGCCCTGGCGCACGGGGGCGTCGGGCTCGCGCTCGCGGGCCTGGCGGTGCTCGTCGGGGCGAACCTCACGAGCTTCGCCCTGAAGGCCAACCTGGATCGTCCGGACCTGCTGGGCAGCCTCGCCTACGCCTTCGGCAACAGCTTCCCGAGCGGCACCGTGACGCTCGCCGCCTCGATCGGCTTCGTGGCCGTGCTCGTCGTTCCCCGGCGGATCCGCACGCCAACAGCGATCCTCGGAGCTGCCGGGGTGGCCATCGTCGGGGCGAGCACGATCGTCGCCGGCTGGCACCGACTGGCCGACGTCGTGGGGGCGATCCTCATCTCCCTCGCCTGGGCCTCGATCGCCGCGGCGGCCCTGGCGCTGGCCCAGGGCTGGATGCCCCGGCGAACCTGGGGTCGCGGCGCCGGCGGCCGGGTGGTCGGGGTCGTGGCCGTCGTCGGGGTCGTGGCCGTCGCTGGCGGCGCCGTGGGGATCGCCATCCTGTTCGCCGAGGAGCAGTGGCTGGTCGAGGCGCTCGGCGGGCGGGCCTCCATGGCCGGCCCGTTCGCCGCCGCCCTGGCCATCGCGGTCGGGACGGCCCTCGTCGCGTTCGCGGCCTACGTCCGAGCGATGCGTGGCATCGCCCTCGAGCTGCCGGGTTGACGGACCCGCCCGATCCGGCCCACCGACGGGGACGACCTCAGCCGGTCGCGACCGGCCTGCGGCTGGCGACGACGGGGAGCTCGATGATCGTGCGGATCTCGTCCGGCGGCGTCTCCGGCCCGCTGAGATAGACCTCGCGGGGCGGACCGGCCGGAGCGTATCCGTGCTCGACGAGCCAGGTCGTCATCGATCCGTACGCGGCCCCGACGGTGTCGTACGGCCCCACGTGGAGCAGGGTCGCGAACTCGCCGGCGGGCAACTCGTGGAAGCTCCAGCCGGCCGGTGGGTCGACCGCCCGGTGCACCGGGGCGCAGATCTCGATCTCCATCGGCTCGTCGTCGACCAGAAGCTCGTGGTAGATGACGAACGGCGGACCCTTCGGCTCGATCCCATGACTCGCCAGGAACCCATAGACCTCGCCGAAGGCCGAGCTCATGACCCGGGGCAGCTCTGAGACCAGGGCCGGCAGCCGCTTCGACACGACCCGGGCGGCCTCGCGCCGCCCGACCTTGACCTCGCGCTCCATCGATCGGCTCCTCTCGTCCGAGATCCTGTGTGTCGGGACCATGGTCGGTCCGGCGGCCGCGTCGGACCAGAGTCCTTCGGCGTGACTGTGCGGCCGTCCGTCGGCCGGGACGCTGCGCCGGTCGAGCCGGATCAGGGCTCGAGCGGGAGGAGTCGCTCCAGGCCGTCGAGGATGATGTCGAGCCCGAACTCGAAATCCAGCAACTGCTCGCCCGGCACCGCCATCGCCATCTCGGCCATCGCCATGAGGTTCGGGTAGTCGCCCTCGAACGCGACGCGCGCTGTCGCGGCTGCCTCCGGCCACTCCGCGGTGGTGATGGGCCAGGCCGATTCCTGAAGGGCGAACCCATAGGTATGGCTGTCCAGGGCCGTGAGGGCCCGGGCGATCGTCAATGGTCGGAAGCCGGCCCGGCGCAGGACGCCGACGACCTCGTCGAGGTAGCGAAGGCGGGCAGGCCCGGGATGGGTCCGCGATTCGAGCACGGCGCCGGCCCACGGATGGCGGAGGAGCGCGGCGTGGGCCGAGATCGCGCTGCGGCGGATCTCGTCGCGCCAGGGACCCAGGCCGGCCGGGGCGTCGAACTCGGCGGTGATGCGGTCGGCCATGCCGTCGAGGAGATCGTCCTTGTCGGCGACATGGTTGTAGAGGGACATGGCCTCGACGCCGAGCGTGCGGCCGAGCTTCCGCATGCTGATGGCCTCGATGCCCTGCTCGTCGGCGAGCGCGATGGCCGCCTGCACGATCCGGTCGCGCGTCAGGGGCAGTCGGCGCTTCGGCTGCTGGCCGGTTCCCTTTGGCATCTCTCGCTCCATGGGGCTTGACAGACTTACAGTGTAGGTCTAGGCTGCTTACATCGTACACTTACAGTGTACACCCAGAAGCGAGACGACAGCGAGGTCACACCGATGGCAGCCACGATGCAGGCGATCGTCCAGGATCGCTACGGTCCCCTGGAGGAGGTCCTCCAGGTCGCCGAGGTCGATCGCCCGACGCCGACCGAGGGGCAGGTCCTCGTTCGGGTCCGGGCTGCCTCGATCCACGTCGGCGATGTCTTCATGGCCCGTGGCGTGCCCTACCTCTTCCGCCCGCTCTACGGCCTGCGGCGACCCAAGATCCGCGTTCCGGGGACGGACCTCGCCGGCACGGTCGAGGCCGTCGGGCCTGGTGTCACGCAGTTCCGGTCCGGAGACGCGGTCCTCGGCTGGAGCACCGGCGCCTTCGCCGAGTACGCCGTCGTGACCGAGGACGCGCTGGTCGCCAAACCCGATGGCATCTCGTTCGACCAGGCGGCTGCGCTCGGGGTCTCGGCGATGACCGCGCTCCAGGCGCTCCGGGATCACCTCGCGGTCGGTCCCGGCCAGCACGTCCTCGTCATCGGAGCGTCCGGTGGGGTGGGGACGTTCGCCGTCCAGCTCGCCAAGGCGTTCGGGGCCGAGGTGACCGCCGTGTGCAGCTCGCGGAACGTCGACCTGGTCCGCTCCATCGGCGCCGACCATGTCGTGGACTACACCCGGGAGGACTACCGGGCCGGCGGCCCGCGCTACGACCGGATCCTCGACAACGTCGGCAACCACCCGATGGCGTCGGTCCGGCGGACCCTCCGGCCGGGCGGGCTGCTGCTGTCCAACGGGGCGCCGGTCGGCGGCTGGGTCGGTGGTGTCGAGAACGTCGCCCGGGCGGCCCTGGCATCGATCTTCGACCGCCGCCAGGCCAGGCCCTTCATGTCCACCCCCACGGCCGAGGATCTCCGGGCGCTCCTCGACCTTGCTGCGGCCGGGACGATCCGACCGGTCCTCGACCGCACATTCCCGCTCAGCGAAGGCGCCCGCGCGATGGCCCATGTGGGACAGGGACACGCTCGGGGGACATCCGTCCTCTCGGTGTAGGACGGAAGGAGAGAGATGATGATGCTCGAGACGTTGGTGTCGATCGCAGCGATCGGGCTGACCGCCGTGATCGGCCTCGGGGCCGCATATGTCGTGGGTCTGCGGACGAAGTCGCCGGTGGTCATCCGCCCGCTCGTCTGGTTCAGTCGAAGGTTCATCAATCCGCGCCAGATGCGAACCGCAGGGAGACCTGGGGCCTACGCGTCGATCATCCGCCACCGCGGCCGACGGTCGGGCCGGACGTATGAGACACCCGTGGGCGCCGTGCCGACCGACGACGGGTTCGTCATCGCCCTCCCGTACGGGACTCGGGCCCAGTGGCTGCGAAACGTCCTGGCGGCCGGGTCGGCGACCCTCGTCAGCGAGGGCGCTGTCCACGAGGTCGACCGGCCGGAGCTCGTGCGGCTGGAGGCGGCCAACGCCTGGTTCCCCGTGGGCGACCAGCGGTCACACCGGTGGTTCGGCGTGGAGCACTGCCTCCGCCTGCGGGCCGTGCCCGAAGCGGGTCTCCTCGCCCCGTAGTCAGGCCGTCGGCATCGCCAGGATGGCCTCCAGCGCCGGGGTCGCTCGGTCGAAGGTGTCGGCGACGACCTCGGCGGGGTCTCTGGCGTCGTCCTGGAGCCAGGCGGCGATCCCCGCTCGCAGGACGGCGACGGTCGCGTGGGCGACGATGCGGGGCCGCGGATCTGCGTGGAGATCGACGCCCAGGTCGGCTGCGACCTCGGCGGCCAGCGCGTCCTCCCACTGGACCTGGTACGCGAAGCCCGCAGCCGCCACGGCCGGCTCCCTGGGCCCGACCCGCGCCTCCGCGCGGACGAGCTCGGGCTCGAAGTACGCGCTCGCGAGTGCCACGACCCCGCGACGAAGAGCCGCGAGCGTCGGCTCTTCCGGCGGGCCCTCGGCGAGGGCCACGTGGAGAGCGGCGAGCTTGCCCTCGGGGTCGACGATGAAGACCTCGTCCTTGCCGGCGAAGTAGCGGAAGAACGTCCGCCGCGAGACGTTCGCGGCGGCGGCGATGTCGTCGATCGTCGTCGCGGCGTAGCCCCGCTCCTCGAAGAGGCGCAGGGCCGCCCGCGCCAGGGCGAGCCGGGTCTCCAGCTTCTTGCGCTCGCGCAGGCCCTGGGGGATGGGGTCCATGCCTGCACGCTAGTGGTGACTGGCCCGGAGTGTCAAGTGCTACTGAGTGCCATTTGGCACTAGATGCACGAAACCGGAGGTGCCACCATCGCCTGGCGTCGCGGGTCGCCGGCACGGACAGGCCGCCGCGACGATGCATCGTCATCGAACGGGTCCGTCACGTCGAAGGAGGCCCGCGATGGCGCTCCAGGCATCCCGCCCCGACACCTCCCTCGCCGACCGCTACGTCGAGCTGCCGATGCGAGCGCTCCGCGGCGTGCTCGCCAGCCTCGCGCTGGTGATGCTGGCCGCGTCGCTCGACTCGACCGCGGTCGGGACCGCCCTCCCGGTGATCGTCAGCGACCTGCGCGGCAACGAGCTCTACGCCTGGGTCTTCACCATCTACCTGCTGACCATGACGGCCACGATGCCGGTCTGGGGCTCGCTGTCCGACCGCTTCGGGCGCCGCAGCATCCTGTTCATCGGCGTCATCATCTTCCTCGTCGGGTCCGCGCTCTGCGGCCTGGCCCAGGAGATGTGGCAGCTCATCGCCTTCCGTGGCATCCAGGGTCTGGGTGCCGGGGCCATCGTGCCGATCTCGCTGGCGACGATCGGGGACCTCTTCCCGCCGGCCGACCGGGCCCGCCTCCAGGCCGCCTTCAGCTCGCTGTTCGTGCTGGCCTTCCTGGTCGGGCCCACGCTCGGTGGTGTCCTGACCGACACGATCGGCTGGCGCTGGGTCTTCTACATCAACCTGCCCGTCGGGCTGTTCGCGCTCGGCGTGATGGCGCGCTTCATGCCCGCGCTCCGTGGCACCGTCGAGCGCCGCGCCTTCGACGTGCTCGGGGTGGTGCTCTTCACGGCCGCGGTCGTGCCCTTCCTCGTTGGGATCCGGAACCTGCCCGAGGGCGCGCTGACCGACCCTGCGGTCGGCGGCCTGATGCTGCTGGGCCTGGTCCTCGGCGCGGCGTTCGTGGTCGCCGAGACCCGGGCCCAGGAGCCGATCGTCCCGGTCCGCCTGTTCCGGGACCGCACCTTCGCCGTGGCATCCGTCGTGGTGCTGCTGTCGGTCGCGGGCCTCTTCGTGTCGATCGTGTTCATGCCCCGCTACTTCCAGTTCGTCCACGGCGCGAGCGCCACGTCCTCCGGGTGGCAGATCATGACCCTCCTGGTCGGCCTGATCGTCGGGGCGGTGGGATGCGGCCAGATCGTCGCCCGGACCGGGCGCTGGAAGGCGCTGCTCCTCGGCGCGATGGCGCTCGGGACGGTCGGGATGTTCCTGCTGTCCCGCCTGGAGGCCGACACGCCGATGCCCCTCGTCTGGGGCGCGATGTTCCTGACCGGGCTCGGGCTGGGGCCGATCACGTCGGTGCTGACCGCCGTCGTCCAGACGACCGTGCCCGCGACCGTGATGGGCGTGGCCACGAGCACGATCACGTTCTTCCGCCAGCTGGGTGCGTCCATCTGGCTGGCCGTCAGCGGCTCGATCTTCTCGACAGCGTTCCGCGAGCAGCTCCCGGTCCGGATGAGCGCCAACGGCGTCCCCGACGAGCTGACGGCGGGGCTCACGGCCGGGACCGGGGCGGCCGTGTCGGAGGCGTCGGCCACCGTCGGTGACCTGGGGGCCGAGATCCTCGGCGCGTTGCCGGCCGATCTCCGCGTCGTCGTGGAGCCGTTGATCGGCGGGATCGTCGCCGCGATGCACGAGGCGTTCAGCCTGGCGACCGGCACGGCGTTCTGGATCGGGATCGGCGCCGTCGTGGCCTCCTTCCTGATCCTCCTCCCGCTGCGCGAGACACGGCTGCCGCTGGAGCGACTGGCGGAGATCCGGGGCCGCGCGAAGCAGGCATCCGAGCCGGCGGCCGCGGGCGCCCCGGCGACCTGACGACGGGGCGGCGCCACGCCCCGTCGTCCGACCCGGCGACTCGTCACGGACAGGGCCCTGTGGCCCTGTCCGTCCATTCGATCTGCCGATAGGGTCGGCCGCGTCCTGCACCAGGCGAGGTCGGAGGAGGGAGTCGATGCGGGTCGCCATCGTCTACGACAGCGAGACCGGCACCACGCGAAGGGCCGCCGAGGAGATGGCCGGGATCGCCGTGGCCGCCGGCCATGAGGTGACCGTGAGTCCCATCCAGGAGGCGGACGCCGCTGCGGTCTCGGCCGCGGACGCCATCTGTGTCGGTTGCTGGACCCACGGCCTGTTCATCGTGGCCCAGCACCCGACCGATCGGGCGCTCGTCTTCATCGACCGTCTCGGCCCGCTGGAGGGCAGGCCGGCGGCGGTCTTCACGACCTACAAGATCGCCGTCGGCGGGACCCTGCGGCAGCTGGCCGAGCGGATGGAGCGGCGGGGCGCCAGGGTGACCGGGCAGTTCAAGTCGCGGGGGCCCCGGGCGGCGAAGGGCTTCGAGGCCTGGGTCCGCGGCCTGGCGAGCGGCGCCTAGCGCCCGGGGCGCGGATCGACAGGGCTCGGGCGATGCCGCAGGCGGCCGGGCGCACCGCGGATGACCCCCCGGTGGAGATCGCATCCGGGGTGTTCTGCGTGGGGCCGCACGGCCGGACCCAGACGAACGTCTACATCGTCCGTGACGGCCCGTCGTGGGCGCTCGTGGACGCCGGCTGGTCCGGCGACACGGACCGGATCCGGGCCGCGGTCCGGTCCGTGGTGGGGTCGGCCACCGCCCCCGTGGCGATCCTGGTGACCCACGTCCATCCCGACCACAGCGGATCCGCGAAGGCCCTGGCGAGCCTGTGGGGCTGCCCGGTCCTGGTCCATGACGCGGAGCTGCCCATCGCGAGCGGCGACTTCGACGCGATGGCGCGATACGCCGGTCCGCTCGACCGCTGGGTGATCCTGCCCACGATGCGGGCCATCGGCCGCCGCCGCCGGGAGACGATCCTGGCCCGAGGCAGCCTCGCCGGGGTGATCGACCCGCTCGACCCGGACGGGTCGATCCCCGGTCTGCCGTCCTGGGGCTGGGTCGGGACGCCCGGCCACACCCCGGGACACGTGGCGTTCGTCCGGCCGGACGACCGGGTCGTCATCACCGGGGATGCGCTCGTGACCCTCAGGGTGAACGAGCTGGGCGGGATCCTCCGTGGCCGGCAGGGCCTCTCGGCGCCGCCCCGCTACACGACCTGGGACGCGGCGCTGGCCGTCGACTCGGTCGCCGCCATCGCCGACCTGGAGCCGACGGTCATCGCCGCCGGCCACGGCCGCCCGATCGCCGGCCCCGGCACCGCTGCAGCCGTCCGCGCCTTCGCGGCGGGGCTGACGCCTCGGGCCACCTGACGCGAGCGGCGTCGGCGGCCGACCTGGGCTGCCGAACCGCGTGGGTGGCCCCGCCGTGGCACACTCGCCGAACGTCCCGGACGGTCGATCCGACCGGCGGATGGGACCAGGGAGGGCTCGCCGCCGTGCGCCACGTCACCATCCGGCTGCTCGGGCCGCCGCAGATCGAGGTCGACGATGGCGTCCGGCCCCTGCCCGGCTGGAAGCCGTGGGGGCTCCTGGCCTACCTGGTGCTCGCCGACCGGCCGCCGAGCCGGCCCGAGCTCGCCGAGCTGCTCTGGCCGAGCGCCGACGATCCGGCGGCCGCGCTCCGATGGGCGCTCCACCAGGTGCGCCGTGCCCTCGGCGACGCCGTCCGGATCGCCGACCGGTCCGGCCGTCTCGTCGTGGATCGGTCCGGGGCGTCCATCGACGTGCTCGAGCTCCTGGCCGGCGGCCTCGATCCCGGACAGGTCGAGGACCTGGCGCGGGGGGAGCTCCTGGAGGGGACCCACTTCGCCGACTCGCCGTCCTTCGACCTCTGGCTGGGGATGGAGCGGGCCCGCGTCGGGTCGGCGCTGCGATCCACGCTTCGCTGGGCCGCGACGCTGTCGCTGGCCGAGGACCCGGACCGGGCCCTCCGCCTGGTGGAGCGGCTGCTCGCGAGCGACCCCTTCGACGACGCCGCCCACGAGCTGGCGATCGAGATCCAGGTCGCCCGGGGGGATCGCCGCGCTGCCCGCGCCCACCTTGATCGCGTCGCCCGCTTGTATCGGGTGGAGCTCGGGACCGACCCACCCGAGCGGCTCCATCGACCGCTCGACCGGATCGAGCCCGACGGCGAGAACCCGCTCGTCGACCGGCGGACCTCCGCCCGGGCCACGCTCGCGCTGGCCCGCGCGCGCCTGACGACGGGCGACTACGACGCTGCCATCACCTCGGCACGGCGGGCGTCGCTCGACGCCGCGGTGGTCGGCGACGGGCTCCTCGAGGCCGAGTCGCTCCTCGTCCTGGCCGAGGCGCTCATCCATGGCCGTCGGGGGTCGGACCGGGAGGCCGTCGGCCTGCTTGACCGGGCGCTCCGACTGGCGATGACTGCCGGGGCCCTCGAGCTGGCCGCCGACATCGAGCGCGAGTCCGGCTACGTGAGCTTCCTGGCGGCCGACTACGGCGCCGCGGAGGTCGCCCTCCATCGATCGCTGGCGCTCGCGGAGCGGAGCGGCGATGCCGGGCGTATGGGCCGAGCGCTCACCATCCTGGCGGCCTGTCGCTCGGACGAGGCGGCCCTCGACGAGGCCGAGGTGCTCCTGGGCCGAGCGACCGACAGCCTCGGAGCGAGCGGCGATCGACGATGGCTCGCCTATGCCCTCGCCTACCTGGCGCGGATCCACATCGCCCGCGGGCGCTCCGCCGAGGCCGCAGCGACCGCCGAGCGGGCCATCGACGGAGCCCGGGAGTCGGGCTGGCACGCCCTCGTGCCCTTCCCGCTGACCTTCCAGGGCGAGGCCGCGCTCATGGCCGGCGATCCCTCCGGGGCACGGGCCATCTTCGGGGAGGCCCTGACGATGGCGCAGGCGATGGACGATCCCTGTTGGGAGGCCCTGTCGCTGCGGGGCCTGGCCATGACGGAGACCGCCGAGGGTCGGCCGGACGAGGGTCGCCGGCTGCTCGGGCGCGCGCTCGAAAGCTGCCGACGCTACACGGACACGTACCGCTGGGCGGAGATCGTCATCCTCACCGAGCTCGTCGAGGCCGAGCGCGGCACCGACCCGGAGCACCGCGATACGGCCCGCCGGCTCGCCGGTGACGCGGGACTCACCGGGCTCGTCGAGCGGATCGACGTCGCCTCCGCTCGGCAAACGCGCGGCCAAACGCCCCATCCCTAGCCTCCTGGCAACGGCGTCGAACGGCGCCCACGACGAGAAGGGGAAATGCATGGCCAAGTTCATGGACGTCCACAGCGGGTTCTTCGGCGTCACCGCCGAGCAGCTCCGCGAAGCGCACGACCGCGACCTCGCGATCGAGGCCGAGGAAGGCGTCCACTTCGAGCGCGCCTGGCTCGACCCCGAGTCGGGCAAGGTGTTCTGCCTCGCCACCGGCCCCTCGAAGGAGGCGGTCATGCGGATCCACGAGCGCGCTGGGCACCCGACGCCCGAGGTCTACGAGCTGACGGTGGAGGTGTGACGATGCGACGGTCGATCGTCGGGCTCGCCGCTGCGGCCGCCCTCTGTCTCGCTGTCGCGGGTCCGGTCGTCGCGCACGGGCCCACCTGCGCGGACTTCGGAGCGCTCGGCATCGAGGTCCACGGGCAGCACGTCGTCCGCGACTACGTCACGGGCGGGGCTCTGGCCGGCTGGCCGCCCTCCGGGGGTCAGGTCGGTGCCGCCGTGGCCGGCGGCGGGGCGGCCCTCCCGGGTGGTCCAGGTCCTGGCTTCCACTTCCCGAACGGGTTCGCGCCCGGCGCGAGCTTCTGCAACTCGCAGGCCCACTCCCCGGGGTTCCACGTCCCCGGCTGAGCCATCAGCCTGGCCGGCGCGGTTCCCGGGACCCCGGGGCCGCGCTGGCCTGCGGTCGCCGCCCGAGCGCACGACGGCGGACCCGGCGCATCATGGGGCCATGCGGATCCGGGACTTCGGCGTCGAGCAGTGGATGAACCGCTGGGAGACGCGCTGCCGCCACAACCTGGCCGAGACGTGCGTGGCGTCGATCTCGGTCGAGGAGCTGCTCGGGCTCGCCGGCATGACCCCCGAGGCGCTGGTGGCCGAGCTCGCTCCGATGCGCCTCACCTACGGGGCGATCGAGGGATCCGAGCGCCTGCGGACGGCCATCGCCGCGCTGTACGAGACGGCCTCGGCCGACGACGTCCTCGTGATGCACGGGGCGATCGGGGCGAACGCCCTGGCCTACCAGGCCATCGTGGAGCCCGGCGACGTGGTCGTCTCGATCGTCCCGACGTACCAGCAGCACACCGCGATCCCCGAGAGCCTTGGGGCCGAGGTTCGCGAGCTCCGCCTCCGCGAGGCGGATGGCTGGCTGCCCGACCTCGACGCGCTCCGTCGTCTCGCCGCCGGCGGCGTCAAGGTCATCGCCCTGGTCAACCCGCACAACCCGACCGGATCGCTGCTCGATGAGGCGCGGTTCGACGCGATCGTCGCCGTCGCCCGCGAGCACGGCGCCTGGATCCTCGCCGACGAGGTCTACCGCGGCCTCGATCAGGTGGGGGAGGGGACCTCGCCGTCGTTCGTCGACCACTACGAGCGGACGATCGGGGTCGGCAGCATGTCGAAGGCGTTCTCCCTCGCCGGGCTGCGCCTGGGTTGGGTGGTCGCGCCGCCGGAGATCCGGACCGCCATCGTCCGCCACCGCGACTACTCGGTGATCAGCGTCGGGATGGTCGACGATCTGCTCGCCGCGATCGCCCTCGAGGCGGCCGGGCCGCTCCTGGCGCGGAACCGGGCGATCGTCCGCGAGAACCTCGGGATCCTTGACGCCTGGATCGCCGCGGAGCCCGCCGTCGACTACGTCCGTCCTCGATCCGGGACGACGGCCCTCCTCCGCTACGACGCCGATCTGCCGTCGGAGGATCTCTGCATCCGCCTGCTGGAGGCGGAAGGGGTGATGTTCACGCCCGGCAGCGCGCTTGACGCCGAGGGCTACCTGCGGATCGGCTACGCCAACCCGACGCCCGTGCTCCGGGTCGGCCTGGAGCGGACCTCGGCCGTCCTCCGGTCGCTCGGCGCGTAGGGCGACGACGGCGCCTCGCGGCCGGGACGACGATCCGGTCCAGCGCCCTACGGCCTCAGGCGGTAGAAGCGCCAGAAGTCGGCCTCGATCGGCAGGACCTCCACCGTGGAGAACCCGGCCTCGCTCGCGTAGTGGCGGAGCGTGTCGGGGCGCATCACCGTGCCGGTCGCGGCGGAGGGCTCGTCGGCCATCCCGTTCGGCAGGCAGAGCAGGAAGCTCCAGCCGTACATGAAGCGCTCCACGGCGTCACCCGGGGCCGTGAAGCGTTCGGCGACCCGCTCGTCGGCGACGAGGACGCTCGCCCCGGGGGCGAGGAGACCTCGGACCGCGCGCAGCACGGCGACCGGCTGCGAGAAGTCGTGGACGGCCTCGAAGATCGTGACCAGGTCGTACCTGCCGGCCAGGCCGGGATCCGCTGCGTCGCGCGTCTCGAAGGTCACCCGGTCCGCGACCTCGGTCGTGGCGAGGTTCGCCCGCGCCAGCTCGATGGAAGCGGGGTCGAGGTCCAGGCCGTCGACGCGGATCTTCGGGTAGGCGCGGGCCATCGCGATCGCCGACCAGCCGCCTCCCACGGCGACGTCGGCGATGCGGGCGGGCGGGTCGGAGCGCAGTCGGGCGTCGATGTCGGGGATCGAGCCGAGCCAGGCCGGGCCGAGCAGGTTCGCGAACATCGGCCGGTTCGCGGAGGCCTGGGCCTCGCGGATGTCGGCACCGTACGCCTCCCACGAGAGGCCCGCCCCGGTCCGGAAGACATCGAGCAGGCTCGGCACCTGGGCGGCGATGCCCATCATGGCCCGGGCCACCGGGGCCATGTAGGCGAGGCTCTCCGGGTGGAGGAGGACGTCCCGGTGGGCCACCGGCAGCGAGTAGCGCCGTCGGTCCTCGTCCGCGGCCGGGTCATCGACCTCGAGGATCCCGGTGACCGCCTGCTGCTCCAGCCACTCCCGGACGTACCGGGGCGCCGTGCTGGTCGCGGCGGCCAGCTCCGCTGCGGTCGCCGGCCCGTCAGCGAGGGTCGCGTAGAAGCCCAGGCGCTCGCCGACGTGCAGGGCCGCCAGATCGAAGGCCCCCAGGGCTGCCTCGAAGAGCCGTGCGACGAGCGCGTCGCGGGCCTCGTCGTCGGGCGTCACCGCTGGGCTCGCGGAGTTCGTGGGAGTGTCCATGCCGCCCTCCCGCATGCGTCGGCCGCATCGCGGGCGGGACGCACGCTCCCTGGGACCCGGCGTCGGGTCCATCGACCCGACTCTAGCGCCGGTCCGCGGCAGACGGAAGCGGCGATCGGCGTGGCCGGCCCGGCGGGCGTGCCCTGCTAGAGGCCCAGGCTGTAGCCCATCCCGACGTGGTCCTGACGGAGATCGCCGCCCAGGCCGGGCTCGTTGTCGCGGTGGGCAGGGTGAACCTGTCGGTGGGCTGTTCCGCTTCTGGGACGCCCTCTACGACAGCGGCCTCTACGCGGT
>DATHYZ010000242.1:0-11140 GCA_035458865.1 Candidatus Limnocylindrales bacterium
CCGGACCGCTATGCCACCGCGGCGAAGGTGCTCGAGGCCCGCTTCTCCGGCTACAGCGGGCCGGTCTTCGTCGCGACCGGGGCGAACTTCCCCGACGCCCTGTCCGGTGGGGCGGCGGCCGCGGCGATCGACGGCCCGATCGTCCTCGCCACGGCCAGCGATGTGCCGGACGCCACCATCGGCGCCCTGGCCAGGCTGACCCCCACGAGCTTCGTCCTGCTCGGCGGCCCTTCTGCCCTCGGGGCGGGCGTCCTCGACGAGATCACGGCCCGCTATCCCGGCGTCCCGGTGAGCCGCTGGTCGGGCGCCGACCGCTACGCGACGAGCGCGGCGATCAGCGCCAGGACCATACCGAGCCGCGCCGACACCGTCTTCCTCGCCACCGGGGCCAACTTCCCCGACGCCCTCGCCGGGGTCCCCGCCGCGGGCCTTGCCGCGGGGCCGCTGCTCCTGACCACGAGGACCTGCCTGCCGCCGGTCGCCTACCTCGAGCTCCGACGCCTCGACCCGGCCACGGTCGTCATCCTCGGCGGAGCCGGCGTCGTGGTCGGCTCGGCCCCGACGAGCGTCTGCGGGGGCTGAGGATCCACAGGCCGGACGGTCGCCTCAGGCGGCCCCTTGGGGTACACTCCTCGGCGGTCGCTGGCGCGTGGCTCAACGGTAGAGCACCTGACTCTGGATCAGGGGGTTCCAGGTTCGAATCCTGGCGCGCCAGCCAACTCCGTCCGGGAGTGTGGTGCGCCCTCGCGCGAGTCGCGACTCCTCCCCTGAACCGGTCGCAGGAGCCGCACCCATGCCCGATCCCTCCGATCCGCCCGGGACCCCGGCCACCTCGTCCGAATCCCCCGAGCGACGTGACTTCATCCGCGAGATCGTGGCCGCCGACGCCGCGTCCGGCCGCGTCACCGCCCCCGTCACGCGCTTCCCGCCGGAGCCGAACGGCTACCTCCACATCGGCCACGCCAAGTCGATCTGCCTGAACTTCGGCATCGCCGACGAGTTCGGCGGTCGCTGCAACCTGCGCTTCGACGACACGAACCCGGTCAAGGAGGAGCAGGAGTACCTCGACGCGATCGAGGCCGATGTCCGCTGGCTGGGCTTCGACTGGGGCGAGCACCTCTACCACGCGTCGGACTACTTCGAGCAGCTCTACGCCTGGGCCGTCGAGCTCATCCGGGCCGGCAAGGCGTACGTCGACGACCTGGACGCGGACGAGATCCGCGAGCACCGCGGGACCCTGACCGAGCCCGGCCGCGACAGCCCCTGGCGCGATCGACCGGCCGCCGAGAGCCTCGACCTGTTCGAGCGGATGCGGGCCGGCGAGTTCGCCAACGGCGAGCGGGTCCTCCGGGCCCGGATCGACATGGCCTCCCCGAACATGAACCTCCGGGACCCGGTCCTCTACCGGATCGTCCACGCATCGCACCCGCGGACCGGCGATGCCTGGTGCATCTACCCGACCTACGACTACGCGCACGGCCAGTCGGACGCCATCGAGGGCATCACCCACTCGATCTGCACGCTCGAGTTCGAGAACCATCGGCCGCTCTACGACTGGCTCATCGACAACCTGCCGGTCCCGTCACGGCCGCGGCAGTACGAGTTCGCGCGGCTGGAGCTGACCTACACCGTCCTCTCGAAGCGGGTCCTCAAGCGGCTCGTCGACGAGGGGCACGTCCGGGGCTGGGACGACCCGAGGATGCCGACCATCTCCGGCCTGCGCCGGCGCGGCTACCCGGCCGAGGGCATCCGCGATTTCGCCGCCATGATCGGCGTCGCGAAGACGGACAGCGTCATCGAGATCGGCGTGCTGGAGCACGCGGTCCGTGACGTCCTCAACCGCACGGCGCCGCGGCGGTTCGCCGTCCTCGATCCGCTCAAGGTCGTGATCGAGGACTACCCCGAGGGCCTCGTCGAGGAGATGGAGGTCCCCAACAATCCCGAGGACCCGTCCGCGGGGACCCGACGGGTGCCGTTCTCGCGGGAGCTCTGGATCGAGCGCGACGACTTCATGGAGGAACCGCCGGCGAAGTTCTTCCGCCTGGCCCCCGGCCGCGAGGTCCGGCTGCGCGCGGCCTACTTCGTGACCTGTCGCGACGTCGTCAAGGACGAGACCGGCCGGGTCGTCGAGCTGCGCTGCACGTATGACCCGGCGACGCGGGGCGGCGACGCACCCGACGGTCGGCGTCCGAAGGGCACGCTGCACTGGGTCTCGGCCGCCCACGCCGTGCCGGCCGAGGTCCGCCTCTACGGGCACCTCTTCCGCCGGCCGGACCCCGGCGCCGATGGCGACCTCTTCGCGGACCTGGACCCGGCCTCCGAGACCGTCGTCGAGGGCGCGGTCCTGGAGCCGAGCCTGGCCGAGGTGCCGGTCGGCACGACGGTGCAGTTCGAGCGCCTGGGCTACTTCACGCCGGATCCCGACACGCAGCCCGGCCACCTGGTCTTCGACCGCACGCTCACCCTCAAGGACACCTGGGCCAAGGTGCAGACGAAGGGCCGGCGGGACGCGTCGTAGGGGTCTCCCCCGCCCCGCCATCGCGCGCCGCGGCCCAGGGCGGAAACACGCCCCGTCCGGGTCGCGTCCCATCCACGTCCGGATCAGGGCGACCATGAGAGCCCTGCGGACGAGGAGGACGAGATGGACGCGCGAAGGATCCGGATCCTCGCTGCCTGCATCGTCGGGTTCGCGCTCGCAGCGACCGCCAGCAGCACCGTCGTGGCAGACGACATGGGCACCCGGATCACCGACGCTGGGCTCGAAACGCCGGAGATCACCCTTCACCCGGTCGGCGCCGCCGTCCACTGGACCGTCGAAGGCACCCTGGAGCACTCGCTGGTGTTCGCCGATGGGGTCACGAGCCCGGCGATCGCCCCCGGCCAGTCCTGGTCACGCACCTTCGACGCGATCGGTGACTATCCGTACAGCTGCGGCCTTCATCCCCAGGAGGTCGGGGTCATCCACGTCGTCGACGCCGAGCCCGCGCCATCGGCCAGCGGCGGCGGCGGGGACAGCGGCAGCACCGTCACACCGCCGCCCACGACGACCTCGCCGGCCGAGCCGCGCGACACCGGGAGCGGGGTCCCCGCCGCGCTCGCCATCCTGCTCCTCGCCACCGTGCTCGGGCAGGCGACGATGCGACGATCCGTCACCCGTTGACGGCGCGCTTCGTGGGCGGCGTCGCCGTCGAGGGCGACCGACGGCGGCCCTCCCACCGGGTGACGAAGGCCCGGGCCTGCAGCCCGGGCCTTGCGCTCCCCCTGGGTCGACCGACCGCATGACGAGCGGCCCTCCCCAGGGCTCGAGGACCGCAGGACACGAGGGCCGCCAGGAGGGCCTTCCTCCGGACGTCGACCCGACCACCATCGAGGCTCGTCGGGCGCCGATCCGCCTTCGAAGGTACGTGACGCCGGTCGGGGCCGTTGCCCGTCGTCGCGGCGCGTGCTCGCCGGCCCGGTCGTTGGCAGGCCCTTCGGGCCCCGGCCCCCGGGTCGGACGGCCCTACATCCACCCCGCGCGGCTGTGGTCAGGTTGACCTGCGTCCCCAGTCCACGCGCGACTCGCTGCGCGCCCCAACGGGTCGTCATGAAGATCGCCATCTCAGGCAAGGGTGGGGCTGGCAAGACCACGGTCGCCGCACTCGTCGCCGGTGAGCTGGTCCATCGCGGCTACCGCGTGACCGCCATCGACGCGGACCCCAATCCGACGCTCGGCGCCGGGCTCGGCTTCCCGGCCACACCGATCACCCCCCTCCTGGAGATGGCCGACGAGATCGAGGACCGGGTCGGCGGGGCGGGCGTCATCCGCCTCAACCCCCGCGTCGATGACCTCGTCGAGAAGATCGCCGTCACCCGCGACGGCCTCGACGGACTCCAGCTCGTCGTGGCCGGCGGGGTGACCCGCGGCGGGGCCGGCTGCGCCTGCCCCCAGGGCGTCATCCTCCGTCGGCTCCTCGAGCACGTCGTCCTGGGCCTCGAGGAGGCCGTGGTCATCGATCTCGAGGCCGGCCTGGAGCACCTGGGACGCCGGACCGCCCAGGCCGCCGACGCGCTGCTCGTCGTCGTCGACCCGACGAGCGCCGGCGTCGAGACGGCGAGCCGGATCCAGCGCCTGGCCGGCGACATCGGACTGATCCGGGTGGCCGTCGTGGCCAACCGCGTCGTCGACCCATCGGACGTGGAGTTCATCTCGGAGCGCCTGCCGGACCTCGAGGTCGTTGGCGCCATCCCCTACAGCCGGACCGTGGTCGAGGCCGAGCGGGCCGGCGGATCCCTCATCGGACTGGACGGAGCGATCGGACCGGCGGTCGTCGCTCTCGTCGATCGATTGGCTGCCGGGACACGGGAAGAGGTGCGAACGTGAACGAGCTCGAGTCCCCGCCTTCGCGGACCGACCCGGCCAGCGTCGCCATGCGCGAGCGGGCCAAGGCGGAGGGGGTCGAGACGATCTGGGACCGCTACGCCGCCCTGGGCACGCAGTGCAAGGTCGGTGAGCTGGGCATCTGCTGCACGGTCTGCCACCTGGGACCCTGCAACCTGGGCCTGCCCGGGAGCAAGCGGCCGCAGGTGGGGGTCTGCGGCGCGACGATCGACACCGTCGCCGCTCGTCGGCTGGCCCGCGACATGGCGGCCGGCTCGGCCGCCCACTCGGACCACGGCCGCTCCGTCGCCAACCTGCTGATCAAGGCCGCCCGCGGCGAGGCGCCCGGCTACCGCATCGCCGACGAGGCGAAGCTCTTCGCCCTGGCCGACGAGCTGGGCGTCGAGCGCGACGGCAAGCCCGTCGAGAAGGTCGCCGAGGCGGTCGCCATGGCCTGTCTGGCCCAGTTCGGGCAGCAGGAGGACGCCCTGGCGTTCGTGGGCCGGGCCCCCGAGAAGCAGCGCGAGGACTGGGAGAAGCTGGGCATCACCCCGCGCGGCATCGACCGCGAGGTCGTCGACGTCATGCATCGCACCAACATGGGCGTCGACGCCGACCACAAGAGCCTGGTCCTGGGCGGCATGCGCAGCGCCCTGGCCGACGGCTGGGGTGGCTCGATGGTCGCGACCGACCTCCAGGACGTGCTCTTCGGGACCCCGAAGCCCATCCGGGCCAAGGTGAACCTGGGGGTCCTGCGGGCGGACGCCGTCAACATCCTCGTCCACGGGCACGAGCCGGCCCTCGCGGAGGCGATCGTCGACGCGGCGGGCGATCCCGAGCTGCTCGAGGCCGCCAAGGCCCAGGGCGCCGCCGACATCAACGTCGCCGGGATCTGCTGCACGGCCAACGAGGTCCTGATGCGCCGCGGGGTCCCGATCGCCGGGAACTTCCTGCAGCAGGAGCTGGCCATCGTCACCGGCGCCGTGGAGGCCATCCTCATCGACGTCCAGTGCATCATGCCGGGCGTCGCCCAGGCCGCCGGCTGCTTCCACACCGAGGTCATCGCGACCTCCGACCAGGCCCACTTCCCCGGCACGAGCCACGTCCCCTTCTCGGCCGAGACCGCCTACGACAGCGCGAGAGAGATCGTGGGCCGGGCCGTGGCCAACTTCGCCCGCCGGGACCCCGCCCGGGTCGCCATCCCCGACCACCAGATGGACGTGGTCGCCGGCTTCACGACCGAGTCGATCACGCGGATGCTGGGTGGCACCTACCGGGGCGGCTATCGACCCCTCAACGACGGGATCATGGCCGGCCGGATCCGCGGCGTCGCCGCGGTGGTGGGCTGCGACAGCCCCAAGCGGGCCCAGGACGAGGGCCACCTCGACCTCGTCCTCGAGCTGATCAGCCGGGACATCCTGGTGGCCCAGACGGGCTGCTCCGCGATCGCCTGCGGCAAGGCCGGGCTGCTCCGGCCCGAAGCGGCCCTGGAGCACGCGGGGCCCGGCCTCCGCGAGATCTGCGAGGCGGTCGGCATCCCGCCGGTCCTCCACGTCGGCTCGTGCGTGGACAACAGCCGTCTCCTGACGGTCTGCATGGAGATGGTCAAGGAGGGTGGCGTGGGCCGCGACTTCAGCGAGCTGCCGGTCGCCGCGGCCGCCCCCGGCTGGTGGTCGGAGAAGGCCATCGCCATCGGCTTCTACGCCGTGGCCTCGGGCCTGTACACCGTCCTTGGCTCGCCGCTCAACATCCTCGGCAGCGAGGCGGTCACCCGCTTCGTCACCGAGGAGATGGAGGACCTCACCGGCGGTCGGTTCGCCTTCGAGCCCGACGCCGCCAAGGCCGCCGACCTCATCACCGCGCATCTCGACCGCAAGCGGGAGGCGCTGAAGCTACGACCGATGCTCTACGAGTCGGGGGCGGCGCCCGCCGCCCCCGACCTTGAGCCGGTCGCAACCGCCTGACCGGAGGCACGAGTCATGTCCCGGATCATCGCCAGCGCCGCCATCCGAGGCGCCCACGAGTACGTGACCGAGGCCGAGGCCAAGCTGGAGGCCATGGCCGAGTCCTCCGGCGGGGCGACCCGCCTGGAGTTCCCCAACACGGCCTTCTACCTGCCGTTGACCCTCGCCCTCACCGGCGTCGAGGTCAAGACCGTCGACGAGGCCCGCGTGCCGCTGAGGATCGCCCGCGATCTGCTCGGCCCGGTCCCCACCGACGAGACCTGGCTGCCGTACCTGGGCGACACGCTCGACGCGGGGGTCGCCACGCTCATCGCCGAGGAGATCATCGAGGCCGTCCGCTACGCGGAGGGCGCCCCGCCCAACGGGATCTTCCTGGGCTTCACCGACGACGCCATCCTGCGGACCCAGGGCATCAAGCTCGTCGACGGCCGGATGCCCGGCTTCGCGGCCTGCGTCGGTGCCATGCCGACGAACGAGGAGGCGGTCCACCTCGCCCGCGAGCTCCAGGAGCGCAACATCCTGGTCTTCCTCTCCAGCGCCACCGACGGCCGGAGCATGGCCGAGCAGCTGGCCGAGGAAGGCATCGAGATGAGCTGGGACACCTACCTCGTCCCGTACGGCAAGGAGACCAGCTCCACCGTCCACGCCCTCAACTTCGCCGCCCGGGCCGCCATGACCTTCGGCGGCCTGGTCCCGGGCGACCTCGAGAAGGCCCGCCGGATCCTCCTCTACAACAAGGACCGGGTCTTCGCCTTCGTCCTCGCCCTCGGCGAGGTCGACGACCGCAAGTACGCCACCGCGGCCGGGGCCATCAACTTCGGCTTCCCGGTCATCGCCGACACGGACATCCCGCAGATCCTGCCCAGCGGCATCTGCACCTACGAGCACGTCGTCAGCAACGTCCCCGCCGAGCGCCTGGTCAACAAGGCCGTCGAGGTCCGGGGCCTCAAGCTGAAGATCACCAAGATCCCGATCCCGGTCTCCTACAGCGCGGCCTTCGAGGGCGAGCGGGTCCGCAAGGAGCAGCTCCACGTCGAGTTCGGCCGCAGCCTGACGCCGGCCTTCGAGTACCTCCGCTCGCGCGAGCTCGACGAGATCGAGGACGGCCACATCGAGGTGATCGGTCCCGACCTCGACACGGTCGAGGTCGGCGGCTCGATGCCGCTGGGGCTCCTCATCGAGGTCGCCGGACGCAAGCTCCAGAAGGACTTCGAGCCGATCCTGGAGCGCCAGGTCCATCGCTTCGTCAACGGGGCCATGGGCGTCATGCACATCGGCCAGCGCGACCTGCCCTGGATCCGGATGTCGAAGGAGACCTACGACGCCGGCTTCCGCCTCCGCGACTTCGGGGTGGTCCTCCACGCCAAGTACCTGGAGGAGTTCCCGGCCATCGTCGACAAGGTCTCGGTGAAGATCTACTCCGACGCCGCCGAGATCGAGCGGATCATCGAGGAGGCCCGAGGGGTCTGGGACGAGCGGGACGCCCGGGTCGCCGGGATGACCGACGAGACCGTCGACATCTTCTACTCCTGCACCCTCTGCCAGTCCTACGCCCCGAACCACGTCTGCGTCATCTCGCCGGAGCGCCTGGGCCTCTGCGGCGCCTACAACTGGCTCGACGGCAAGGTCAGCCACGAGATCAACCCGAGCGGCCCGAACCAGCCGATCGAGAAGGGCGCCTGCCTGGATCAGACGCTGGGTCTCTTCTCGGGCATCAACGCGTTCGTCGCCGCCAAGTCGAGCAAGACCGTCGATCAGGTCAGCCTCTACTCGATGATGACCGCGCCGATGACCTCGTGCGGCTGCTTCGAATGCATCATGGGCGTCGCCCCCGAGGCCAACGGCGTCGTCGTCGTCAACCGCGAGTACGCCGGGATGACGCCGCTCGGCATGTCCTTCAGCACCCTGGCCGGCCTCGTCGGCGGCGGGATCCAGACGCCCGGCTTCCTGGGCGTCGGGCGCCTCTACCTGACGAGCCGCAAGTTCATCCCCGCGGACGGCGGCCTGCCGCGCCTGGTCTGGATGCCAAAGGAGCTCAAGGAAGCGCTCCACGACAAGCTGGCCGCCCGGGGCGCCGAGATCGGCGACCCGGACTTCGTCGACAAGATCGCCACCGAGGAGGACGCGACCACCGCCGAGGAGCTGGTGACCTTCCTCGGGCGCGTCGGACATCCGGCCCCGACCATGCAATCGATCCTCTGAGCCGAGTCACCCGTTCGAGAGGTCCATCGCCATGCCGCTGACCGCCCTGGACATCTACAAGGTGCTTCCGCAGACCAACTGCGGCGAGTGCGGGGTGCCGACCTGCCTGGCCTTCGCCATGCAGCTGGCCACCAAGAAGGCGGCCATCGACGACTGTCCGTACGCCACCGACGATGCCAAGGCCGCCCTGGCGGGGGCCGCCGCGCCGCCGATCCGCCTTGTCTCGGTCGGGCCGGCCGAGCAGTGCGTGGTCATGGGCAAGGAGACCGTCCTCTTCCGCCACGAGGAGACCTTCTACCACCCGACCGCGATCGCCGTCCGGATCCCCACCGACCGACCGGAAGCCGAGCTGCGCGCCGCCTTCGAGCGGGTCAAGGAGCTCGTCTTCGACCGGGTCGGCCAGTTCGTCCGGGTCGAGCTCGTGGCCCTGGAGGACCCCGACGACGACGCCGGGCGCTTCGCGGCGGCAGCGAAGCTGGCGACCGAGATGGACCTCGGCCTGGTCCTGGTCAGTACCAGGCCGGAGACCATCGAGGCGGCCCTGCCCGCCCTGGCCGGCCGGCGGCCCCTGATCGACGGGGCGACCGACGAGAACTGGGAGGCCATGGCCGCCCTGGCCAAGGCGAACGACTGCCCGCTCGTGGTCCGCGGCGCCGACCTCCAGGGGCTCGCTGCCCTCACCGCCAGGGTCGCCGGACTGGGCCTGACCGACCTGGTCATCGACAGCGGGGCCAGGGGCCTGGCCGCCACGATCCAGGACCTCACCCAGATCCGTCGCCTCGCCCTCCGTCGCCAGGCCCGTCCGCTGGGCTACCCGGCCATGGCCGTGGTCACGGCGAGCGATCCGATCGACCGGGTCACGGAGGCCTCGGCCTACATCGCCAAGTACGCCGCCCTCGTGATGGTCGACGAGCTCGAGCCGTGGCAGGCCCTGGCGATGGTCACCGCCCGACAGAACATCTACACCGATCCGCAGAAGCCGATCCAGGTGGATGCGGGCCTCGCCACGATCGGCAGCCCCGACGCCTCGTCGCCGGTGCTCGTCACGACCAACTTCTCGCTCACCTACTTCACCGTCGAGGCGGACACCGAGGCGAGCCACGTGCCCTGCTGGGTCGTCGTGGTCGACACGGAGGGACAGTCGGTCATGACCGCCTGGGCCGCCGACAAGTTCAGCGCCGAGACGATCGCCAAGGCCCTGGCCGACTCGGGCGTCGCCGACAAGGTCGACCACAAGCGCTGCGTCATCCCCGGCGGCGTCGCCTCGCTCAGCGGCAAGCTCGAGGAGCTGAGCGGCTGGGAGGTCCTGGTGGGGCCTCGCGAATCGGCCGGCATCTCGGTCTTCATGCGGACCCGCTGGCGCCAGCCAGAACCGGCCGCCGCGGGCTGAGGAGCCCCACATGGCGACGGCCCGCGTCACCTTCCTGCCGGACGCTGCGACCGCGGAGGTCGAGCAGGGCGCCACGCTGCTCGACGCCGCCTTCGCCGCCGGCATCCTGCTCGACGGCTCGTGCGGCGGCCGGGGCATCTGCGGGCGCTGCTCGGTCGCCGTCGTCGAGGGCCCCACGATCGAGCTGGAGGGCTCGGGCGCCCTGGTCGACGGTCACGTGCTGGCCTGTCGGACGGCCGTGGATGGCGATGTCACCGTGGACGTGCCCGCGTCGTCGCGGATCGAGGGGCTCGAGATCCTCACCGGCGCCGATCGGGCGACCGGCATCCTCGCGTCTCCCGAGGAGGTGCCGGTCGGTCCCCTTCCCGAGGCCGATCGGTTCCCGTTCGACCCGCTCGCCATGGCGGTCCCGATGGCGCTCCCCCGGCCGACGATCGACGACGCGACGAGCGACCTGGGGCTGCTCCGGCGCGAGCTGCGACGGGGTCATGGCGTGCAGGACCTCGCGGTGCCCCTGCCGGTCCTGCGCCAGCTCCCCGAGCGGATCCGGCTCTCCGACCGGCTGGTCACGGCCCTGGTCGGTCGCCGGAACGGCGACCACGAGCTGCTGGACCTCGTCGCCGGCCGACCGTCCCGGCCGGTCTTCGGCCTGGCGATCGACCTCGGCACGACGACCGTCGTCGTTCACCTCGTGGACCTCAGGAGCGGCAGGACCGCCGGCGTCGCCGCGGCCCTCAACGGCCAGGTGGCCTACGGCGACGACGTCATCTCGCGGATCATCCACGCGGGCGAGCGCGGCGGCCTCGAGGACCTCCGCTCCACGGTCGTCAACGAGATCAACGTCCTCGTCGGCAGCCTGGCGCTCTCCCACCACGTGGATCGCCACGAGATCCTCGCCGCGGTCGTGGCCGGCAACACCACGATGATCCACCTCTTCCTCGGCCTGCCGCCGGCGGAGATCCGCCGCGATCCGTACGTGCCCGTGGCGACGTCGCTGCCCGTCTACCACGCGGCGGAGATCGGCCTGCGCATCCACGGCCGCGCTCCGGTCGCCTGCATGCCCGGCGTCGGCAGCTACGTCGGCGGGGACATCACGGCCGACGTGCTCGCCACCGGCATGGACCGCAAGCCGGAGCTGGCGATGCTCATCGACGCCGGCACGAACGGCGAGACGGTCATCGGCAACCGCGACTTCCTCGTCTGCTGCGCCTGCTCCGCGGGCCC
>DATHYZ010000243.1:0-6780 GCA_035458865.1 Candidatus Limnocylindrales bacterium
TCTCTAGGCGACGGTCGGGTGGGTCGAGCTCGTCACCATGGGCCCGCACCCGCTCGGCGTAGGCGTCGAGCTCGGCGAGCGCCGGAGCGGGGTCCAGCCCCGGGCGCTCGTAGGCCGCGAGGAGCAGCGCGACCCGGGCAAGCGGGATCTCCGGCTCGGGCGCCGCCAGCTCGCGGGCGAGTCGGGCCCGGATCGCGGCGCGGGCATCCTCTCGATCGTCCATCGGGTCGATGGTAGCGCCGGTCGCTCGACCCGCCGCCGCGGCGGACGGGTACGATGCCGCCATGCGACCCATGCGCACGGTCCTCCTGTGGGCGGCTCGCGACCGGTGGCTCCGGGAGCGCGTGCCACGACTCGGCTTCGTCCGCCGGGCCGTTCGGCGCTTCATGCCGGGCGAGGACGTGGAGGCCGCCCTCGTGGCGGCCGAGGCCTTCGGCCGGGAGGGCATCCCGACCCTCTTCACCCGCCTGGGCGAGAACCTCGAGGTCATCGGGGACGCCGACGCCGTGGCCGACCACTACCTGGGCCTCCTCGAGGAGCTTGCCGCCCGGGGCATCGACGGCGAGGCCTCGGTGAAGCTCACCCAGCTTGGCTTCGACCTCGACGAGGAGCGGACCTTCGAGCACTGTGCCCGGCTCGCGCAGCGCTCGGCCGAGCTCGACCGTGAGCTCTGGATCGACATGGAGGGCAGCCCGTACGTCGAGCGGACGATCGCCTTCTACGAGCGGCTCAAGCGCTCCCATCCGAACGTCGGCCTGTGCCTGCAGGCCTACCTCATCCGGACCGCCGACGACGTCCAGCGGCTCCTTCCGCTCGAGCCCTCCATCAGGCTCGTCAAGGGGGCCTACGACGAGCCGGCTCGGATCGCCTACCGGGATCGTCGCGTGGTGGACGCCAACTACGTCGCCCTCGCGGTGACGATGCTCGAGGCGGCCCGGACGCAGCGGGTCCGGGTCGGGCTGGGCACCCACGACGTCGACCTGATCGAGCAGGTGGCGTCCCACGCCCGGGCGCTCGGCCTCCCGCGAACGAGCTTCGAGATCCAGATGCTCTACGGCATCCGCGCCGACCAGCAGCGCCGGCTGGCCCGGGACGGCTACCGGGTCATCGACCTCATCGCCTACGGCGACGCCTGGTATCCCTGGTACATGCGCCGGCTCGCCGAGCGACCGGCCAACGTCCTCTTCGCCCTCCGTCAGCTCCTGCCCTAGGGAGCCGGTCCTCCCGGCAGCGGTGCCGGGAGGGTCGTCAGCGATCCCGTGATATCCCCACGAGCCCTACCGGACTAGCCGGAGTGATCTGAGACCTGTGACCGACGTCCCGGCGCGACCCGGCCGCCTCGTCCTGCGGGATCCACCGCAGGGCCTCCCGGACCCGACGCTGCGACCGCCGGTCGTGGCCGAGTCCGGCGATCCGTTCACGGCGCTCCGGGTCATCGACCTCCTGGCCCGGATCGAGCGGGGCACGTCGGTCCGGCTCGCCGACGTCGCCGCCCGGCTCGAGACGACCTATCTCGATTGGCACTTCCCGGTCGCGGTCGTCGCCGACGTGGCGCTCCAGCTGCAGGCGAACTGGATGGCCGACTACCGGAACGCCTCCGGGATCGTCCTCGACGACGGGCCTCACGGGCCGACGATCGCCATCGAGGACTCGGCGCGGGTCGACCCGTGGATCGTGGGCCAGGCACGCCGGGCTGCCGACGCGTGCCGCGAGGCGCTCCTCGAGTTCAGCCGCCGCGACCGACCGACGGGCGACGGCTGAGCCACCGGCCCGGGCCCTAGAGGAGCGCCGGGTCCGGCAGGGAGCGCGTCGGGTCGAACAGGCCCGGCTCGCTCTCGCAGTAGGTGTCCTGGTCGACGATCCTGAAGCCCCGGCCCAGGAGCACGGCAAGCGCCGGATGCGGGCCGGGCACGCAGGCGCCGACCGGTCGAGCCGGGGAGGCGGCGGCCCGGAGCGCGGCCACGACCGGACCCACCGGATCGACCTCCGGGGCGACCACCAGGCGATCGAGCCAGCGACCGGGACTCTTGCGCGCGTCGCGGGCATGGCCCGCGGCCACCACCGTGCCCCCCGAGCGGACCGCCAGGTGCACCGAGCCGGTCTCGCGGGCCTCGTGCCGGTGGAGGCAGGTCCGGTCGATCCCATCGAGAGCCCGCTCCGCCTCGGTCATCTGCGCCGCGTCGATGATCACGACCTCGAGGTCCGGGTCGGGTTCGGGCAGCGCCGTGACCGGACCCTCCAGGTAGCAGCCCGGCCAGCTCGGACGCAGGCCGTGCCGGATGTAGAGGGGCAGGGCTCGTGCGTCGGGCGAGCTGAACGTCGATCGGGGCCATGCGTCCCCGAGCAGCTCCCCGAGCAGCCGCCGCCCGATGCCCCGGCCCTGGTGCTCGGGGGTCACGAACAGGTCGCTGACATGGGTCACGCCTCCCGCCGGGACCGCGGCGGCGAACCCGACGATCGTTCCCTCGATCTCGCCGACCAGCACCCGCCCGCAGGAGTGCACCAGCTCCAGGTACGGCCAGCCGCTCGAGGTCGCCACGGTCTCGTCAGTGGCGGCCAGGACCCGGTCCACGGCAGCGAGGTCACCCGTCCCCATGGGGCGGATGTCGAGCGGGATCACGAGCCCAACGGTCGCCCGTGCGCCGCCAGCACCGCCGCGAGCCGGTCATGGGGCAGGGCGTGGGCCACGATGCCGTCCCGGCCGACCATCGTCTCGGCGGCGAGGAGGGCGTTGACGATCGCCGCCTCGGTGGCCTCGACCGTGGCCGCGAACAGCCCGTCGATGGCGCCCTCCCCGACCATCCGGACATCCACCGCCCGGGGGGTCTCGTCGTCGGGGTCCCCGGGGGCGCTCTCCCCGGCCCGGAGCCGGTTCCCGGTCGCGAAGGCGAGGAAGAGGTCGCCGGAGCCGGTCGAGGCGATGCTGCCCATCCGGCCCAGGGCGAGCGTGGGACGCTGGGCGAGGCGGGCGCACTGGTGGGGGAGGAGCGGTGCGTCCGTCGCGACGATGACGATGATCGATCCGGCGCCCTCCGATCCGCGGAGCCGCCGCCGGGCATCGCTCGCCTGGTCCCAGGGGCTGGGCAGGTCGGTCTTCGGGATCGCCCGACCGACGGGAACCCCGTCGATCCGGAGCTGCTCCCGGCTCCCGTAGTTGGCCTGGACCAGGACCCCCACGGTCCACGGCCCGTCCGGACCGGGCGCCAGGCGCGACGCCGTCCCGATGCCGCCCTTGAAGCCGTGACAGACCATCCCGGTCCCACCGCCCACCCCACCCTCGGCCACGGGTCCGGCCGCGGCCGAGCGCAGCGCCTCCGCGACGTGGTCGGGCGTGACGTGGAAGCCATCGATGTCGTTGAGCGCGCCGTCGTAGGTCTCGCCGACCACCGGAAGCGACCAGATGGGCGCACCCTGCTCGTGCGAGGCGACGGCGTCCTCGATCAGGACGTCTCGCACCACGCCGACGCTGTGGGTGTTCGTCAGGCCGATGGGGCCGCTCAGGAGGCCGGCCTCCCGGATCCACTCGAGGCCCGTCAGCTCCCCGTCGCCGTTGAGCCGGTGGCAGCCGGCGAAGACGGGCTCCAGCCACACGTCGCCGTCGTGGGGGACGACGACCGTCACGCCGGTCCGGACGGGGCCCTCGCCCCGGACGAGCGGTCCATCGCCACGGATCATCGTCGCGTGGCCGACCCGGACGCCCGGGACGTCGGTGATCGCGTCGAGCGGGCCGGCATCGATCGTCCCGATCCTGAGGCCGAGGTCCCGTGCCCGCATCGTCGGCTCCCTCCTTGGTCCCCATCCCGTCCGCCGGGACGATCCGCTCGCCCGGCCCGCGCTCGCCGGGTCATCAGCGCCCGGCGCCACGATAATGCCCGTCATGTCGCGGCTCGCGCCGACTCGTTCCACGCTCGACCCTGACGGACCCCCGGAAGCCGGCACCGTCGGGGTGCTCGTCGAGCGTTGGCCGGCACTCGACGGCCTGGCTCCGCTCGACGTCGCGGATGCCCTGCCGGACCGCGCCGGCCTGGCGCTGCTGGAGACGGCCCGTCGGGGCCGCCGGGACCGCTGGACCTTCCTGGCCGTGGACCCGATCACGGTCCTCGACGGGCCGGCCGACGGGGCCGATCCGTTCGCCGAGGCGCGGCGGCTGCTCGATCGCCTCGCCGGCGGCCATGCCCGGATCGAGGGCGCCCCCCCGTTCATCGGCGGCCTCGTGGGCTACCTCGGATACGACCTCGGGGGCCGGTTCGAGCGGCTGCCCCATCGGATCCCCGACGACCAGGACCTGCCCCTCCTCCGGCTGGCGCTCCACGACCTGGTCGTGGCCTGGGACGGAGCCGCCGGGAGCGCGTGGCTGGCCGGCCGGGCGCTGGACGGCGACGTCGAGCGGCTCGACCGGCGTGCTCGGGGGCTTCGGGCCCGCGTGGAGGCCGCCGTCGCGGCACGCCGAGCCAGTCCGTCAGCCGCGGACGGCGGACGGGCGGCATCGCCCGCGCTGCCGACCGTGTTCGACACGTCGATGGACCGGACCGCGCACCGTCGGGCCGTCGGGGAGGTCCGCGAGGCGATCGCCGCGGGCGAGCTGTACCAGGCGAACCTGGCCCGGCGCCTGGAGGCCCCCTTCGCCGGCGACCCATGGCCCGTCTACCGGCAGCTCCGGCGGGGGGATCCCGCCCGCTACGCGGCCTTCCTCGACCTCGGGCCGGACCGGGCGACCGGGGTCCGACGAGCGATCCTGTCGGCCTCGCCGGAGCCGTTCCTCGCCGTCCGCCCGGGCGGGATCGTCTCGACCGACCCGATCAAGGGGACCCGCCCGCGGGGGCGCGACCGCGCGGGGGAGCGGACCCTCGCCCGAGAGCTGCTCTGCTCGGCCAAGGACCAGGCCGAGAACGTGATGATCGTCGACGTCCTGCGCAACGACCTGGGCCGGGTCTGCGTCCCGGGCTCGATCCGGGTGCCCCGGCTCTGCCGTCTGGAGCGGACGTCCACGGTCCAGCACCTGGTCTCGACGATCACGGGCCGCCTGGCGCCCGGCCGTGACCCGTTCGACCTCCTGGCCGCGAGCTTCCCGGGTGGCTCGATCACCGGGGCGCCGAAGATCCGGGCCATCGAGCTCCTGGAGGATCTCGAGCCGGTCCGGCGCGGCCCGTACACGGGGGCGCTCGGCTGGATCTCGCCCGACGGCACCATGGCCACGAGCATCCTCATCCGGACCCTGGTGGCCGACGGACGGCGGCTGACCCTCCACGTCGGTGGCGGGATCACCTGGCGCAGCGATCCCGACGCGGAGTGGGATGAGACGGTCGCCAAGGCCCGCGGGCCGCTCGGCGCGATCGGGGCGCGGGAGGCGTCCGGGGCCGCCTGACCAGCCAGGGCCGTCTGACCGGGCCCGTCAGCCCTCGAGGGCGCCGTAGACGGCGGCGATGGCGGCGTCGGCGAGCGTCCGCTCGGCGCCCCAGCGCCCGACCAGGAGGGCGACGACCAGGCCGTTCGAGGGGTCCACCCACAACCGGCTGCCCGTCGCTCCGGCGTGATCGACGACCGAGGGCGGCCCGGGCATCCGGCCGCTGAGCGTGGACTTGCCCCAGCCGAGCCCGTACGTCGCTCGGCGGGGCGGATCGCCGGGCTCGAGGATGCCGGCCGTCTGCTCGCGCCGCATGAGCTCGAGCAACGCGCCCCCGAGGATCGGCGGGACGGCGGGCGAGCCCATGGAGGCCCGGCCGAACGCAACCAGGTCGTGGGCGGTCGACCAGAGCCCGCCGCCGGGATGCTCGATGGCGCTGATCCAGCGGGAGTACCGCTCGACGTCGAGGCCGTCGCTGCCGACGATCGAGACCGGGGCGTTCGGATATCCCTCGACCTCCATCTCGAAGCCCGTGGCGGCCATGCCCAGCGGCTCAAGGATCCGCGCCCGCAGGGCGGCACCGATGGTCGGATGCCCGCCGACCCGCTGCAGGAGCAGGCCGAGCAGGTAGAAGGTGTCGGACGCGTACGTGTAGGTGGCGCCGGGCACGAAGGACAGAGGTCGCGAGCAGACGCTGGCGATGAGCGCCTCGGCGCTCGGAGGCGCCTGGCCCTGCCCGACCCAGTCGAGGTCGGTCGCCCCGGAGGTATGGGTCAGCACGTGCCAGACCGTCACCGCCTCGGAGCCGGCTCGGCCCTCCGCCACCGGCGGTGGCGCGAACTCGGGCACGACGCGGCGGATCGGGTCGGAGAGCGTCACCCGACCCTCCTCGACGAGCTGCATGACGGCTGTCGCCACGATCGGCTTGGTGACCGACGCGACCCGGAACCGGTGGGCGACGCCGATGCGGCCGCCCGAGCCGTCGCTCCCGAAGCCGCGGGCCAGGATCGGGCCGTCCGCGCCGGCCACGGCCAGGACCGCCGCCGGCGGTTCCCCGGATCCCACCGCCTGGGCGACCACCTCGAAGGCGCGCTCGAGCCGCCCCGGATCGAATCGGCCGGAGGACGGACGAGGGCGGGCGGGCGGCTCGGCTACCATCGTGAGCATGATGCCCGAGCCGGCGGTCCCGCGGTCGCCGCGGCCGATCCACGACCCATCCAGCCGGGGGCCCCAGCCCGAAGGGTCCGCGTGATGACGCTCCCTGCCCACGTCTGGCTCGACGGTCGTCTCATGGAGGCGCACGGTCCCCACCTCCCCGTGACCGACCGCGGGTTCCAGCTCGGCGACGGCCTGTTCGAGACCCTCCGGGCGCGGCGCGGGGTGCCCATCGAGTGGGCCGAGCACCTCGAGCGTCTCCACGAGGGTGCGATCGCGCT
>DATHYZ010000244.1:0-4269 GCA_035458865.1 Candidatus Limnocylindrales bacterium
CCGCAGGGCGGCATCGACGCCACTGACGGTGCGGAGACGGCGGACGGCGTACGCCGCGCCGGCACGGTTGACCTCGAGCCCGGGAGACATCCGGGCCATTCTAGCGGGCGCCCGGCGCCGGCCCCGGCAGTCGTCTGCTACGCTCGCCCGCGCATGTCCAGCCACTCGCAGGTCCGCACCTACCGGGCCGCCGAGCACCCCAATCCTCTCGAGCTCATCGCCCAGGGCTTCCGCGAGATCTGGTCACGGAGGCGGCTGACGCGCTACCTCGTGCAAGCCGACCTCCATCGCCACGGAGCCGACACGGTCCTCGGGAACATCTGGTGGGTGCTCGACCCGCTGCTCCAGATGATCGTGTACGTGATCCTCGTGTCGGTCATCTTCCAGCGAGCGACCGAGGACTACGCGCTCTTCGTGTTCGCCGCCATCCTGCCCTGGAAATGGTTCTCGGCGAGCGTCAACGACTCGATCACGTCGGTCACCTCGCGCGAACGGATCATCAAGCAGGTGAGCTTCCCGAAGATCGTCCTGCCGGTCGCCGCCACCTCGAGCGGGATCGTGAGCTTCGCCTTCGGGATGATCCCGCTGCTCGGGCTCATGCTCCTCTTCTACGCCGACCGGATCA
This sequence comes from Candidatus Limnocylindrales bacterium, assembly GCA_035458865.1. Classification (GTDB taxonomy): domain Bacteria; phylum Chloroflexota; class Limnocylindria; order Limnocylindrales; family CSP1-4; genus DATHYZ01. Next base: position 626 of record DATHYZ010000244.1, read on the forward strand.
GCCTCTTCCTCCTGCTCATCCCGGTGGTGGCGGTCGTCCAGCTGGCGTTCACCCTGGGCATCGCCATCTTCGTCTCCTCCGTGAACGTCTTCTTCCGGGACATCGGCAACGTCGCCCGGCACGGCCTGCGGATCTGGTTCTACCTCTCGCCGGGCCTCTATGGGCTCGACGCCCTGACCGGCAACCCGACGCTGCAGTCCCTGATGCGCCTCAACCCATGGGCCACCTTGTTCGAGTCCTACCGCGACCTGATCTACTACGGGACCTTCCCTCAGTGGGGGCCACTCGCCATCCTCCTCGTCGTCTCCATCGTCTTCCTGGGCATCGCGATGATCTTCTTCAAGCGGGTCGAGCCCGCCTTCGCCAAAGTCCTCTGATGGCCGACATGACCGACCCGGCGCCCGACTACGCGATCGACGTCCGTGGCCTGGGGATCCGCTACAACCTCCGGCTGACCCGCCGGACGACCGTCCGCGAGTCCTTCAAGAACGCCCTCCGGCGCACCGGCGGGCCCACGCACTTCTGGGCGCTCCGGGGCGTCACCTTCCGGGTTCCGCATGGCGAGACCCTGGCCGTGATCGGGCCGAACGGCGCGGGCAAGAGCACGCTGCTGCAGGTCCTGGCCGGCATCCTCCGCCCCAACGAGGGCCAGGTCGACGTCGTCGGCCAGGTATCAAGCCTCCTCACGCTCGGAGCCGGCTTCGATCAGGACCTCTCCGGGTTCGACAACATCCTGCTCGCCGGGGCGTTCCTGGGGATCGAGAGCACCGAGATGGAGCAGCGACTGCCCGGGATCGTCGAGTTCGCCGGCCTGGGCCGCTTCATCGACGCGCCGATCAAGACCTACTCCTCGGGCATGCGCGCCCGGCTGGGGTTTTCCATCGCCACGGCCGTCGACCCCGACGTGCTGATCATCGACGAGGTGCTCGCGACCGGCGATGCCGTCTTCCGGGAGAAGAGCAAGCACCGCATCATCGAGATGACGCGGGCCGCCAAGGGCATCGTCATCGTCACCCACGACATGAGCTGGGTCCGCGAGTTCTGCAATCGTGCCCTGCTCCTCGACAAGGGCGGGATCGTCACGACGGGCGATCCCGATGAGGTCGCCTCGCTCCACGAGGAGCGCTCCGCCAAGGCGAAGGAGGCCCGCGAGGAGGAGCTCCGGCAGCAGCTGGGCGCCGTGATCTAGTCGACCGGACCCACCGGGACGAGGCGCCCCACGGCCTCGAGGTACGGGCCCACGGTGGCCTCCCAGTTGTAGCGTTCCCGGGCCAGCGCGACCGCCCGTCCGCGCATCGCGGCATAGGTGTCCGGTGCCTGGTCGAGGATGCCGCCCAGGGCCAGCGCCAGGTCGGCTGGGTCGGTCGGATCGGCCGTCGCGCCCACGCCGCCGGACTCGACGATCGCGCGCATGACCTCCAGGTCCCGGCCGACGACGATCGGCGTGCCGGCCGTGAGCGACTCCCAGAACTTGTTGGGGCTCGACAGCCGCTGGTTGAGCGAGTCCGCCGGAACGGCGACGATCGACGCGTCGGCCGAGGCGGTCCAGGCCGGGACGTCATCGGGATGGACCGGCGGGAGCGTGACGTGATGGCCCGCGTAGCGTGGGTCGCGGTCGCGTTCCCGCAGGCGGTCGGCCCATGGACCGAAGCCGAGCACCACGAGCGCGGCGTCGGGCAGGCGGAGAACCGCCTCGGCAGCTTCGTCGAGGCCGCGGCCCGGGCCGAGCCGACCGAGGAAGAGGATCACCCGTCGCTCGGCGGGGAGGCCAGCGGCGGCGCGGATCAGGTCCGGGCGGGGCTCGGGAGGGTCCCAGCGCGGCTGGCAGTTGAGGAGCACGAGCGGGGGCTCCGGGAGACCCCACCGACCTGCCAGGTGCGCGGCCAGCGGCTCGTTGACCGTGGCCACGAGGTCCGCGGCACGGGCCCAGCGGCGCTCCCGAGATCGGTACCAGGTCAGCAGGGGTCGCGGGACCCGCTCGACGTTGTTCGAGTCGAGGACCGCGTCGATGACGTCGTAGACGACCCGACCCGCCCGCCCCTCCGAGCGGGCCCGAGCAGCCAGCTCGAGGGCGACCGGCGCGGCCAGCATCCCGCAGGCGTGGTACAGGTCAGCCGCCGGGGCGGCCGACCGGAGAGCCGCCCACCAACCACGGGCCTGGGCCGGCCAGCCGAGGCCCTTGAGGGCGAGGTCCGCCACGTCGGCAGCCCGGGCCATGCCCCGCCTGGCCGCGACAGGCCGCTCCGCGGTGAAACGGGCCCACGGTCCGGTCGGGTGGTAGCGTCGGAGGCGGATGCTTCCGTCGATCTCCGCCTCCGGGAGATCGGGACGCCCGACAGCTGCGATCTCCACGTCATAGCCAGCGCCCGCCAGGCTGCGCGCGACCCGCAGGCCACGCGAGTACGGCGCGGCCGCGTTGCCCACGAGCACGACCGCCCTGCGCCGGCCGGGGGTGACGTCGGAGGGGCCATGCTCCGCTCCGGGGCTCACCATGGTCGGCCCGTGAGCCGGCCGTACTCGGCCAGCAGTCCCGTCATCTGCGCCTCCCAGGTGTAGCGCTCGTGGGCGACTTTCAGGGCTCGCGCGCGCCGGGCGGCCCGCTCCGCTGGGCCCTCCGCGAGGATCCGGCGGATCGCGGCAGCGATCGACAGGGGGTCCTCCGGGTCGCAGAGCTCTCCGCCGGCCTCCGTGGCGATGGCGGCCATGCCCGGCAGGTCAGACGCGACGACCGGCACCCCGACGGCGATCGCCTCCAGCAGCTTGTTCGGGGTCGTGAGCCGGTGGTTCAGCGTCGTCGGCTGGATCGGCATGGCTGCCACGTCGGCGGCCGCCACCCAGTCCAGCAGCTCGACGGGAGGGACCGCCGGGAGGACGAACGCCCGTCCCGTGAGGTCCGGGGTCCGGACTCGCCGCTCGAGATCGGCCGCCATGACGCCGTAGCCCATGAACACGAGGACCGCGTCGGGGACATGCGGGATCGAGTCGAGGAGCTGCTCGATACCGCGGCCGGGCGAGAAGCCGCCGTGGTACAGGACCACGGCGGTCGTCGGGGGCAGCCCCAGCCGGCCGTGGAACCGTCGGACCGCCGGATCGGGAGGGTCGGTGCGGTAGGCGCAGTTCATGACGACGCGAGGAGGCTCCACCGCCCACCGCTCGGCCATCACGTCTGCGTACGGCTGGTTCACCGTGATGACCCGATCGGCCCGACGAGCCCAGCCTCGTTCGAGGCGGCCGAGCAGGCGACGCACGCCGCCGGGCAGGCGGGCAAGGTTGCCGGCATCGACGTAGATGTCGCGCGCGTCGTAGACGGCGGGCGAGCGCCTCGGTCGGGCGAGGGCCAGGGCCACGGGGACGCCCATGTAGGCCATGCCGTGGTACAGGTCGGCCCCCGGGTCCACGGCCCGGCTGGCCCGCTGCTGGGCCCGGACGGTCAGGCCGATCGCGGCCATGCGTCGGGCCGAGCCCACTGCTCGGCGGACGCGGCCCGGCACGGCGACCGAGTCCTCGGACGCCGGCTGGTCGGCGTAGGCCCCGGCGGCGTGTCCCGCGGCATCACCCCCCGCGGCCGGGCCGGGGTCGGTCGTCACGGGTGACGCGCGCCTGTCGCGGGAGCGGGATCGCTCGATCCGACCGACGATCGAGCG
>DATHYZ010000245.1:0-5866 GCA_035458865.1 Candidatus Limnocylindrales bacterium
GCGGGTCGCGACCAGCGCGCTCGCGCCGTCCTGGAGCAGGGCGAACGCCTCGTCGACCGTCGCCGACGCCTCCACGAGCGGCAGCGGCCGGTCCATGACCTCGCCGACGGTCCGCTCGACCACCGAGGGATCGCGGTAGGCGCGCTCGAGGAGGCCGGTCTCGCTGACGGCTCCGACGATGGCATCAAGGGCGTCGCCCTCGGGCGCCTCGGACACGGGCAGCTGGCTGATCCCGAAGCGCTGGAGAAGCTCGATCGCCTCCCCCACCCGCTCGGTCGTCCGGGCCAGGACCACGTCGGGCAGGCCGCCCTGGTGATGGCGCTCGGCCAGGAGGTCGGCGACGCGGATGACCGCCCCGGTCGTCGCCATCAGGCCGTTGGCCCGCATCCACTCGTCGTTGTAGAGCTTCGAGAGGTAGTTCCGGCCACCGTCGGGCAGGATGACCACGACGACGCGCTCGACCGCGGTGGCGGGCTCCTCGAGCATGATCCGGCGGGCCTCGTTCAGCGCCGCCACGACGGCCGTCCCGCACGACTCGCCGGCCAGGATGCCCTCCTCGCGGGTGATCCGGCGGGCCATCGCGAAGGCCTCCCGGTCGGAGACGCGGACCCAGCGGTCCACGACCGTCGGATCGTGGGTGCCGGGCATGAAGTCCTCGCCGACGCCCTCCGTCAGGTACGGGCGAGCCGTGTCGCCGGAGAGGACGCTGCCCTCCGGGTCGGCGCCCACGACGACCAGGTCGGGGCGCTGGCGCTTGAGGTAGCGGCCGACCCCGCTGATCGTCCCGCCCGTCCCCGCGCTGGCGACGAAGTGGGTGATCCGGCCTTGGGTCTGCTCCCAGATCTCCGGCCCGGTCGTGGCCTCGTGGGCGGCCGGGTTCTCCTGGTTCCAATACTGGTCGGGCTTGTAGGCGCCGGGGATGTCGCGGGCCAGCCGGTCGGCCACGCGGTAGTAGGACTCCGGGGACTCGGGGGAGACGTTCGTCGGGCAGAGGACGACCTCCGCTCCGTAGGCGCGGAGCAGGGCCTGCTTCTCGGCGGACTGCTTGTCGGCCATGACGAAGATGCAGCGGTAGCCCTTCAGGGCGGCGGCGATGGCCAGGCCGTGACCGGTGTTCCCCGACGTGGGCTCGACGATGGTGCCACCGGGGCGGAGCAGGCCGGCGCGCTCGGCCGCCTCGATCATCGGGAGGCCGATGCGGTCCTTGACCGAGCCGCCGGGGTTCATGCCCTCCAGCTTGGCGAGCACCAGGGGCTGGCGATCGATCGGGCCGAGGTCGCGGGTGACCCGGGTCAGGCGGACGAGCGGCGTGCCGCCGATGAGCTCGAGGACGGAGTCGGCGTACTGCATGGTGGCCGAGTATAGGTTCCCCGGGAGCCCGGGCGACAGCCCGTGCAGCCAGCCGGGAGTCGACTCAGTGCCAGGCGGTCGTGAGCCAGCGCCAGCGTCGGACCTGCTCTGCCGGTGCGCGCGTCAGCCGGTCGACGGCCGCCACGTCCCCGGCAGAGCGCTCATGGAGGGCCGCGATGATGCGGTGGGCGATCCGCCGTTCGTCGGAGGACCAGGGGGTGGGTGCGATGGCGTCAGCCGCCATCCCGGCGAGGTCCTGCCAGGTCACGGGATGCAGCACACGGACGACCAGGGACCGGCCGCGGTACAGATCCTCGGCGCCACCGATCGCGAGGGGGACGATCGGGGCGTCCGTCCGCAGGGCCAGGTAGGCGATGCCCAGGCCCAGCCGGCGCGCCTCCCCGGGCGGGACCGCTGGGCCGACCTCCGGGAAGACGAGCAGCACGGCTCCGGCGTCGAGCGCGTCCCGGGCACCCACGAGGTGCCCCTCGACCTGCCGTCGGCCGCCGTCGGGCCAGATCGGGATGAAGCCCCCGATGGCACGGACGGCGACGCGGCGCCACCACGAGCGGTGCATCGTGGGTCCGTCGCCGAAGAAGACGAAGCGCGGCTCGGACGGGAGGAGGTCCAGGAGCAGGAACGGGTCGACCCACGTCCGGTGCGGCAGCCCGGCGGCGATCCAGCCACCCACGGGACGGCCGGTGCGGTCCCGTGGCAGGCGACCGGCGCCCTGCAGGGCAGGCCGGAACCCGAAGATCCCGCGGCCCACCAGGCGGCAGCCGATGAGGAGGCCGCGGTAGGCGACCGATGGCCTCGCCGTGACCCGACCCACCAGGCCGATCGGCCGCCGCCCGCCCATCGGCCAGCTCGCTCAGCCGCCGGTCGGCGCGACCGGGTCGTCGGGAGGCGCCGGAGGCCGAGACGGCGGAACGTCGGTGCGGTCCAGCGGCCCGCGGGTCAGGAGCAGCCAGGTCAGGCGGTCGCGCAGGCGGCGGGGATGCTCCGGTGGATCCACGGTCCACGGTTGGAGGTCCTCCACGACCGGTGTCAGCCGTGCCTGCATGGCGTCCGAGATCCGCCGGGCGAGGTCCAGCTCGGGACGGGTGCCCGGCTCCGGGCGCACGCCGTCCCACCCGGACCCCAGGAGGTCGGCGATCGTCACCGGCTCCATGATCCGGACCGCCATCCGCTTCCCCACGTACAGCTCCTCGGTCCCGGCGATGGCGATGGGCAGGACCCGGGCTCCGGTCCGCAGGACGATGAGCGAGGCGCCGACCCGGAACGTCCCGACCCGGCCGGGCGGCCCGCTGACCGTGCCCTCGGGCATCTGGGCGAACACGCCACCGTGCTCGAGCACGGCGCGGGCGGCGACCACGTGGCTGTCGATCCCGACGCCGCCCCGCCAGACCGGCAGGATCCCACCGAGTCGGCGGAGCAGGACCTCCTTCCAGCGGGACGAGAACGCCGCCGCGCCCCCACCCAGGAACCAGACCCGCGGCGTCAGCGGCAGCGCGTGGACCACGAGCAGCGGGTCCATCCACCCGCGGTGGGCGGCCGCCATCACGATGTAGCCGCCCTCTCCCGGGACATGCTCTCGGCCCTCGATCCGGGCCTGGAATCGGAACACGCCGAAGGCGAGGAACCGGCCGAATGCCGCCATGAGTCGGACCAGCAGCGTGGCCCGGGTCTGCGGGGGGTGACCGAGCCAGGCCAGCCCCTCCCGCGTGTCCCCACGACGCGCCGCGACCTCGGACGGGCGGACCCTCGCCGGGAGCGGGCGCGCGCGACGCCTTGGAACGTCGACGGGCGGCTCGTCGATGGTCGCCGACGTCGATCCCTCGACCGGATCACCCACCACGCCAGGATCCTCCGCTCAGGTGGCTCCCGCTGACCCGGCCTGCGGGTCGGTCGCCGGCGCATCCGCCGTCTCGTCGTCGGGATCGATCGAGGCAGGCTCGCCGTCGGACGTGGTCGGATCGCCGGCCGGGGACTCCGCGGCGCCGTCCGTGGCCGGCACCTCCGGCGACCCGGCGGGTGGCTCGCCTCCTCCCGCAGCGGACCGCTCTGCCAGGCGGCGGGCATCCTCCTCGGCCATGCTCGGGCCCGGGCGCAGATGCCGCGAGGCGATGATCAGCAGGCCGAAGCCGATGAAGCCGGCCGCGAAGAGCCAGGCCGTCGGGATCCCGTTGAACGTCCAGTTGTCGGTCCGCAGGCCCTCCAGGGCGAAGCGGACGATGCCGTACCACACGAAGAAGACGCCGAGCAGGTCGCCCTGTCGCAGCCGGCCGGCAGCCCGGCGGGCGAGCCAGAGGAGGACGATCATGCCGACGAGCGCCGAGAGCGACTCGTAGAGGAAGAGCGGCTGGAACCGGGTCGTCTCGAACGGGAACTCCGAGCATGAGTAGGCCGAGACGCGGTACTGGCACTCGATCGGGATCCCCCAGGGGAGGTCCGTCGGCGGTCCGTAGAGCTCCTGGTTGAAGTAGTTGCCCCACCGGCCGACCGCCTGCATCGCGAACAGGGCGGGCGCCACGACGTCCGTCCAGGCCCAGACGGACTGGCGCTTCCAGCGGGCGTAGAGGATGGCGGCGACGGTCCCGGTGATCAGGCCGCCGAAGACCCCGAGGCCTGTGTAGGGCGGGAGGACGATCCCGATCAGGTTGTCCTGGTAGAGGTCCCAGCGGTCGATGACGTGGTAGAGGCGGCCGCCGATCAGGGCGGCGACGGCGATGACGATGATGCCGTTGGGGACGAGGTCGACGTCGAGGCCCTTGCGGCTCGCCTCTCGCGACGCCACCAGGTAGGTGACGACGAGTCCGAGGGCGTAGCAGATCCCGTACCAGTAGATCGGGACCGAGCCGACGGTGACGAGGATGGGGTCCGGGGTGAAGTCGAGCATCGTCCGGGCAGTGTACTGCCGTCGCGTCGTCGACCCGCTGCCTATACTGGCGCCCGCATGCCCGACGCCATCACGGGCGGTCCCACGGCCGCTCCCGCGGACCCCGTCGCCGCCCCACGAGTCATCCTCCGATGAACGCCGAGTTCAACTGGTGGCTGCTCATCGTCGGCCTCGGGATCGGGGCCGGCCTCACCTGGCTGGTCCTCGCCGACATGGGCCGCCGGCGCGACGCCACGGCCGACCGCGAGCGTGCCGACGAGACCGCCTGGATCGCGTCGACGCTGGAGCGGGACGGCGAGCCGCTCGACGCCGGCACGGTCGGCCGGGTCCTCGAGCTCCATGAGCGCTGGCTGGACGGACCGACCCCCGCGGCCGAGGACGCCGGACCGGAGCGAACTCCGCCCGATGAACAGGCGCAACCCGCGGGAGATGCGGCCGAGGTCGTCAGCGGCGACGGATCGGCGACCCCCGACTAGAGCTCCCCGAGCAGCACCGGGGTCCCGGGCTTGGTGGCGTCCAGCTCGACGAGCGAGACCCCGAACGTAGCCTCCGGGCCGAGCCCGGCGAGCGCCGTCGCCGGCCCCACCCACCAGGCGACGTCGCCGTCCACCCACATCCGGCCCATGACCGTGCGCTCCTCGCCGACCTGGACCCAGCAGCGGTACTCCTGGCCCGGGCCAGGCTCGGGCAGCCCGGCCGTCTCGACGGCGACTTCGGCCGCCGAGGACGAGAACACCAACCAGCCGGCTGCATCCTCCCCGCTGAGCCCGACGGTCCGGGCGTCCGGAAGGGCGGCGATGCGGCCGGCCTCGGCGGCGACGCGGGTCAGCGAGGCCACCGTCGCCTCGGCATCCGTGAGGCGAGCGGCCGACCACCACCATCCGGCCCCACTGACGACCGCCACGACCAGGGCGGCTGCGAGCGCCACGACCCAGCGCGCAGGCACCGTTCGACGCCCGTGCACGGTCGGGGGCACAGCGCCATCCTCGGCGCCGGTCGCGGGGACGCGATCCCGGACCCGACCCTCGGCAGCCACCCGGGCCAGCGTGCGCTCGCGGAGATCGGCCGGTGGCAGTGCGCGGACGGCGTCTCGGATGACGACCGCCGAGCGGCCAAGGCGCTCGTACCGCTCGGTGCACGCGGGACAGCCGGCCAGATGGCCGGCGATGGCCGCGGCCTCGGCGGTGTCACCGGCCGCCAGGCGCTCGAAGCCCTCGGGCTCGACCGCAGCCAGCTCCAGCAGCGCCTCGACGTCTCGATGCTCCATCAGTCCGATCCGACCTCCCGGTCCATGCTTCCGCTCGCCGGTCCATCCAGCGCCTCGGTGTCGCCGAGCGCCTCGCGGAGCCGTCGCAGCGCCCGACGGGTCCTCGTCTTCACCGTCCCCAACGGCCAGCCCAGGCGCTCGGCGATCTCGACCTGGGTCAGGTCCTGCTGGTAGGCCATGATGATCACCGTCCGCTCATCGTCCGGCATCGTCGCGACGGCGGCCGCGACCGCGGCTCGCTGCTCGGACGCCACCGTGAGCTCCAGCGGGTCCTCCCCGCTCGAGCCGACCGCCACGAGCTCACCGACCCCGAGCGCCTCGAGGCGCCCGGGCCCCTCCGCCGCGGGCTC
>DATHYZ010000246.1:0-9434 GCA_035458865.1 Candidatus Limnocylindrales bacterium
CATCTCGACCTGGCCCGCTGGGAAGGCCTCCTGCCGATCGAGCTCTTCGGCAGCGTCGAGTTCCCGAGGATCGGCCGGGAGCCGTGGATGGTCAGCCTGGGCCCGCACTCGTTCCTCTGGTTCCGGATCGAGTCCGACGTCGTGTCGACCGCCATCACCGAGGCGCACGCCGCCGAGCTCCCGTCCATCCCCAGGACGCCGGACCTCGCCGGCCTCCTGGGCCGCCACCGCCGGGACCGGCTGACCGAGGTCCTGCTGGACTGGATGCAGCACCGCCGCTGGTACCGCGGCAAGGCCCGACGGATCAAGTCGGCGTCGATCGTCGAGGGCATCCCCGTGCCGGTCGGGCGCCGCGACGGGTTGCTGGTCCTCGTGTCGGTGGCCTTCTCGGAGGGCGAGGAGGAGACCTACTCGCTGCCGCTGATCGCCCTGTCCATCGACGAGGCGGCGGGCCTCCTGGCCGACACCCCGCAGGCGGAGATCGCCCGGCTGACGGCCGAGGGGGAGCCGGCCCAGGTCCTCGTCGACGGGGCGATGGTGCCCGAGTTCGCCGAGGCGCTCCTGGGCGTCATCGGCGGGCGCCGTCGGCTCAAGGGTGGGAGCGGCGAGCTGGCCGGGCAGCCGAGCCGCGCCTACCGCTCCCTCCGCGGCCCCAGCGAGCACCGCCTCACGGCCGTCCCGCTGGGCGCCGAGCAGAGCAACAGCTCGACGGCCTTCGACGAGCGCATCGTCCTCAAGCTCTTCCGGGCCATCGAGCCGGGCGTCAACCCGGAGCTCGAGGTCGGGCGGTTCCTCGACGAGCACGGCTTCCCCCACGTCCCGAAGGTCGCCGGCGCCATCGAGTACCGCAAGGGCAAGACGGAGCCGTCGACCGTCGCCATCGCCCAGGGGTACGTCGCCAACGCGAGCGACCTGTGGGCGATGACCAAGGACGAGGCCGCGGCCTTCCTCGAGCTCGTCGGGGCGGAGACCACCGAGCCGCCCGAGCCGACGCCCGGCACCGCCGCGCTCGTCCGGGAGGCCGGCGACCTGCCGGAGATCGCGCACCGCCTCTGCGGCACGCACCTCGAGACCGCCCGGCTCCTGGGGACCCGGACCGGCGAGCTCCACCGGACGCTCGCCGGACATGCCGAAGACCCGGCATTCGCGCCGGAGCCACTGACCTCGTTCCATCTTCGGTCCCTCTTCCAGGCGATCCGGGGTCAGACCGCGGAATCCTTCCGTCTGCTGAAGCGCCACCGAGATCGGCTCGACCCGGAGCTCCAGGAGCGGGTCGACCAGGTGCTGGCAGCGGGCCCCCAGGTCGAGGAGCACCTTCGGCCCCTGCTCGAGCGCCGCATCGGCGGGATGCGGATCCGGATCCACGGCGACTACCACCTGGGCCAGGTGATCCACACGGGCAAGGACGTCGTCGTCATCGACTTCGAGGGCGAGCCGGCGCGATCCATCGGCGAGCGCCGGCTCAAGCGCCCGGCCCTCACGGACGTGGCCGGGATGCTCCGCTCCTACGACTACGCCGCCTTCGGGGCGCTCCACGACGAGCGGGCCACGGGAGCGGTCGACGGCGAGATGACGACCCTCGACCGGTGGGCGCGGGCCTGGTACGACTGGTCGGCCCGGGCCTTCCTCGACGGCTACCGGCGGGCGACCGCCGGGGCCGCGTTCCTGCCCGGGGACGACGAGGCGTTCGTCGCCCTGCTGGATGCGTTGCTGCTGTCCAAGGCCGCCTATGAGCTCCGCTACGAGCTGAACAGCCGGCCGGAATGGATCGGGATCCCGCTGGCCGGCATCGAGGAGCTGCTGGCCGGATGACCGAGCGCGAGGGCATCCGGATCGGAGGCTCCGCCAGGGCGCAGCTCGACGTGGGCCCGAGCACCTTCGCTCCGGACGGGTCCCTGCCCCTCGCCAACGTCGCGACGGCCCGGCGCGTCGCCGTCCGGCTGGACGCGCTCGGGGCGTCCGAGACCGCGACACCGGTGCTCGGCGGCGAGCTCAACGCCTTCGGGATCATCGACCTCGTCCTCCGGCACGTCGTGGAGCTCTACCTGGCCGAGGCCGGGCCGGACGCCATGGCGGCCGCGGTCCGGGACGGTGCGGCCCGACTCGGGAAGCGGCCCACGACGGCGACGCTGGAGCGCTTCCGGGACGACTTCCCGCTCGACGTCGACGACGAGCCGTCGGGGGCCGTGGTCCGCGACCTGGTGCTGGCGTCCGTCGCCAACGCCAATCCGGCCACGACCCCGTTCCGACTCCTCATCGACGACCGACCGCTGGCGGCGGCCACGCGGTACCGCGACCTGCTCGTGGCGCTCGATGACCACTTCCGGGGGCTTCCACCCTTCGGCCCGGACCGCCAGTCGCTGCTGGACATGCTCCGGGCGCCGGCCCTCGCCTCGCCGGGCTCGCTGGCGGGCCAGCTGGCGTTCATCCGCGACCGATGGGGCCCACTGCTCGGCGACCTGATGGACCGGCTCCTGGTCGCCATGGCCGTCCTCGAGGAGGACGAGCGGGGACGCAGGATGCGCGCCCACCCGACGACCGGCGGCGCCGGCGCTGACGCCGGCTCTCTCGGCGTGGGACTCGCCCTGGGGGGCGGCGTTGACGAGCCCGAGCGCTTCTCGGTGGACCGTGACTGGATGCCGCGCGTCGTCATGATCGCCAAGAGCACCTACGTCTGGCTGGACCAGCTGTCACGGCGCTACGGGCGCGATATCCGGACCCTCGACGCCATCCCGGACGAGGAGCTCGACGAGCTTGCCCGGTGGGGCGTGACCGGCCTCTGGTTGATCGGCCTGTGGCAGCGGAGCCGGGCCTCGGAGCGGATCAAGCGCTGGCGGGGCAACCCGGAGGCGGTGGCCTCGGCCTACTCGCTCGACGAGTACCGGATCGCCGACGACCTCGGTGGCGAGGCGGCCTGGGCGGCCCTGCGGGAGCGCGCCTGGGGGCGGGGCATCCGGCTCGCCTCGGACATGGTCCCGAACCACATGGGCATCGACTCGCGATGGGTGATCGACCATCCCGATCGGTTCCTCGCCCTGCCCGAGCCGCCCTATCCCGCCTACACCTTCGGCGGCGAGGACCTGGCCGACGATGAGCGCGTGGCCGTCCGCATCGAGGACCACTACTGGGACGACTCCGACGCCGCGGTCGTCTTCCAGCGCGTCGATGGGTCGACCGGCGACGTCCGCTACATCTACCACGGCAACGACGGCACCTCGATGCCGTGGAACGACACGGCCCAGCTGGACTACTCGAGGGCCGAGGTCCGCGAGGCGGTGATCCAGACCATCCTGGACGTCGCCCGGCGCTTCCCGATCATCCGCTTCGACGCCGCGATGACGCTCGCCCGCAAGCACATCCAGCGACTGTGGTTCCCCCTCCCGGGGGCCGGTGGCGGCATCCCGTCGCGGGCCGAGCACGCGATGACCCAGGCGCAGTTCGACGCCGCCATCCCGGACGAGTTCTGGCGCGAGGTCGTGGACCGGGTCGCCGCCGAGGTCCCCGACACGCTGCTGCTGGCGGAGGCCTTCTGGCTCATGGAGGGCTACTTCGTCCGGACGCTCGGCATGCACCGCGTCTACAACAGCGCCTTCATGCACATGCTCCGCGACGAGAACAACGCCGGCTACCGACGGGTCATGAAGGAAACGCTCGAGTTCGATCCGGAGATCCTCAAGCGCTACGTCAACTTCATGAACAACCCCGACGAGAAGACGGCCGTCGAGCAGTTCGGCAAGGGTGACAAGTACGTCGGGGTGGCCACGCTCATGGCGACCCTGCCGGGACTCCCCATGGTCGGGCACGGGCAGGTCGAGGGCTTCGCCGAGAAGTACGGCATGGAGTACCGCCGCGCCTACCTCGACGAGGCGCCCGACCGGTCGCTCGTGGAGCGCCACGAGCGCGAGATCTTCCCGCTCTTCCACCGGCGTCGCCAGTTCGCCGAGGTCCGCGACTTCCTCCTCTACGACGTCCGTGACGCCGGCGGCGCCGTCCTGGAGGACATCTTCGCGTTCTCCAACGGCCAGGGCGCCGCCCGCTCGCTCGTCGTCTATCACAACCGCTATGCCTCGGTCACCGGACGGGTCCACGAGTCGGTGACCCAGGCCGGGGACGGCAAGCAGCCGGTCCGTCGCACGCTCGCCGATGGCTGGGGCCTTGCCGACGACCCTGGCCTGCTCGTGCGCTTCCGGGACCTGGTCACCGGCCTCGAGCACCTGCACCGAGTCCCGGCCATCCGGGATCGGGGGCTGCCGGTCCACCTGGAGGCCTACGGCCGCCACGTCTTCCTCGACGTCGTCGAGGTCCACGACGGACCGGCGGGGCTATGGGGTCGCCTGGCCGACCGACTCGGCGGAGGGGGCGTGCCGTCGCTGGAGGCGGCCCTGCGGACGATGGAGCTCGAGCCGGTCCACGGCGCGCTTCGGGAGGCTCTCGAGGGGACGGCCGCCACCACGATCGCGGCAGCGCTGGTCCCCGTCGCGGCCCCGTTGGCACCGGACCAGGGGCCTGCTCCGGTCGACGGGGCCCCGGCGCGGAAGCGGCGGGCCGCCGCTCCGGGTCCGACCGCGACCGAGCCCACCGCACCCAGACCCGACGCGAGCGCGATCGAGGCGGCCCTCGCGGACCTCGCCCTTCGACTGCCGGGCTTCCTCCGGTCGGTGGCGACGGCGACCGGCGTCGACGGCGACCCAGGACCCGTCGTCGAGACGACCACCTCCCGGCTGCGGCGGGCGATCGATGCCTCGGCCGGGGCCGGGGCCGCCGCCTCCGGCGCGCGACCGACCGATCCGGCCGACCGGGCCGCGGTGCTGGGCTGGTCGATCCTGGCCGGTCTTGGCGGCCTTGCCACGGGCACCGATCCGGACGCCACGACCCGGGCCTGGGTCGATGAGCTCCAGCTGACCGCGCCGCTGGCCGACGGGCTGCGTTCGGCGACCGACGACGAGGGCGCTGCCTGGCGGGCCGCCGAGCTGGCCGTCGCCCTCGTGGCCCTGCCCGACCCGACCAAGCTGACCGCCGGCCCCGACCGGTCGTCCCAGCTGGCCGCGGCCTGGCTCGAAGCTCCCGCCGTCCGCCGCCTGCTCGGCGTCAACACCTGGCAGGGCACGGAGTGGCTGTCGTCGGAGGGGCTGGCACGCGTGGGCGAATGGACCCGTGCGCTGGTCGCGCTGCGGGGCACCCGACCGCTGGATCCCGGCCTGGATGTCGACCTCCAGCGCATCAGGGACGCGGCCGAGTCCTCCGGCTACCGCCTGGATGCCTTCCTGGCATCGCTCGGGACGCCCGCCACGCCCGATCGCTGACCGTCACCGGTCGCGGCTGATCGTCCGGACGATCGGGCGCCTGATCAGACGCTCGGAGACTCGTCGTGCCGCTCGCGCATCGGCGGATCCACCAGCGGGACCCAGGGCCCGTCCGCGATCACCGCTTCGTCGTCACCCGGCCAGGGTGGCATGGCGGTGCAGGTGAACTCGAGGGCCACCGACCCCGTGCAGCGGTACTGGAACGTCGTTCCGAGCGGGATGTCGACGGAGATGCCCGGGACGAGACGCGTGACGTCCTCGCGCCCGTCGGCCGCCCGCCGCCAGATCTCCCCCTCGCCGGCGAGCACGTGCCAGAACTCGTCGATGGTCCGGAAGCGGCAGGCCCTCCCCACCATGCCGGGCGGCACGGTCGAGTGGATCATGTTGCCGTGGGCTCCATCCAGCAGGAACCGGACATGGGCCCCCAGGGGTGAGCGACCGCGCTCCGCGGTCTCGGTGTTCGTGGTTCGCACGGTGCTCCTCCGTGGATCGCTCGTCCGCGGGCGGACGGCCCGCCGGGGCTGGCGCTCAGCGAACGCGCCGGACACGCCGCGGCGGTGGTGACTTGATGGCGACGAGCCGCCGGACGTCGTCGGCCGTCGCGTCGTCCGCGATCGGAAGCCAGAGCCAGCGGCCGTCCGGATAGGCCCGGGCTCCGGTGAAGGCCTTGGCCACCGTCGGGCCCAGCTCGCCTGCCGCAAGGGACGAGGACACCGCCTCGGCCACCGAGGGTCCGACGACCACCAGGACGCGGAAGCCGCCCTCATGCGGCAGCAAGGTCAGCAGCGACCGACCGCTCCGGCGGACGCGCAGGCACCAGCCCGAGTCGCGGCCGAAGTAGAGCGGCTCGCCCTCGACCCCATAGGTCGTGCCCAGCCACTCGACCAGGTCCCTCCAGCGGGCCGCGGCCGGACCCACGGCAGCCACCAGCTCCTCGGCGGTGGGTGGCCGCGACTCATCCAGGAAGGCGCCGGTCGTCGCCATCGACCCCCTCGCAGCGGGACGCGTACGCGATGTCGGCAGCAGCGTGGACCCCCGAGCCACCGCCGGCCAGTGCCGCAGCGCCCGAGCTGGAGCTCCGGCAGGGGCTCGCGGCTCAGTCGCCCAGGACGGCCTGTCGGAGGATCGGGATCGGTGGCGTGCCGTGGGCGAGGACGGTCTCCAGGTGCTCGCGATAGCGGAAGCCGGGCGACTCGCCGAGTCCTCCCGGCAGGTCGCGGATCACGACCGAGGCCGCTCCCCGCCGATCGCCCGACGCCTCGGCCAGCCGACGGCGCCGCTCGGCCTCGAGCTCCCACAGGAGGAATGAGCCCACGAAGTAGGTGACGAGCTGGGTGGAGCTGAGCCGGACGCGCTTGTACTTGTTGTGCGCCTCGGCCTCCTCCTGGAAGCCTCCCTCGATCATCAGCGCGACGGCCTCGTCCTCGCCCATGCCGTGGGAATGGATCCGGATGTCGATGATCGTGTTGATGATCGCCCGGAGGTAGTACTTCCAGTGGACGAGCATGAGGGCCGGATCCTCGGCCCCGTACCCGAGATCCATCATCACCTGGGTCACGTAGACCGCCCACCCCTCCGCGAACGTCCCGTCGTAGAAGGCCGCCCTGGCGAGCGAGCGATGGCGGTTGGAGCAGGCCAGCTGCAGGTAGTGGCCGGGGACCGCCTCGTGGATGGTCAGGATCCGGAGCATCCGGTCGTTGTCCTCGCGCAGCCACGATTCGGCCCGCTCGGGACTCCAGTCGTCGGGGATCGGGGTGATGGCGAAGAAGCTCTTCTGGCCCCGGTCGAGCGGCCCCGGCGGGATGAGCATGGCCCCGCCGAAGGCCCGCAGGAACGTCGGCGTCCAGCGGATCTCGAGCGGCTCCTCGGGGAGGCCCACGACGTCGCGATCCCGGCAGAACGCCTCGATCCGAACCAGCTCCTCGCGGCAGTAGTCGAGCAGCCCGGCGGGAGCCTGATGCTGGAATGCGATCGCGTCGAGGACGCCACGGACCGTCTGCTGGTCGGCGACCGCCTGCGAGCCATGAGACTCCGCATCGGGCACGGGCAGGTCCGGGTGCCACCTGGGCCACAGCTCGCGCGCGAGGCGGATCATCTCCGCCCGGACCGCCTCGTACTCACGCTCCGCCCGCTCGAGGAGTCGGCCGGGCGTCAGGGTCGGGTCCCGAAGGACGTGCCCGAGCTTGCGCTCGTACAGCTCGGCGCCCAGCCGCCCCTCGCCGCTCGAGGTCGGCAGGACCACCGTCCGCAGGTGGCGCTCCAGGCGCTCGAGAGCGGTCATGGTCGCTTCCGCCGCGGCCTCCAGGCGGGGTGCGACAGCCAGGACGGCGTCGTCGTCGGGGTGAGCCGCGGCCAGGGCCGTGGCTTCGTCGACGAGGTCGGCGATCCCGGCCAGCTGGTCGATGGCCGTCTCGGCATGGAGGCGCGAGATGGGCCGGCCGGGCAGGCCCACGAGCTGCTCTACGGCCGCCTCGACCACCGCCGGCAGGCCTTCCAGCCGGCTCGCGATCGACGCCAATCGGAGGTGGACCGGCGCGAAGTCCCGGCTCAGGAGCGGGAACAGGCCGTTGCCCAGCAGGTAGACCCAGGCCAGCGCGTCCCAACGGTCCTCACGGAGCTCGCCCTCCGAGAACGCGGCGGTCGTGAACTCGCCGAGCAGCAGGTCGCGGTCCAGCCGTTCGTCGTGATCGAGCTCCTCGTCCGGATGAGCGCGCAGCGCCTGGACGGCCCGGTCGTAGAAGGCCAGGCGGGCCGTCAGCCCGGGCTCCGTCATGTCGGGCCAGCGTCCATCGTGCTCGTGGAGGCCGACGTCGGTCGCGTTGACCGGCTGGAGGGCGAAGTAGTCGTCCAGGAGCGCGGAGACGACGTCGGAGAACTCGGTCACGGATCGCGGCTCCCGGTGCGGTTCGGTCGCCGAGGAGTCTAGCCGGAGCGGCTACCATCCACGCGAGACGTCGGCGTCGGCGGCTACGGCGACGACGTCGGCCGGGCCTCGAACGGATCGGAGGGAGCCATGCTCGGGTTCATCGTCGGCGCCATCGTCGCCGGCATCGCCTTCCTGGTGACTGCCCAGGTGCTGCCCGCGATCACGGTCGGTGACGACCTTGCGGCGCTCGGCCTGACGGTCGTCATCTTCGGCGTCGTGAATGCCCTCGTGAAGCCGGTCGTCAAGCTCCTGAGCCTGCCGCTGCAGTGGGCGACGCTCGGGCTCTTCGGGCTCGTCGTCAACGGTGGGCTGCTGCTCCTGACCGCCTGGATCGCCGGCCAGATCGGCAACGACTTCTCGATCGCCGGCTTCCCGCCCGACCTGACCTTCGAGGCGATCGGGAACGCGGTCGTCGGCGCGCTGATCATCAGCGTCGTGACGACGGTCGCCGGGCTCGTCGTCAAGGACTGAGGCGGGCCGGATGCGGGAGGCGGATCGCCTCCCGGCCATCGCCGACGCGCTGCGCCGGGCAGGTCGGCGCTGGGGCACGCCGCTCTACCTGACCGATCTCGTCGGCCTCGACCGGGACGCCCAGCGACTCGTCGTCGCCTTCCCGGATCCCTGGATCCGCCAGTTCTCGCTGAAGGCCAACGACGTCCCGGCGGTCGTCCGGGAGGTCCTCGCCCGGGGCTTCGGCCCCAACGTGGTCTCACGGGGCGAGTGGGCGCTCGCTCGCCGGGCCGGAGCCGCCGACGACGAGGTGACCCTCGAGGGCGTCGGGAAGACCGATGCGGACCTGCGGGCCGCGGTGCGGGCGGCGGCCGCGGGTCGGCCCCTGCGCTGGCTGGCCGTCGAATCGATGGACGAGCTCAACGCCCTCACCAGGGCCGCCCGGGCCGCCGGCCTCGGCCGGAACGGCCGGCCCGCCCTCGACGTCCTGGTCCGCCTCAACCCCTCCGTCACGCCGGAGACCCATCGAGGCCTCGCCGTCGGGTCAGGGGGCTCGAAGTTCGGGCTGGCGGCCGACGAGGCCACCGCCGTCGTCGAGCGGGCATCGGCGGAGCCAGGTCTCCGTCCCCGCGGCGTCCACCTGCATGTCGGGTCCCAGCTGGGGGCCGTCGACGCCTGGCGCGACGGCGTGCGACGAGCGCTCGCGCTCCTTGGGCTGCTGTCGGGGACCCTTCGCTCGTTCGACACGCTCGACG
>DATHYZ010000247.1:0-6441 GCA_035458865.1 Candidatus Limnocylindrales bacterium
CTCGCTGCCGATGACCCAGACATCGACACCCGGGATCTGATTGAAGTCCAGGATCAGGAAGCGCGACTGGCAGCCGTTGAGCACCCGCAGGCGGTAGCGGCGCTGCTCGACGGCCTGGGACGGCCAGGTGTTGCCGTTGACGATCATCATGTTGCCGAAGAACTCGGGGTTCCAGAGCGGCGAGATGTCGGTGTCGGGGATGAACGGCCCGGTGATCCCGTCGAAGAACGCCCGGGTGTCCGGGTAGAACAGCGTGCCGTCGACGTTGAATGAGCGGTCCTGGATGGCGATCGGGATCTCGTAGTACGTCTTGTTGGGCGGGAACTTGTCGTTGGCCTTCGGCGCCGGCCCGGGCAGCACCGCCACCGTGCCGAAGCGGGAGTCGAGCACCGCGTCGTCGCCGTCCGGGCCACCGCGGATGATGTAGAAGCCCGCCGGTCCGGCATAGACGTTCAGCCGGGTCATCCCGAGGGTGTGGTCGTGGTACCAGTCGGCGGAGGCACGGCCAAGGTTCGGGTACGCGAAGGTCGCGAAGCCGGGGCCCCACGCGGCGCCGAAGTTCGCCGCCGCCTTGATCTTGAAGAAGTCGTACCAGGTGCCTTCTGTCGCGTAGCCCGCCGGGATGTCGCCTGCGGCCGGCAGGTACCAGGCCTCTGCGTACCCGTCGCTCTCGTCGCCCACGCCGACGGCGCCGTGGACGTGGGTGACCATCGGGACGGGGCCCGTGTACGGGCCTGGCGTCGGCTGGCCGGTGTAGTCCGGCCGCATGTCCCGCCCGGCGGTGCCGCCGGGCGGGTTCGCCCAGTGCAGCGTCTGGTCGACCGGCAGCAGATGGGGCAGGTAGTCCCCGTTGTCATCGACCAGGTCGTTGATCCATTTGACCACCACCGGGCGGCCGTGATCGACCTCGAGCGTCAGCGAGGGTGCGTTGTGGAGGAGCAGACCGCGCTTGCTCTCGGCGGCGACCGCGCCGTAACCCCACACCGGGGTCGCGCCGAAGCCGACCGGCAGGATCTGCTGCGGGAACTGCCGCATCGAGATCTCGTAGTAGTCGGCGCTCTTGCCCATCGTGTTCTTGATGGTCCCGGCGCGGGGCATGACGGGCGGGATGAGCAGCGGCGTCTGGTACTTCAGGACGCTAGCCGGATCGAGGCTCCCTCCCGGGATCTGGGCGAGGACCGTCTTCACGCCGCCCACGTACTGGTACAGGATCAGGCTGGTTCCGGCCGCGACGGACCCGACCAGGAACTGCCGGCGTGACAGTGGCATCGCGTGGAGCCCTCCCTCCCCTTGACCCGCTCTCGAACGCGGGCCGCTGCGAGACGGATCTGGTGCCGGAGGCGCGCCGGATGCTGGGGCATCGGGCAGACCGTGGGCACGACCGGTCTCTTCGTCCTCGACCACCCTCCCCCGGGTCGGGCTTGCGGCGACAGTACCGACCCGTTCCGTGCCGGTCACCGCCGAAGGGGCCCGATCGGCGTGGGCCAGAGGTCACGCCGGGGGACGCCGAGCCGGAGGCGCCATCACGGGAGCCCGGGTAGCATGGGGCCACGACATCCCGACAGGAGATCCCATGTTCCGAAGGCTGTTCGGCGACGACCCGTCCGCGTCCAACGCCCCGGCCGCCCAGGCCGCAGACAGCGGCGCCGCGCCGGCCGGGTCTGCCGCCGAGACCGCGACGGTCCGCCAGATCGTCGGCCGGCTCGAGTCCCTCCCGCCCGAGCGAGCCCGCTACATCGCCTGTGCCGCCTACGTGGTCACCCGGGCCGCCAACGCCGACATGCTGATCTCGGCCGAGGAGACCGCCTTCCTCGAGCAGGCGCTCCAGGATTACGCCGACCTCGACGAGTCGCAGGCGGTGCTGGTCGTCGAGATGGCGAAGCTCCAGGCGATGACCGTGGGCGGCACCGAGGACTACCTGGTCACGAGGGAGTTCCGCAAGGTCTCGACGCCCGAGCAGCGCCACAACGTCCTCCGGGCCTGCCTCGTGGTCGCCGCGGCTGACGACTCGATCACGGCCGAGGAGAGCGCCGTGGTCAACCAGATCGCCAGCGAGCTCGACATCGACCAGGCCCAGCTGTCGGCCCTGCGCGGCGAGTTCACCGACAAGTTCGCGGCGATCCGGGCCGCCCATGAGGCGGCCATGGAGCACCGGCTGCCCGAGGGCTGAGGCCGGGCCTGGCCCGGGCCCGGGCCCGGGAGCGTGCCCTCGCGGCGCAACAGCGACCGCCCATCCGCGTCGTCTCGGCATGGACGCCAGCGGGCCGCAGCCGTCGTCGACGTCGGGCTCGCGATCCCGCCGCCGACCCCTGGTCGCGATCGGCGTTGCCGCGCTCACCATCGTCGTCGTGGCCCTGGCCGGCTACCTGACCATCGGTGCCCTGGCCTATCGGGAGCTGTCGGCCCTGCAGCCGCAGGCCGGTGGCCGGTGGGAGGACCAGACACCGGCGAACTTCGAGGCCCGGATCGATGCGACCAGCGGCGCTCCCTGGCTCGACGCCTCGCCGTATCGGTTCGACGACTTCACCGAGGTCGCCTTCCCGAGTCGCGACGCTCGCCCCCTGACGATCCGGGCGTGGTACGCCCCGACGGCCGCCGGGGTGGACGCGCCGGTGGTCGTCGTCGTCCACGGCAAGGGCGCGAGCCACCGGGACCCGGTCGTCCTGCTGCCTGCCGGCATGCTCCATCGAGCCGGCTTCGCGGTCCTCATGCCGGACCTGCGGGACCACGGCGACTCCGACGTCGAGGACATGCGGTGGGCCGGCGGCGCCGAGGAGTACCTCGACGTCCTGGGCGCGGTCGACTGGCTCGTGGCCCAGGGCTACGAGCCCGACCGGATCGGCCTCATGGGCTCGTCCCTGGGGGCCGCGACCGTGACCATCGCCATGGGCGAGGAGCCGGCGGTCGCAGCCACCTGGGCCGACAGCGCCTACTCGGACTTCGACGTCGCCGCCGAGGAGTACACGGAGAACGGCGGGTACCCGGGCTGGGTCACCGGCGCCGGCGTGTTCGTCGGCCGGATCATGAGTGGCGATCCGCTCGGGGACCACGACCCGGCGCGGGCCCTGGCGCGCCTCTCCGGTCGCCCCTACGCGATCGTCCACTGCGACGCGGATCGGACCGTCTACGTCCACCACGCTGATGACAACGCCGCGATCGCGGCCGCAGCCGGGACCGAGGTGACGCCGTGGATCCTGCCCGGCTGCGGGCACGTGGACGCGATGTTCGTCGCTCCCGACGAGTACGAGCGCCGCCTGCTCGCGTTCTTCACGGACGCCCTGGGGGCACCGATCGCCCGCTAGCGGCCGGCGGCAGCTCGAACGGCCCGAGGACACCGTCTCGGCGGGTCAGCCCAGTCGGAGGTCGACGAGCCCCTCGCCGAGCCGGCGGCGGACCTCGGCCAGCAGCTCGGCGTCGTAGGCGACGCCGCGACTGAGCTCCATCGGCAGCGGGTCCCCCGCGCCGGACGGCACGTGGAGGACCACCTTCGTGGACCCGGGGCGCTCGCGCAGCACCGCGCGGAAGGCCTCCATCGCCGACACCAGGCGGTCCGATCCCGCGCTCCTCGAGAAGCGGACGTGGAGGACGCTCGTCGGGCCGGCGTCGACCGCCGGCGTCGGGCCGGACGCGGAGGCGGCCGCCGAGCGGCGGACCTCGTCGGGCAACGCGGGGTCCTCGTCCCGGTCCGGAGCCGCCGCCCTGGCGCCCTCGGGCTCGCTGTACGTCGGGATCGGGTCGGCCGGAGCGATCGCCGGGAGCACGCCCAGGGCATCGGCCTCGGCCGGCCGGGCCTCGGGCCGCAGCGGCGAGACGAATGGGATGCCGGGTCGCGGCCTCGGGACAGCCGGCGCCCCCTCCCCCGGCGCGGCGGGGGGAGGCGCGACCGGGGCGCCGCCGCGGGCCTGGGGACCCGCCGCGCCGATCGCCGCGGGACCCGACTGCGGGGCCGATGCGGACCCGGGCCGGCCACCGCCGCCACCCCAGCCACCGGAGCCGGAGCCATTGCCGCCGGATCCATTCCTGCCGCGGCGGCGCGGCGCGCCGCGGTCGCCGGCCGCCACGTCGCGGGCGAAGGCCTCGGCTCCGCGCTCCTGGGCCGCCTCCCATTCGGTGACGAGGTCGGCGAGCAGGGAGACGTCCTCGCCGCGATGGTCGATCCTGCCGGCGACGAGGAGGATGGCGCCGTCCTGCCAGACCGGCCCGGTCGCCTCCCAGGTCCGGGGGAAGACGACGACCTCGATCGATCCCTGGACGTCCTCGAGGGTGGCCACGGCCATCGTCTGGCGGGCCTTGGTGACGACGGTGCGAAGGCCCGTGACGATGCCGGCGATGACGACCCGCTGGCCGTCGAGGGACTCGTCGCCGAGGTCCGTGCTGTAGGCCGTGACGAACGGGCCGACCTGCTCCGCGATCTCGCCCATGGGGTGCTCGGAGAGGTACAGCCCCAGCAGCTCCTTCTCCCAGCGCAGCCGCTCGCGGACGGGCACGTCGGGCACGGTCGGGAGCGGGCGCTCCAGCCCGGTGGCCTCGTCGGCCGTCAGCTCGAAGAGGGACGTCTGGCC
The DNA here is from genome assembly GCA_035458865.1 of Candidatus Limnocylindrales bacterium. Classification (GTDB taxonomy): domain Bacteria; phylum Chloroflexota; class Limnocylindria; order Limnocylindrales; family CSP1-4; genus DATHYZ01. Next base: position 4,563 of record DATHYZ010000247.1, read on the forward strand.
GGTGGCCCGGTCACGCTGGGCCGCCTGGGCCGCGGCCATCGCGTCGTCGAGGCCGGCGAGGATCTGGGCCGGGTGTCCGAGGGCGTTGAGGGCCCCGACGCGGGCCAGTGACTCGAGGACCTTCCGGTTGGCGAGGCGCAGGTCGATCCGGCCGCAGAAGTCGGTGAGCGAGGTGTACGGGCCGCCCTCCTCGCGGGCCGAGATGATCGATTCGATGGCGCCCTCGCCGACGTTCTTGACGGCGAGCAGGCCGAAGCGGATGGCGTCGCCCTCGACGGTGAACTCGAGATGGCTGGCGTGGATGTCCGGCGGGCGGACCTCGATCCCCAGCCGCCGGCACTCGGCGATGGCCGCGGCGACCTTGTCGGCGTTGTCCCGGAACGCCGTCAGCACCGCCGTCATGTACTCGACCGTGAAGTTGGCCTTGAGATAGGCGGTCTCGTAGGCGACCAGGCCGTAGCAGGTGGCGTGGGCCTTGTTGAAGCCGTAGCGCTCGAACGGCTCGAAGGCCTGGAAGACCGCGTCGATGGTCTGCGGCGGGACGCCACGCTCCGCCGCCTGGGAGACGAACTTGTCCTTGAGCGAGCGGAGGACCGACGACTTCTTCTTGCGGATGGCGTAGCCGAGGGTGTCCGCCTCGGGGCCGGTGAAGCCGCCCAGGGCCATGGCCGCGGCCATGATGTCCTCCTGGTAGACGAAGATCCCGTAGGTCCGCTCGAGGAAGGGCTCGAGGAGCGGGTGCAGGTAGGTCACCGGCTCCTGGCCGTGCTTGCGGCGGATGTAGGCCGGGATGTTGTCCATCGGCCCGGGTCGGTAGAGGGCGACCATCGCGGCCAGGTCGTAGACGGAGGTCGGGCGGAGCTCGCGGATGTAGCGGCGCATCCCCGCGGACTCCAGCTGGAAGATGCCGGTCGTCTCGCCCGACGCGAGCAGCTCGAAGGTCCGGGCATCGTCGAGCGGGATCCGCTCGATGTCGATCTCGGCCCCGCGGTGCTCCCGGATGAGGTCGATGGCGTGCCGCAGGATGGTCAGGTTCGAGAGGCCCAGGAAGTCGAACTTGAGCAGGCCGAGCGCCTCGACCGCATGCATCTCGTACTGGGTCATGAGCGCTTCGGAGTTCGTCGCCTTCTGGAGCGGCATGATCTCGGTCAGCGGCTCCCGGCTGATGACCACGCCGGCGGCGTGCGTCGAGGCGTTCCGGGCGACGCCCTCGAGCTGGCGGGCGAGGTCGACGAGGCGGCCGACCTGCGGATCGGCGTCGACCTGCTCCCGGAGCGCCGGGGCCACCTCCAGCGCCTCCTCCAGCTTGATGCCGAGCTGGTTGGGCACGGCCTTGGCGATCCGGTCGACCTCGCCGTAGCCGAACCCCAGGACCCGCCCGACGTCGCGGATGGCCGCCCGGGCGAGCATCGTGCCGAAGGTGATGATCTGGGCGACGTGGTCCTGGCCGTACTTGCGGGTGACGTAGGCGATGACCTCGTCACGACGGCCGTCCTCGAAGTCGACGTCGATGTCCGGCATGGTGACCCGGTCGGGGTTGAGGAACCGCTCGAACGGCAGGCCGTAGCCGATGGGGTCGACCGGCGTGATGCCCAGCGTGTAGGTCACGATGGAGCCGGGCGCCGAGCCGCGGCAGGTCGTGTAGATGCCCGCCTCGCGGGCGAACCGGACGAAGTCGGCCACGATGAGGAAGTACCCGGCGTAGCCCATCGAGAGGATCACGCCGAGCTCGTAGTCGAGCCGCGCCCGGAGCTCCGGCGTGACCTCGCCGTAGCGCCACACCAGGCCACGCTCGCACTCCTTGCGGAGCCAGCTCTCGACGGTCTCGCCGTCGGGCACCGGGAAGTGCGGGATCCGCGAGACGTCGAGCGGGAGCGCG
>DATHYZ010000248.1:0-30261 GCA_035458865.1 Candidatus Limnocylindrales bacterium
ACCTGAACGTCGACCTGGCCACCGGGGAGGGCAACCTCTGGGGCACCATCCACGTCGACCTGGACGAGATCGACGGCGGCTGGCACCGGACGTTCAGCGCCCACTTCACGAACCCCCATCCGCTGATGCCGGAGGCCACCGACATCTGGGCCGGCCGGTTCACGGGACACGGCTTCGGCGAGCTCGACGGCTGGCAGATCCGCGGCCAGGGCATCGAGCGGACCCACGTGCTGGTCGAGTCGACCGGCTTCGTCTTCCAGCCAGGCGGCTGACCATCCGGGCGACCCCGGCGTGGCTCTTCCCGAGCCCGGCCCCGCCCACCGGCCACTCCGGCCCGGGGTCCGGATGGCCCTAGCAGTGACGATCGCATGGGTGTTCGCTCCATGACGCCTCGATGGCCGCCTCCGGACCGGACGCCGGGTCCACCGGACGGTCAGCGTGCCGTCGCGACCGCGGGATGGCCGGCCGTGGAACGAGCGCTCGTCATGGCAGCGCGACAGGGGGACCGCGAGGCGTTCGCGGCTCTGGTTCGGTCCGCGTCCGATCGGCTCTATGCCATCGCCTATCGGATCCTCCGCGACCCCGACCGAGCCGCGGACGCCCTCCAGCGGGCGCTCATCGCGATCTGGGACGACCTGCCCGGGTTGCGCGACCCGGACCGCTTCGAAGCCTGGGCGACGCGCCTGCTGGTCCGGACCTGCTACCGCGAGGCCGCCAGCGAGCGGCGCCAGGCTCGGGTCAGGTCGTTGCACGTGGTCGGCAGCGGGCACGAGTTCGACATGACCGGGCTGATCGCGGAGCGTGACCGACTCGAGCGCGGGTTCAGGCGGCTGTCGCCCGACCATCGGGCGATCCTGGTCCTGCGCTTCTACCTCGACGCGAGCGTCCACGAGATCGCCCGGACCCTCGGGATCCCCGAGGGCACGGCCGAGTCGCGTCTCCACTACGCCCTTCGCAGCCTCCGCGCCGAGCTCGAGGCTGACACCCGGGCGGCGACCGCCCGGGAGGCCGTGTCATGAGTGCCGGGCGGCGCTTCGGGCGCGACCTCGAGCTCGAGGCCTCCCTGACCGCGTGGCTGGCGGAGGGTCCCGAGATGGCCCCCGCGACGGTCGTGGACGATGCGATCGAGGCCGTCGATCGGCGGCCCCGCCGACCGTGGAGCGGGCTGCGGGTCCGATCGCGTGACGCCTGGGACCGGACCAGGCCCGGCGAGCCGGCCCGGCGACTGGCCTGGGCGGCGATGATCGCGGCCGTGCTCCTGCTGGCGGGAGCCTGGGCGGCCCTGGTCCTGAGCAGCCGGCCGTCACCGGCGCCGCTGCCGGCTCGGATGAACGGCCTGCTGGCGGTCGCGGTCGGCGGCGAGATCGTGATCGTGGATCCGAACGGCCACCGGATCGAGGTCCTCCAGGCGGCGGGCGAGGAGCGGTCCGACCCAGTCTGGTCGACCGACGGGGCCTACCTCGCCATCCGGGTCCACGACCTCGCCGACGGTTCCTACCGGGTCGACCTGCTCGCACCGGACGGGACGCTGGAGCGGACGGTCCTGGGTCCCGTCGACTGGATCGCCCCGGGGCTGGCCTGGTCACCCGATGGTCGCTGGCTCGCCGCCGCGACGGGCATCCCCGGCGCCGAGTCCATCGTCCTCGTCTCCACCGACACCTGGGAGCCGCGGCCGCTCAGCGGGGCCACCGGGACGCGGCCGGCGTTCGCCCCTGCCGGCGACCTGATCGCGTTCGTCGGCCAGGACGGATCCGGGACCCCGGGGCTGCTCGTGTCGGGCCTCGATCCGGGCGCCCGACCCCGGCAGCTCCTCGAGCGGCTGGATCCGGGCAGCATCTCGAGCCCCGCCTGGACGCCCGACGGGACCACCGTCATGGTGATCGCACCGGTCGACGGCGTGGACGTCGCGACCCGGGCGCTCCTGAGCGTCCCTGCCGCCGGCGGACCGACGCTGACCCTGCACGAGGTCGGTCCGGACGTCACGGTCGCGCCGATTGTCCTGCCGAGCGGCCGGATCGTCGTCGTGGCGAACCGGGCTGCGGCCATCGTGGATCCCCAGACCGGCGAGGCGACGCCGGCCGACCCGGCGGCGGCGGCCGGATCGGCCGAGCCCCGTGCCCTGGCGACCTCCCCGGACGGTCGGCGCATCGGCGTCCTCCTCCCGGGGACCTGCGACGGATCGGACTGTCAGCCCGGTCGCCTGATGACGCTCGGCACGGCTCCCGACGGGACGGTCCATCGCGTCACCGGATCCTTGCCGGTCCGGCTCACGCCGTCCGACCCGGACGGCTGGTCGATCGCCTGGCAGCCGCTGGCGCGTCCCGACCGACCCGTGGCCGCCACCGACGCCCAGAGCTGCGCCACGCAGGCGGCCGGGACGCCGACAGGCCCGGCGGACCGGGAGCGTTGGGACGGGGTCGTGATCTCGTGTTCGACCCAGGCCTCGGATCCTCGGGTCAGCGGGACGTTCAAGCTCACGATGTCGATCCAGATGGCACCGGACGGCTCCGCGTCGCTGTCGGGGACGAGCGAGCTGACGAACCCGGACGGGACCTGGATCGGGGAGTTCAGCGGAACGGTCGCACCCGGCTACACGGACCACGACGTCCGCGCGTCGCTCGTGGGAACGGGCGCCTATGCGGGGCTGAGGGCCCGACTGCACATCACCGGCATCGGCCCCTTCACATCGGAGATCGTCATCGAGCCAGCCGTGGAGTAGGGTCCCGGCCGGTCAGCCGTGCCCGACCGGTCCCTGCGCCGCCGCCAGGGTCCATCCGAGCGGTCGTCGACGTGCCGTCGAGACGCCTCGCACCAGGCATCCGGCCCACGACGACGGGTGCGCGACCGGGGCTTCGAGGCTGGGGGCACGGACTATGATGGCCCCTGACCACCGACGGCCGCCACCCGCGGCCTGGGCGTGGCAGGTCGGCGTTCAGTGAGAGAGCGTCCCGGGATGGAGGAGGAGCAGGGATGATCAGCCGAGTCGGCCGGCTGCTGGTGATGCTCACGGTCGGATCGCTCGTTCTGGGAGCGTGCTCGGGCGGCGCCAGCCCGGCGCCCAGCGATGGCGAGACGGGCTGCACCGCCGGCGCGGCCTCCGGGACGCAGATCCCGGAGATCGAGGAGGGCAAGTTCAACGTCGCGATGGTCCTGATCGGACCCCATGACGACGGTGGCTGGAGCCAGGCCCACTACGAGGGCCTCCTGTACGTCTGCGAGAACGTCGAGAGCACGCACGTGGCCTACATCGAGAACGTGCCGGAGGGCGCCGACTCGGAGCAGACGTTCCGGTCGCTGGCCCGCAAGGGCTTCGACTTCATCATCGGGACCTCGTTCGGCTACATGGACCCGATGGAGACCGTCGCCGGGGAGTTCCCGGATCAGACCTTCCTGCACCTCACGGGCTTCAAGAGCAACGGCACGAACTTCGGCAACTTCTTCGGCGCGATGGAGGACTTCAAGTACCTCGCCGGCATACTCGCCGGCTCGCGGGCCAAGGCGGACGGCAACCCGAAGATCGGCTACATGGCGACGTTCCCCATCCCCGAGGAGCTTCGCCTGGGCAACGCGATCATGCGCGGCGTCAAGGAGACGTGCCCCGAGTGCACGATGGACGTCGTGTTCATCAACACCTGGCATGACCCGATCAAGGAGAAGGCCGGCGCGACCGCGCTGTTCGACGCCGGCGCCCAGGTCGTCTTCACCGGCGCCGACACCGGGGCCGTCGCGGACGTCGCCCAGGAGAAGGGCAAGTGGGGCGTGACCTACGACCACCCGGCCTCCTGCAAGGTGGACCGCTGCCTGACCGCCCCGTACTGGATCTGGGGCCCGGAGTACGCCCGGATCGCTGAGCAGGTGAAGGCCGGCAGCTACACCGCCGGCTACGAGTACTTCGACGCCGACGCCAAGGCGATGGGCCTGCTCGGCTTCATGGAGGGTGAGACGCCCCGGATGGGCGTCGAGGATCTCCCCGAGGCCGACGTCCAGCTCGTCCGGGACACGCTGGCCGAGATGCTCCAGAGCAGCACCGCCCGCTTCGACATCGTCTTCGCCGGACCCATCGTGGACAACTCCGGCAAGACGCTCCTCGCGGAGGGCGAGACGCTCGAGCAGTCCGACCTCGACCAGTTCCCGCCCGGCGCCCCCGGAGCGGAGTGCAGCGTCTGCATGTACTGGTGGAACGAGGGCATCACGGCCGAGCTCCCAGAGCTCAGCGACTAGCGTCACCAGCGATGATCGAGGGGCCTGCGAGGACGATGCGCCGAGCGGGCCCCTCGCCCTGTCCAAGCGTCCCGTGAGGGGACCCACCCAGCCGACGGCCCCGACGACGCCGGCGGTCGGCGGTGGCGGATCGCCGCCCGCCGTTGAGCTCCGCGGCATCGTCAAGCGCTTCCCCGGCGTCGTCGCCAACGACGGGGTCGACTTCGACCTCCGGGCCGGCGAGGTCCATGCCCTGCTCGGTGAGAACGGGGCCGGCAAGAGCACCCTGATGAACATCCTCGACGGGCTGTACCAGCCCGACGCCGGGGAGATCCGGGTCGACGGGCGGCCGGTGACCTTCCGCTCCCCCCGCGATGCGATCGCGGCGGGCCTGGGGATGGTCCACCAGCACTTCACCCTCGTCGCCTCGCAGACCGTCACCGAGAACATCCTCATCGGCCTCGACCGGCCCCGCTTCCGGCTCGATCTCCGGCGGTTCGACGACGAGGTCGCGGCGCTCGCCGAGCGGCATGGTCTCCGGGTCGACCCACGGGCCAAGGTCTGGCAGCTCTCGGTCGGCGAGCAGCAACGGGTGGAGATCCTCAAGGTCCTGTACCGGGGCGCCAGGGTCCTGATCATGGACGAGCCGACCGCCGTCCTGGCACCCCTCGAGATCGAGGACCTGTTCGCCACCCTCCGGTCGATGACCGCGGAGGGCCGCAGCATCGTCTTCATCAGCCACAAGCTCGGCGAGGTCCTGGCCATCGCCGACCGCATCACCGTCATGCGACGCGGCCGCGTCACCGCGGCGGGGATCCCCGGGGGATCCGTCGATCGAGGCGAGCTGGCGACGCTGATGGTGGGGCGCGAGGTGCTCGAGAGCATCGAGCGGGTGCCCGTGTCGCCGGGGCGGACCATCCTCGCCCTCGAGGGCGTCGAGGCCGACGGGGACAAGGGGATCCAGGCGCTGCGCGGCGTCTCGATCGAGGTGCGGGCCGGGGAGATCGTCGGGATCGCGGCGGTCGCCGGCAACGGCCAGAGCGAGCTGGCCGAGGTCATCACCGGCCTCCGATCGTGCCGCGGCCGGGTCTTCGTCGACGGCGAGGACGTCGCCAACCGGTCGGTCGGTCGGACCATCGACCGGGGGGTCGCCCACGTGCCCGAGGATCGGACCGGGGTCGGCACGGCCCCCAACCTGTCGCTCGTCGACAACCTCATCATGAAGCGCTATCGCGCGGCACCCATCGCCCGCGGCTGGTCGATCGACATGGGTGCCGCCCGCGGCGTCGCAGCGCGGCTCAAGGACGGCTACGACATCGCCGCCCCGACCGTCGACACGCAGGCTCGACTCCTGTCCGGGGGCAACCTCCAGCGCCTGATCCTCGCCCGCGAGATCGAGTCGCAGCCGCAGCTGCTGGTCGCCGTCCAGCCCACCCGGGGACTCGACGTCGGGGCCATCGAGTCGGCCCACCGGCTCCTGCTCGAACGGCGCGCGGCCGGGGCGGCGATCCTGCTCATCTCCGAGGATCTCGACGAGGTCCTCGCCCTCTCGGATCGGGTCGCGGTCATGTACGAGGGCCGGATCGTCGGGCGCTTCGAAGCGGTCGAGGCCGACGTCGCCCGCATCGGACTGCTCATGACCGGCGGGACCGGCGAGGAGGCGCAGTCCGCCGGCCCGACCGAGGGCGACGCCCGATGAGCCACCCGACGGCCGGGCCGACCCGACGCGCCTTCCGCGACCTGCCCTTCGAGCTGCGGCTCGAGGCCCGGATGGAGACGCCGCGCTGGCTCTCGCCCGCCCTGACCGTGGGTGCGATCGTCGTCGCGCTCCTCATCTCGGCGGTGATCCTCGCCGTCGTGGGCGCCGATCCCATCCGGGTCTACGTCCACATCGTCCGCTCGTCGCTGGGGAGCGTCGGGGTCATCTCCGACACGCTCGTCAAGGCCACACCGCTCATCCTCACCGGGCTGGCGTGCGCCCTTGCCTTCCGGATGCGCCTCTGGAACATCGGCGCGGAGGGCCAGCTCCTGCTGGGCGCCTGGGCGGCCAGCGCGGTCGTCCTCGTCCCGCTCGTGCCCGAGGGGACCCCGGGCATCGTCATCCTCCCGATCATGGGCGTCGCCGGGTTCCTCGGCGGAGCCGCCTGGGGCCTGGTGCCCGGCGTCCTGCGCGCCCGCTTCGGGGTCAACGAGATCATCGCCACGCTGATGCTCAACAGCATGGCCTTCTTCTGGATCCAGTACTGGGTGTTCGGTCCGTGGACCGAGGGCGGGTTCCAGCTGACCAAGCAGTTCCCGGTCGAGACCTGGCTGCCTCGCCTGTCCGACTTCGCCGAGACGTACCCGGTCCTCGGCGGCCTGACGATCCACGCCGGCTTCCTCCTGGCCCTCGCCGCGGCCGGCGTCGTCTGGTTCATCGTCGAGCGGAGCGCCTGGGGCTACGAGATCCGGCTCATCGGCGACAACCAGCGAGCCGCCCGCTACGCCGGCATCCGGATCACCCGCAACGTCATCCTGGTGTTCGCGGTGTCGGGCGGGCTCGCCGGCCTTGCCGGCATGAGCGAGGTGGCCGGCGTGGTCCACCGGCTCCAGGACAACTTCTCGCCCGGCTACGGCTACACGGCGATCATCGTCGCCTACCTGGCGAAGTTCCATCCGCTCCGGGTCGTGCCCGTCGCGATCCTGTTCGGGGCCCTCATCCTGGCCGGGCGCGAGATCCAGCCATCCGGCGTCCCGGCGATGATCCAGGGGACCATCCTCTTCTGCCTGATCGCGAGCGAGGTCTTCCTGCGCTACCGGGTCAGCGTCGTGCGCCGCGAGACCCGGCCGGTGGGTCCGACGTGATCGACCTCCAGCTGGTCGTCGCCGCCGGCATCGCCACCGGCACGATCCTGCTCTTCGCAGCCGTGGGCGAGATCCTCGCCGAGCGATCGGGCGTCCTGAACCTCGGGGTCGAGGGGATGATGCTGATCGGCGCGGTCGTGGGCTACGCGACCGCGGTCTCGGTCGGCGATCCGTGGCTCGGCGTCGCCCTGGCGATGCTCGCCGGCGGGCTCCTCAGCCTGCTCCATGCCGTCATCACCATCCACTTCCGGGCTGACCAGGTCGTGTCGGGCCTGGCCCTCACGTTCCTCGGGACCGGGCTCGCCCGGGTCCTCGGCGAGGGACTGAGCAAGGCCGGCGCGATCTCCCTCCTGCCCCGCCTGACGATCCCGGTCCTGTCGGACATCCCGGTGCTCGGTCCGATCGCCTTCACCGACCAGAGCATCCTCGTCTACGTCGGCTACCTGCTCGTGCCGGCGACCTGGTACTGGATCAACCGGACCCGGCCCGGGCTCCATCTCCGGGCCGTCGGGGAGGAGCCGGCGGCAGCGGACGCGCTCGGCGTGAGCGTCTACTGGACCCGCTACCGCTACGTCTTCGTGGGCGGGCTGCTGGCCGGGCTGGCCGGCGCGACGATCACGCTGGCCGTCCAGCCCGGGTGGTTCGGGGACCTCACGGTCAACAAGCGCGGCTGGATCGCGATCGGCCTCGTCATCTTCGCCCAGTGGTCGCCGTTCCGGGCAGCCTTCGGCGCCTACCTCTTCGGGGCGATCGTCCAGCTGACCCTCTCGATGCAGCTGCCGCCGACCATCCTCGGGTTCCCGAACCCGTTCTTCGAGTACCACCCGAACACGTTCTTCCTCGAGATGCTGCCGTACGCCCTCGTCCTCGTCGCGCTCGTCCTCGGGTCGCGGGGGGCGATGCGGAAGCGGATCGGCGCACCAGCGGCGCTCGGGATCCCCTACGTCCGCGGCGAACGCGGGCGCTGACGGGGCGCCACCGGGGTACGTCGGCCGGCCTGGAAGCGCCGAGCGTTACTCGTCCTCGCGGGCGTCGAGGCCCTGGAGCTCCATCTGGACGTACCCGCTCGTGTCGAACTCGAGCTGCCGGGGTGCGGTGGACGGGTCGCCGTCGCCGGGGCCCACGGGGGCGTACTCGAGGATCACCCGCTCATCGCCCTGGGCAAGGGTGTAGACGAGCAGCTGGTCGGGGCGCGTCTCGAATTCGAGGTGCTCGAACGAGTCGATGTTGATGCAGATGGAGATCGGGGTGAAGTAGCTCGAGATCGCCGGATCGTCGGCCACGAGGCGCTCCACCCAGCCGGTCCCGTGCGCGACGAGGTCGCGGCCCCGCAGGAAGCGGTACGAGACGGTCTGCTTGAGGAGCGGACGCAGCAGGTGCTGCATGTCGGCGCGACTGCTCACGACGCCGCGATTGACGAAGAACTTCGCTGGCGGCACGGACACGGGACGGGCCTCCTGCGATCGGCCTGGTCGACGACGATCCGGCCGGGCGCCTCCCGGGGCGATCCGACCCGACGATGGTACGACAGCCGGGTGGGCCGTGACATGCCACTCGGGCCTATCATCGACGCATGCTGCTCGTCCTGGACATCGGCAACACCAACCTCACGCTCGGGCTGGTCCGCGACGGCCGGCTCACCAGCCGCCGCCGAGGCGGGACGCACCCGCGCGCCACGGCGGACGAGCTGGAGCTGGCCATCGAGGGTCTGCTCCGTCTCGACGGGGCCGGGCTCGTCGACGTCGACGCGATCGCCCTCGCCTCGGTCGTCCCCAACCTCACCGCCGCGACCGAGGAGATCGCCCATCGACGTGACCGTCCCCTGATCGTGGCCTCGGCCGGCATCGTGCCGCTGCCGGTCCGCGTCGAGCGACCGTCCGAGGTGGGCGCCGACCGCCTGGTCAACGCCCTGGCCGCCAGCCGGCTCTACGGGACGCCGGCGGTCGTCGTCGACTTCGGGACGGCGACCACCCTCGACTGCGTGGCCCGCGACGGGGCGTACGTGGGCGGCGCCATCGCGCCCGGCCTGGAGCTGGGCCTCGAGGCGCTGGCGGCCCGGACCGCGAAGCTGCCGCGGATCGAGCTCCACGCCCCCGACCGGGCGATCGGCCGCGACACCGTGTCGGCGATGCAGGCGGGCACCGTCTTCGGCTACCAGGCCCTGGCGTCGGGCCTCCTGGCCCGGGTCCGGGCCGAGCTGGCCGAGGCCAGCGACATCGAGCCTTCGGAGGTCAAGGCCATCCTCACCGGCGGGCTCGCGACGGAGCCCTGGGTGGCCGGGATCGAGGGCGTGGACGCTGTCGACCCGGACCTGACCCTCGAGGGCCTGGCGATCCTCCACGCGGAGGTCACCGGCGGCCAGCGTCTCGAGCTGGGGCTGCCGTGACCGCCGAACGACCCACCGATGGCTCGACCGGTCCTTCGCGGCCGGACCATCCGGCGGGCGGCCGCCTCGCCGGCCGGCTCGTGGGGATCGGCGTCACGGGCTCGATCGCCGCCTACAAGAGCGTCGAGCTGGTCCGGCTGCTGCGCGCCGAGGGCGCCGACGTCGTCGTCGTGGTCACGCCGACGGCGACCCGGTTCGTGGCGCCGCTCACCCTGGCGGCGCTGTCCGGCCACCCGGTCGAGGGTGACGTCCTGGCCCTCCAGGCCGACGGCCGGATCGGCCACATCGTGATCGCCGACACGGTCGACGCCATGGTCGTCGCCCCGGCGACCGCCCACTGGCTGGGGGCGATGGCCAACGGCCTGGCGGCCGACTCCCTGACGGCGACCTGCCTGGCGACCGCCGCGCCCGTGGTCGTGGCGCCGGCGATGGACGGCGAGATGTACGCCCACCCCGCGACCCAGGCCAACGTCCGGCGCCTCCGCGACGAGTTCGGCTACCGGATCGTCGAGCCGGAGCGCGGCCCGCTCGCCTCCGGGCAGGTGGGCGTGGGCCGCCTGGCGGACCTCTCGACGATCGTGGACGCGGTCGTGGAGGTCATCGGGGACCGGCCCATCCGGGCTCCCGACCCGGCCGTCCGTCCGCCGAGTCTCCCGGGCCGTCCGCGGACCGGCGACCTCGAGGGCCGCCACCTGGTCGTCAGCGCCGGCGGGACCGCCGAGCCCATCGACCCGGTCCGCTTCATCGGCAACCGCTCGACCGGCCGGATGGGGGTCGCCGTCGCCGAGGCCGCGATCGACCGCGGCGCCGCCGTCACCCTGGTGGTCGGCCGCGTCGAGGTCCCTCTCCCGGACCGCGCCCGCGTGGTCCGCGCGGAGACGACGAGCTCGATGCGCGAGGCCGTCCTGGGCGCCGTGACCGGGGGTGGGGCCGTGCCGCCGGCGGACGCGCTCGTGATGGCCGCCGCCGTCGCCGACTTCCGGCCCGCGCGGGCCAGCGGGTCGAAGCTGACCCGTGAGGGGTCCCTCACCCTGGAGCTCGAGCCGACCGAGGACATCCTGGCCGAGGTCGGCGCCGCGGCGAGCGGCCTCGCTCCGCGGCCCGTCCTCGTCGGCTTCGCGGCGGAGACCGGTTCGCTCGAGCGAGCCGAGGGCAAGCTGGTCCGCAAGGGCGTGGACCTCCTCGTGGCGAACGACGTGACCGAGCCCGGCTCGGGTTTCGGCACCGAGACGAACCGGGTCGTCGTGCTCGACCGCGAGGGGGGTCGGGACGCCTGGCCGCTCCTCGCCAAGCGCGAGGTCGCCGATCGACTCCTCGACCTCCTGGCCCGGCGACTGGCAGCACGCGACGCGGGAGGTGACACATGACCGGACAGCCCGACTCGGCCCCTCGGGCACGACCCCCTCGCCGGACCACGGTCGCCGACATCGCCAGGCTCCACGCCCAGGGCGTGCCGATCGCCATGTCCACCGCCTACGACCACCCGACCGCCCGCCTGCTCGACGAGGCCGGGCTGCCGATGCTGCTCGTCGGGGACTCCCTCGGCCAGGTGGTCCTCGGCTACGAGACGACCGTGCGGGTGACCATGGCCGAGATGCTCCACCACACCCGGGCCGTCGTCCGGGGCACGGAGCGAGCCCTGGTCGTCGCCGACATGCCCTTCCTGTCCTACGCGACGCCGGGCGACGCCCTGGCCAACGCCGGGGCCTTCCTCCGCGATGCCGGGGCCGGGGCGGTCAAGGTCGAGGGCGGCACCCGGACGGCTCCCGTCATCGCCGAGCTTGTCGCGGCCGGCGTCCCGGTGATGGGCCACGTCGGGCTGACGCCCCAGTCGATCCACGCGCTCGGCGGCGTGCGTGTCCAGGGCCGCACGGCAGCCGCCGCCCGGGCGGTCGTCGAGGACGCCGAGGCCGTGGCCGCGGCGGGCGCCTTCGCGGTCGTCCTCGAGCTGCTGCCCGAGCAGCTGGCGGCGGCGATCACCGACCGGCTCTCGATCCCGACGATCGGCATCGGCTCCGGGCCGCGCTGCTCCGGGCAGGTCCAGGTGGTCACCGATCTGATCGGCCTCGGCGACTTCGTGCCCCGCCACGCCCAGCCCTACGCCCAGGTCCGCGAGGCGATGCGGGCCGCGTTCGCCGCCTTCGCCGCCGACGTCGCCGCCGGGAGCTTCCCCGGCCCCGAGCAGACGGTCCGGATGGACGACGACGAGCTGGTCGCGGCGCTGGCGGAGCTCGACGGCACGGAGCCCGCGTAGTGGAGGTCGTCCGGACGCGGGCGGCCCTCCGCGCCACGCTCCGTGGGGCGGCCCGGCCGGTCGGCCTGGTCCCCACGATGGGCGCGCTCCACGCCGGGCACGTCTCGCTCGTCCGCCGAGCTAGGGCGGAGAACGCCACGGTGGTCCTGACGATCTTCGTCAATCCCCGCCAGTTCGGCGATGCCGACGACCTGGCGGGGTATCCGCGCGACGAAGCCGCCGACCTCGCGACGTGCGCCGCGGAGGGCGTCGACGTCGTCTTCATCCCGCCGGTCGAGGAGATCTACCCGCCGGGCTTCGACACCGTCGTGCGCGTCGGGGAAGTCGCCGAGCCGCTGGAGGGCGCGGCCCGGCCGGGCCACTTCGAGGGCGTGGCCACCGTCGTGGCGGTCCTGCTCGGCCTCGCCGCAGCGGACCGCGCCTACTTCGGCGCCAAGGACGCCCAGCAGCTGGCCGTCATCCGGCGCATGGTCGCCGACCTGGCGATCGCGACCGACATCGTGGCTTGCCCGACCGTGCGTGAGACCGACGGGCTGGCGACGTCGTCCCGCAACGCCCGGCTGACCCCGACGGAGCGCGCCGCGGCGCCAGTGGTCAGGGCCGCCCTGCTGGCCGCCCGGCAGGCCTGGGCCGACGGCGAGCGGTCCGGCGAGTCGCTGCGGCAGCGGATGCGCGAGGTCCTCGCCGACGAGCCCCTGGTCGACCCCGAGTACGTGTCCGTGGCCGATCCCGCGACGCTCGCCGAACTCGAGGTCGTCGGGGACGGCGCCCTCCTGTCGCTGGCGGTCCGGCTGGGGGCGGTCCGCCTCATCGACAACGAGACCGTCGGCTAGGGCGCTCCCCCGCCCGGGGACGGCGCTCGTTCGCCCACGCGGCGGGCGCCCGGTCAGGTCCCGGCGACCTCCAGGACCCGGTCGATGAAGAGGTGCTCCCAGAGGAGCGACTTGATCTCCTCGATCTTGTCGCGATCGGACGGGTGCGTCTTGACGAGCAGATCGTGGATCGCTGACGCCACGACGTAGGTGTCGTCCGGGACGATCACCGCGAAGAGGTCGGCACTGCGGATCGCCTCGATCGTGGCAGGGCGGGGCCGGTAGCCACCGGTCAGCACGAGGCCGAGGGCCGCCCCGGCGTGGCGGGCCGCCATCGTCGCGCCGGCATCGATCCCGCGCGATGCCAGCAGCATCGCCTCGGCCGTGCCCCCGCGCGGCGGGCCCATGAGATGGGCCGTGGCGATCGCCCGGATGACGTCCTCGCGGTCGCCCGGGACGATGACGAGCGTGCCGGGCTCGACCCGCTGGAGCATGTGCTCCGGCTCCATGGCGCCGACGGCGATCGAGGCGATGACCTGGTCGAGGTCCCGACCCGGGCTGAGCAGCTCGCCACCGATCCCGTCCAACAGCATCGAGAGGCTCGGGTTCGACAGGATCGGCCGGTACGGCAGGACGCCCAGGAGCGGGATGCCGTGCTGGGCCAGCCCCTGCTCCAGGGTCCGCCCGATGCCGGGCCGGGCGTCCAGGTCGACCTTGTTGACGATGGCCCCGGCGACCCGGACGCCGTGCCGCTCGAAGAGGGCCGCGTTGAGGACGATCTCGTCGATCGGTCGACCGACGCCACCCTCGCTGACGATGACCGCCGGGCTGCCCAGGATCGCCGCGACGGCGGCGTTCGAGAGCCCGATCACCGCCCCGACGCCGGCATGGCCGGTGCCCTCGATGAGGAGGATGTCGCGCTCCGCCGCGAAGGCCGCATGGGCCTCCCGGATGCGCGCCGGGAGGTCCTCGACGATCCGGCCCTCGATGTAGGCGCGGGTGAAGCCGCGGGGGATGTGGACCGGGCTCATCCGCTCGAGCGGGTCCTGGAGGTCGAAGACGCTGCGCATGAGGATGGCGTCCTCGTCGGCCGGCACGCCGTCGACCTCGATCGTGCGTTGACCGACCGGCTTCATGAACGCCGCGTCGAGGCCACGCCGACGGAACCCGTCCAGGACCCCCAGGCTGACGGTCGTCTTGCCCCGGTTCTGGCCCGTCGCGGCCAGGTAGAGATGCCGCACGCCCGCTCAGCCGCGAGGCGTCGTCCGGCGCTCGATCAGCTGGACCCCGTCGCGAAGGCGGGTCAGCGTCTCCTCGTCGACGGTGTCCGGTTCGAGGTAGGGACCCAAGCGTTCCATGATGTCGGCGATCAGCGCCAGGTACACCCCGGCGTCGGCGACGAAGAACTGGGGCTCGTTGTTGTAGCGGACCAGGGTGAGCCGGCCCTGCAGGACCCGCCGATCCTCCACGTGCGAGACCTGGGTCGCGAAGCTGTGGCCCTGGATCCCGTCCGGGTTGTTGAGGAAGTTGAGGGCGTTGTCGATGGCGAGGCCGAAGCGGGCCCGCCAGGCGACGAGCCGCTCCTGGATCTCCGGCGCGATCCGCACCTCGTCGACCTCGTCGAAGACCTCCGGGGCCACCGTCAGCAGCCCGACCAGGGTGGTCCCCGCCCGCGGGCCGAGCATCACCTGGAGCGAGCGCTCCAGGGTGAACACCTCCGAATCGAAGCGTGGGCTCGTGATGACGTCGGTGAGCAGATCCTCGACGTTGTCCAGGCTGCCCGGCTCGGCGAGCGCGTTGGCGAGGTGGAGGATCTCCTCCTTGAACAGGAACTTCTCTTCGTGGTCGAGCATGGCGCGAACTGTAGCACCGGGCCCCGGTCGTACGACCGGGGCCCGGAAGCTGCTCGGGACGATCGGGCCTACGGGTAGAGGCCGCGGAGCGCGGTGGCGTCGGCGACGCGCTGGACGGCGACGAGATAGGCCGCGGTCCGCATGTCGCACGAAGCGGACTGGGCCATGGCCAGGACCTCGGCGAAGGCCTTGTCCATGATGATCCGGAGCTTGCCGTTGACGACCTCCTCGGTCCAGTGGTCGCGGTTCAGGTCCTGGACCCACTCGAAGTAGCTGACGGTGACACCGCCGGCGTTGGCGAGGATGTCCGGGATCATGAACACGCCCTTGTCGGCGAGGATCCGGTCGGCCTCGGGGGTCGTCGGACCATTGGCGGCCTCGGCGACGATCCTGGCCTTGACGTTGGCGGCGTTGTCGGCGGTGATCTGGTTCTCGTAGGCCGCCGGGATCAGGACGTCGCAGTCGAGCTCGAGGAGCTCGGCGTTCGTGAGCGTCTCGCTGCCTGGGAAGCCGACGACCGTGCCGTGCTCCTTCTTCCAGGCCACGACCTTCGGGATGTCCAGGCCGTCCTGCGTCCGGATCGCGCCGCGCGTGTCGGAGACGGCGATGACGCGGGCGCCGAGGTCGGACATCAGCTGGGCGGCGATGGAGCCGGCGTTGCCGAAGCCCTGGACGACCACGGTGCTCGCAGCCAGGTCCATGCCCAGGTGCTTCGCGGCGTCGATGACCGTGAAGACGCAGCCACGCGCCGTGGCCTCGTTGCGGCCTTCGGAGCCGCCGAGGCTGACCGGCTTGCCGGTCACGACGCCCGGGACGGTGTAGCCGGCGTGCATGGAGAACGTGTCCATGAACCAGGCCATGACCTGGGGGGTCGTGTTGACGTCGGGCGCCGGGATGTCGCGCTCGGGGCCGACGAGGACCTCGATCTCGGTGAAGAAGCGGCGACTGAGCGCCTCGAGCTCCTTCTTGGACAGCTGCTTCGGGTCGACGATGACTCCGCCCTTGCCCCCGCCGTAGGGGATCCCGACGACCGCGCACTTCCAGGTCATCCACATCGCGAGGGCCTTGACCTCGTCGAGGGACACGTCCTGGTGGTACCGGATGCCGCCCTTGGCGGGACCACGGCCAAGGTTGTGCTGGACCCGGTAGCCGGTGAACACCCGGACCGAGCCGTCGTCCATGTGCACCGGGAAGGTGACCGTCAGGGCCCGGCGCGGCTCCCGGAGGACGGCGCGGAGCCCGGGGTCGAGGTTCAGCCGCTCGGCCGCGAGATCGAACTGCCGCTGGGCGACCTCCCAGGCGTTGATCGTCGCCTCAGCGTGCTCGGTGGTCATCGAGGAAGGACCTCCTGGTCCGGGCCCGCCCCGGTGCGGGGACGACCCGAGTCATGGGTCGTCTCCCGGACGACCCCACGGCGATACGGCGCCGGTGCCGGCGCTCGCCGGATCGGGCCGCATCTCACGAAGCGCCCGGAGTATCGCACAAGGTTGCGGTTCGGTTGCGGGCCGACCTGCCCCCCTCGGACGGGCCGGTCGCCCTGGAGTGGACCTGCCTACCTGCGGGTCAGGATCACGGCTCCCAGGCAGCCCGGGCCCAGGTGTGGGCCCACCGACGCACCGACGATCTCGATGGAGACGTCGGCCGCGGCGACGCCACCGGGGATCCGGGCGACCAGGTCGTCGCGGAACCCCTCGGCATCGGCACCGGGGGTGTAGAGGATCGCCAGGCTCTCGACCGGGACCTGGCTGAGGAGCTCGAGCACGCGCTCCCGGGCCTTGCCGCGGGTCCTCACCCGGTCCGCGGTGTCGACCTTCCCATCGCGGACGGTGATGATCGGCTTCACCGCGAGGATGCCGCCGATGGCCGCCTGGGCCGCGCTGATCCGGCCGCCCTTCTTCAGGTACTCCAGGGTGTCGAGGGCCACGTAGAGGTCGACGTCGGCGACCCGCGCCCCGACGGCCCGCGCCACCTCGGCGGCGGGCTGGCCCTCGGACGCCAGGCGCGTCGCGAGGAGGGCCAGCAGGCCCACCCCCATCGAGGCCGACCGGGAGTCGACGACGTGGATCTCCCGCTCCGGGAACATCTCGGCGGCGATCGTGGCGCTCTTGATCGTGCCGGAGAGGTCGCTCCCGACGTGGACCGAGACGATGGCGTCGGCGCCGTCGTCGAAGCAGCGCTGGTACGCCTGCTGGAAGTCGCCGGGGCTGGCGGCGGCGGTGGTCGGGAAGGGCGCGTCGGGAGCGAGCATCCGCTCCCAGAAGGCATCGGTGGTCAGCTCCGTCCCGGCCTTGAAGCTCTGCGAGCCGAAGCTGACGATGAGCGGGATGACGGTGATCCCGGCGGCGACGGCGACCTCTGGCGGCAGGTCGGCGGCTGAATCGGTGACGACAGCGACACGTGCCACGGCATGACTCCCTCTTCGTTGGCGGGATGATAGCGGCACGTGTCGAGGCCCGGGCGACGTTCGGGCAGCCGGACCCGACCTTGCCTAGTCCTCCGACGAGGCGACGGCAGTGCCGCTGTCGACGAGGTGCTCGAAGCTCCGCAGGCGGGCCAGCGGGAGCAGCCCGAGCGCCAGGAGGAGGAGGGTGGCGATCAGCATGCCGTCGATCCCGCGGAGGTCGGCGGCGGCCCCGCCGGCCAGGCTCCCGGCGATCTGGCCGAGGGCAAGGAAGACCGAGTAGAGCCCCATGATCGCCCCCCGATCGCTGGGGAAGGCCTCGCTGATGTCGGCCAGCAGTCCCAGGGCGGCCGGGGTCGCGCCGGCGAGGATGAACAGGCCGGCTCCGGCGCCGATGGCAAAGACGACCTGCGCGAACCACGGCAGATCGCCGCTGTGGTTGAGGAGGAGTCCCGCGGCGACCAGGACGGCCCCGCCGATGACGCCGATGAAGATGATGGTCGTCCGGCGGAAGCGCTTGAAGCGCTCGCCCCACCAGGCAAGGCCGGCGAAGAAGACGACGAGGGCGACCGCGAAGCCGACGCTGATCTGGGCGGGGCTGAAGCCGCCCATGAGGAGCTGGTCACGGAACCCGGGGGCGGGCTCGCTCACCAGCTGGAAGATCGACTGGCTGGTCCAGACGCCGATCGATGCGTTCAGGGCGATCCAGGTCGGTGCCAGCAGCCAGACGTGCGAGCTGCGCAGGATGTCGAGATAGCGCCGCAGGCCGGGATGGGGCGCCTGGGTCGCCTCGACCTCGCGGGGCAGCTCGGTGACCCCGTAGCGGTAGATGAGGAACGACACGCCGTAGAGGACGGCGTTGAGGAGGAAGGCGTCCCGGCCCAGCCCTGGCAGCGGCCCGACTCCCTCGTAGAGCACGCCCGCCGCGACGAGCCCCCCACCGAGGCCGGCGAGCGTCGCACCCTCGAACCGGGCCGCCATCCGGCCACGGAGGAGCTCGTTGCCGACGGTGGCGACGGCGATGAAGCCCAGGATCGAGGGGATCGAAGCGGCGGTCGAGGCGCCCTCCAGGAAGCGGGTGAAGCCCAGCAGGAACAGATCGGTGGTCGCCCAGGTCAGGATGACCGCGAAGGCGCCGAAGATCGGGCCGATCTGCATGACCCGGTGGTGGCCCCAGCGATCCGACAGCAGGCCGAAGGGTGGCGACAGGAGCAGCTCGGCGGCGTAGAAGGTCGCGGCGAAGACACCCACGACCATCGGATCCACCCGCGTTCCCCCGAACGAGGGGAGATCGGCGAGGTAGAAGGCCAGGAGCGCCCCGGTCAGCCCGGTGCTGAAGCGCAGGCTGAAGGTGCCCAGCAGGACGGCGTAGAGCGATCGGCTCACCCGCGAGAGGGTAGCGGGTCGGTGGGGCCCGGGCGGGCCGATCCGCGCTCCGTGCCCCGTCGGCCCCCCGGGGAGGCGTCCCGCGGCTAGCATCTGGGGATGCACGACGACGGGCCGGACGCCCGACCCCGGGTCCCCCAGCCACTGGCTCGCGGCACGCGCGGAGCGGTCGTGGCGCCGCACCACCTGGCCACGAGCGCCGGGCTGGCCGCGTTGGCGGCCGGCGGCTCGGCCGTCGACGCCGCGATCGCCACGAACGCCGTGCTCGCCGTGGTGGTTCCCGGGGGTTGCGGCATCGGCGGGGACGCCTTCTGGCTCGTGTGGGACCCGACCGAGGGACGCCAGGTCGCCCTCAACGGGTCCGGGCGATCCGCTCGATCCATCTCCGCGGACCTGCTGCTGGGATCCGG
Source organism: Candidatus Limnocylindrales bacterium (assembly GCA_035458865.1). Lineage (GTDB taxonomy): Bacteria > Chloroflexota > Limnocylindria > Limnocylindrales > CSP1-4 > DATHYZ01. The sequence goes on from DATHYZ010000248.1 coordinate 18,547, forward strand.
GCTCGAGCGCCTGCCCCACCGGGGTCCGCTGACGATCACCGTCCCGGGCGCGGTCCGGTCGTGGGCAGACGCCCACGCACGGTGGGGCCGCCTCGACCGCGAGACGATCCTCGCCCGGGCCATCGAGCTGGCCGAGAGCGGCTTCGCCGCCAGCGACGGCTTCAGGGGCGCGGTCGAGCGGGCCGCGCCGGTCGTCGAGTCGGCCGTCGGCCGGCGCAGCGGCTGGGCGGCCCTGTACCGGCCCCACGGGCGAGCCTGGCGGCCGGGTGAGGTCGTCCGGCTGCCGGCCCTGGCGTCGACCCTCCGTCGGCTCGCCCGGGTGGGCTTCGAGGATCTCTACGAAGGGGCGCTCGCCGAAGCCCAGGCGACCGGGCTCGCCGCTGCGGGATCGCCACTGACCCTCGACGACCTGCGCTCGCACGCATCGACGTGGGGCGAGCCGTTGGCCCACCCGTACCGGGGCGTGACGGTGACCACCTCTCCACCCAACAGCCAGGGGGTGACCGCCCTCGTGATCCTGGGCCTCCTGGAGCGCTTCGAGCCGCCGCGACCGGATGCGTTCGGGGCGGCAGGGGTGACGTCACCAGGGTGGATCCACCTCGGGATCGAGAGTGCCAAGCTCGCCATGGCGGAGCGGGACGCCACCGTCACCGATCCCGACCGGATGGCCACGTCGGTCGAGCGCCTGCTCGACCCCGACCACCTGGCCACGCTCGCGAGAAGGATCGACCCCGATCGGGCCAGCCCGGCACCGCCGGCGGCCAATCCCCGTGGCGGCGGCACGATCTGGCTCGGTGTCGTCGACGAGGCCGGGATGTGCGTCAGCCTCATCGAGTCGAACTACTCGGGCTTCGGCTCCGGCGTGGCGGATCCGGTGACCGGCATCCACTACCACAACCGGGGCAGCTACTTCAGCCTCGAGCCCGGGCACCCGAACCGGCTCGAGCCCGGCAAGCGGACCCTCCACACGCTCATGCCGGGGATGCTCCTGCGGGACGGTCGACCCTGGGTCGTGACGGGCTCGATGGGCGGCGACGCCCAGCCGCAGATCCACGCCCAGGTCGTCTCGAACCTCGTGGACGGACGGGTGGACGTCGCCACGGCGGTCGGTGCGCCCCGCTGGTTCGTGGAGCCGGCCGATCACTTCGAGCCACCGATCGAGGTCCGCGCCGAGCCGCGCTTCGCGCCGGGGGTCCTCGACCGCCTGGAGGCCCTGGGGCACCCCGTCTCCCGGACGGCCCCCTTCGACGCGCTCCTCGGCCACGGCCACGCCATCGAGCTGGTCGACGGCGGGCCGGCAGCGGGCGGGACCCTGGCCGCCGCCACCGACCCCCGGAGCGAGGGCCTGCCGGCGGTCCGCTGAGGGTGCGACTCGATATACTCGAGGCCCGCCGATTGCTCCCGCGCTCGCATCGTGGACACCGGCGTCGACCTCGTCCAGGGAGGGTCCGGTGACCTCGAACGTCAGCCAGAGCTACCCGTACAGCAGCGAGACGGAGGCCGAGCGGGCCGAGCGGATCGCGACGCTCACGGCCGAGCGGGACGGCCTGGCCGACCGGATCGCCGCGGAGACGACGCCCCTCGACGAGGGCGAGCGCCGCTGGGTGTACAAGTGCCCGACGGCCGGCTGCCCGGGACTCCTCCACGCCGCGGGCTACGCCCTGGACCACCACGCCGTCTTCGTCGTCTGCGACGGGACCTGCGCCAAGACCTTCCTGCGCTGACCCGGCGGCCGTGAGCGGTCCGAGCGCTCCATCGGAGGATCGGATGGACGTCGCCGCGTCGCGGCGCATCCTGGCCCTCGACGGGATGGGGATCATCGTCACCGCGGTCGGGTTCGGGGTCGTCTACGGGCTGACGGCCCGCGAGGCCGGGCTCTCGGTCGTCGAGACCATGGCGATGAGCGTCTTCGTCTTCGCCGGGGCGGCCCAGTTCGCCGCGGTCGGCTACCTGGTCCAGGGCCTGGGGTGGCCGGCGATCGTGCTCCTCACGGCCTTCCTCAACGCCCGGCACCTCCTCTACTCGGCAGCCCTGCTGCCGTGGTTCCGTGGCGTCTCGCGGCCGAGGCGAGCCGCCCTCGCATACGTGCTGACCGACGAGGCGTTCGCCCTGTCGATCGCCCACTTCCGGCGGATCGGCCGCCTGGACCCGGCCGGCTACGGCTACGCCGGGGTCGTCGTCACCTTCATCCCCTGGAACCTCTCCACCATCGCCGGCTTCCTGCTCGGCGGGGCCATCGCCGACCCGGCGCAGCTCGGCATCGACGTCATCTTCCCGGCTGCCATGGCCGGACTGGCGCTCGGGCTGGCGACCGGTCGGCGGGAGGTCGTCGCGGCGACGGCCGGGGCCGGCATCGCCGTCGTCGCCTCGCTGGCCTGGGATCCGGCCGGCGGGATCCTCGTGGGCGGCGTCGTCGGGCCGGCGATCGCCATGCTGCTGCCGGTGCGGGAGGCTCGGCCCCCGAGCCCGGCGCCGCCGGAGGCCGGCAGGCCCACGGAGGCGACCGACCAGGATCCCGGTCCGGATCCGGAGATCGGGGTGGCACCGTGAGCGCCGACCTGATCCTGCTGGCTCTCCTGATGGGAGCGGCCACCTACCCGTCGCGGGCGATCCCGCTCGTCGCCCCCGGGGTCGAGCGTCTGCCACCCCCGGTGCTCGAGTACCTCCGGCTCGTGGGTCCGGCGGTCCTGGCCGCCCTCGCTGCGACGAGCACGATGATCGTGGTGGACGCCGATCGGCAGGTCACCTTCCACGTCGGCATCGAGTGGGCAGCCGTGCTGGTCGCCCTGGTGGTCGTCCGCTGGCGTCGGAACCTCTTCCTGGGGCTCGCCGCCGCGGTCGCGCTCACGATCGCGGCGCGGGGTCTCGGGCTGGCCTAGCCGCCGCGTCGGCCGTCGGAGGTCGGAGGCACCGGGGCGGTGGCGTGCTCCCCGGGCTCCCGAAGGGCCTCGGCCAGGATGGCGCCCCAGAGCATCGGCTCGTCGGCGATGAAGAGCCCGGCGGTGCCGCGGTACGGGCGCAGGGCGGCCACGTCCTTGGCCCGGCCGTCGTAGACCTCGATCACCGTCCGGTCGCGTTCGAGGACCTCCCGATAGGCCGCCGCCACCGATGCTGCGTCCGGCGTCCCGGCCCGCGTGGCCAGCCGCAGGTACATCGCTCCGAGCGAGGTCCAGATCGCGGTGCCCTGGTAGTCGGGGACGAGCCGACGCTGGACCGGGTCCTCGGCCGCCGGGTCGCGACGGATCGCATACCGGAGCGGGAGCGGGTCGGCCAGCCCTGCCCGACGGGCGCCGGCCAGGGCCTCGACCAGGCCGTCGCCATCGTCCAGGGCACCGGTCTGCCAGGGCAGGACGGCGGCGTCACCGGTGGGCTCGTCCGTGTCGGGACGGTCGACCATCGTCCCGTCGGGCCGGCGGAAGCGGGCCAGGAAGCGGGCCTTCACGTCGGCCGGCAGGGGGCTCGCGAACCAGTCCGTCCCGCGCAGGACCCGATCGAGGAGCACCACCATCGCGCCGTTGGCGGCGTTCGAGCGGGTGCGCAGCGTGTCGCGGTGCGACGAGAACGCGCGGTCGTCGCGGACGAGACCCGTGGAGGGATCGACGACCGCGGCGACGTAGCGCCGGACCTCGGGGCCGAGCCAGCCGGCGTGCCGGGCGACGAGGCGCTCGCCCTCGGGCCCGACGACCTCGAGCGAGCGGAGGAGCAGCGGCAGCGAGTCCGCGCCAAGGGTCCAGACGTCGCGGGGCCGGCGCCCGGGGAACACGGTCGTCGTGACCCGCCCGCCGGGCCGCCAGGCCTCGAGCGCCCAGGCCAGGCTCGCCACGGCCTGGTCGGCGCGGCCCAGGGCGATGAGCGACGGCACCGCGTAGGCCAGGTCGCGCGTCCAGAGCTGGACGAAGTGGCCTCCAGACGCGGCGAGGTACTCGCCGGTCCAGCAGGCGTCGACCGCCGCCAGGGCGATGGCTGATGGATCCTCGCCGGCCAATCGCCGTGGCCCACGCAGTCGGCGCCGGATGATCCGCCCGGCCGAGGTCAGGTAGCTCGGCCAGAGCGCCGGGTCCAGCTGGGCGCCGAGACTCACCGTCCGGCCGGCCGTCCGGGCGGGCCGACCGCTCCACGACAGTGGGAGCCCGGCCCGAGCGGCCCGCGGACGACCCGGCCCGAGCTCATGCGCGCCGCCAGGCTCCGACCTCGGGATCCCGGGCGATGGCCAGGAGGAGGGCGGCGAGGAGCGTGGTCCGGGGCACGATCGAGGCCACCTCGAGGTACTCCTCGGGCGAGTGGTCCAGGCCGCCGACCGGCCCGAGGCCGTCAAGGCTGGGGATCCCCATGCCGGCCGTCGTGTTGGCATCGGAGGCGCCGCCGGTGGCGGCATCCCGGAGTCCGAAGCCGAGCCGGTCGGCGATGTCGACCGCCAGCTCCACGAGCCGGGCCGACCGCTCGAGCTTCTCCATCGGCCAGTGGCGGGCGACCTCCTCGATCGCGATGGCGACGTCGGGCACCGCGGGGGCGCCGGCCAGCTCCGCGATGGCCGCCTCGGCCGCCTCGAGCGAGTCCCGGGTGACGGCCCGCACGTCCACCTCGACGACGGCCCGCTCGGCGACGACGTTGGGCCGGGTGCCTCCCTCCAGGACGCCGACGTTCACCGTGACGCCCGGCCAGCGGCCGTTGAGCGCATGGAGCCCGATCGTCAGGTGGGCCGCCGCGAGGGTCGCGCTGCGGCCCTTCTCGGGCTCGACCCCCGCGTGGGCGGCCCGTCCGCGGACCGTGGCCCTGAGATGGACGTTGCCCTTGCGCGACGAGACGATGTCGCCGTTGGCCCGGGCGCACTCGAGGACCAGGCACGCGTCGGCGCCGCGAGCGACCTCGCGGATCACCGGGGTCGACGCGGGCGAGCCGATCTCCTCGTCCGGGTTGGCGACGAAGACGAGCTCGCGGAACGGCAGCACGGCACCACCGCCCTCCCCGGAGCCGACGAGGGTCCGGAGGGCGCGGAGGGCGTACAGGCCGGCCAGGAGCCCGGCCTTCATGTCGGTCACTCCGGGGCCTCGGGCGATGCCGTCGTCGATCCGGAACGGCCGCTCGGCCGCCGTGCCGGCCGGGAAGACCGTGTCGAGATGGCCGATCAGGACCAGCCTGGGGCCGGCCGGGTCACCATCGATCCGCCCGACGACCGTGGCGCCAAGGCGACCCTCGGGATCCGGGTGGCGGACGACCGTCGCCCCGAGGCGCCCGAGGAACGCCTCGACGAACGCGCCGACCTCGTCGACGCCATCTGGCGTGAAGCTCCCGCAGTCGATCCCGACGAGTCGGGCGAGGTCGGCGAGGAAGGCCGATCCATCCGCGCGGACCGCCGCCTCGAGCGCGGCGAGATCGGCCGGCTCGATGCCGTGGACGGCGGGGAGCGAGAGGTCGATCGCGGAGCTGCCCATCGGCTCGAGTCTAGGGGCTGGGACGCGGTGCGGCTTGCTATGCTGCGCCGACCGTGCGACTCGTCGAGATCCGCCTCCTCGAGGGACCGAACGTCTTCCGCCTCGACCCGACGGTCAAGGTCGAGGTCCGGGTCGGTCGTCGCCGCGCCTGGCGCGGCGACCGCGCCGGGTCCCAGGTCACCGGGACGCGCCTCGGGGCGACCGTGCCGCCCCGAGAGCAGCCGGACGAGGTCGTCGAGCTCGTCGCGTGGTGCCGCCGGCTGCGGACCGATGCGGGCGAGGGGGTGGGCGGCGTCGCCGCCCACCGGGGCGCGGATCCCGGTCACTGGGTGGTCAGCTACCCGTGGTCGGGTGGGGAGCGCGCCCGCACCGTCGCCGAGGCGGCCGTCGACCTCGCCTCCAGGGACGTGTCCAGCGGCCGGCGGGCCGCCCTGACCGGCGCCCAGGCCCGCCGCCTCGCCCGCTGGCAGGCCCGGATCGCGACCGCCCGGACGGATCCACCCGGCTGGATCACCGACGCGGTCCGAGCCGTGCCGACGATCTCGATCAGCGGCACGAACGGCAAGTCGACGGTGAGTCGGCTGATCGCCCACATCCTCGCCGGGGCGGGCCGGCACGTCGGCATGACGACCTCCGATGGCGTCTACGTCGCCGGCCGGCTCGTCGAGCCCGGTGACTGGACGGGCCCGGGCGGCGCCGCCCAGGTCCTCGGCAGGCACGACGTGGATGCCGCCGTCCTCGAGACCGCCCGCGGCGGCATCCTGCTCCGCGGCATCGGCTACGAGTCCAACGACGCCAGCGTCCTGACCAACGTCTCGTCGGACCACCTCGACCTCCAGGGGATCCACACCCTCGCCGAGCTCGCCGAGGTCAAGGCCACGATCTGTCGGATCACCCGCCCGGGCGGCTGGGTGGTCCTCAACGCGGACGATCCGCTCGTGGCGGCCGTCGGCCGCCAGGTCGCAGCCCGGCTCGCCTACTTCTCGCTCCGGGGCGACGGTCCACCGGTCGTCCGACGCCACCTCGCGACCGGCGGCCGGGCGTACCTGCTGCCTGACGGGGTCCTGGCGGAGGTCGAGGGTCCCACCGTCCGGCCGATCGCCCCCGCCCGAGAGCTGCCGATCGCGCTGGGGGGCCTGGCCCGCTACAACGTCGCCAACGCGCTGGCGGCCGCCGGCGGAGCCCGGGCCATGGGGGCATCCCTCGACGAGGTCGCCGAGGGCCTCCGGACCTTCGAGCCCACGACCGAGGGCTCCCCGGGCCGCCTCAACCTCTTCCGGCTCGGCCGGCGGATCGTCCTCGTGGACTTCGCCCACAACGAGGCCGGCGTGGAGGCGGTCCTTGGCGTGGCCCGGGGGATCGCCGGTGGCGCAGCTGGCCGCGCCGCGCCCGTCACGGTCATCGTCGGGACGGCCGGCGACCGGCCCGATGACACGCTCCGGGCGATCGGCCGGGCGACCGCCCGCCGGGCCGACCGGGTCGTCGTCAAGGAGACGCTCAGCTACCTGCGGGGGCGAGCGCGCGAGGAGGTGGTGGCCCGGATCCTCGAGGGGATCGCAGAGGGCGGGATCGACCCCGCGTCGGTCCCGGTCGTCGAGTCCGAGACCCTCGCGCTGCAGGGCGAGCTCGGCCGAGCCGACGAGGCCGACGGCCGACCCGACCCATCCCGGGTCATCGTCCTGCTCTGTCACGAGCAGCGCCCGGAGGTGATGGAGCTGCTGGGGGAGCTCGGTGCCCGGGAGGTGGACGTCAGAGCGGAGCTGACGAAGCTCCTTCCCCGGCTCAGGGATCGATCCGGACGCGCCTGAGGTCCGGATCCAGATTCCCATCTTGCGCCGGCGGTCGGCGGTGGGCATCATCCGCGCCAGGCGACCCACGGAGCGGTCGCCCGAGGGAGGACACGGATCGTGTCGACCGAGATGATCATCGGGCTCGTACTCATCGCCCTCGCGGCCGTAGAGATCGCCGGCATCACCTGGGTCGTCAGCCAGAACATCCGTCGCCTCTGAGGGCGGCGCGCCCGGGCCCCGGTCGGAGGCGACCGGGGCCTTGGTGTGTCCTGTGGCCTCAGCTCCCGGCTCGGCGAGCCCGGGCCGACTGGACGTGCCCGACCACCCCGACGAGCAGGATCGCCGTCGACCAGACCGGCAGGGTCCGGGCGAGCACCTCGGGCAGGAAGATGTCCGAGACGCGGCCGTCCTCTGCCCCCAGCTCCTCAGCCACGCCGGTCAGGGGGCAGCGGCCCCGGTTCGAGAGGAAGACCCCGATCTCGACGATCACGAGGCCGGCCGCGACGGCCGTGGTCCGGTCGCGGCGACCGCGCCAGCCGTCGGCGGTGAAGCGAAGGATCGACCCGAGCAGGACGACGAAGATCGCGGAGTGGACGGCCTTGACGGCGAAGAGCGCCACCGCCCGGGCAGTGGAGCTGGAGGCGGTCGACGACGCGCTCAACCCTCCGGGACCTCGAGCTCGCCCGGGTCGGCGAAGGCCGTCGTGCCGCGCTGGGCGCCGGCGATGGCCTGGGCCTCCTTGTACACGCCGATGGCATCGTCGACGCACATGACCACGAGGTCCCCCGGCACCGCTCGCCGGAGCGCCGCCCGCGCCGCCGTCATCTCGTCGAGGATCGTCTCGGCTCGGCCGGCCCGGGCGGTCCCGGCCTCCCGGGCCCGACGGGTCCCCGCGACGACGTTCCCGGCGCTCTCGCCGGGCCGCCGGCCGCGGAGGTTGCGATCCTCGCGGACGACGATCTCGTCGAAGGCACCGGCGGCGACCTCGCCGTAGGCCACCTGGTCGTCGTCGCGCCGGTCCCCCGGGATGCCGATGACGCCGATCGCCCGACCGGTCCGCGCAGACCGGGACTCGACGGCACCGCGGCCGCCCCTGGCTCCGTCGGGCTCCTCCATCATCCGGGTCACGAAGTCGGCGAGCTGCCGCATCCCGTCCACGTTGTGGCAGTAGTCGATGAGGACGCGGACGCCCCCCACCTCGAGGAGGTTGAGGCGGCCCGGCGCCTGGAAGAACGATGTCGTGAACGTTCGCAGGCCCTGGCGGATGTCGTGGAGGTGGGCACCCGACGCCCAGGCGGCAGCGGCGGCAGCGAGGGCGTTGGCCACGTTCATGCGGGCCCGTCCGCCGAACGTCGCCGGGATGAGGTGGGTGTAGAGGACCGGCATCGTGCGCGAGCCGAGACGCAGGACGATGAGCTCGCCCTCGGGCGTCGGCTGCAGGCAGAAGGCGGCCCCGCCCCGGCCCAGGTGGCCGTCGACGCGATCGAAGCCTTCATCGCCCTTCTCGGTCAGCATGGAGAAGTAGACGACCCGGCCGGCGCAGTGGCGGGCCATCCGGGCGACGAGCGGGTCGTCGGCGTTGAGGACCGCGGTCCCCGATCGCGGGACCGCCTCGACGATGACCCCCTTGACGTTCGCCAGCTGGCCCAGGGACGTGATCCCTCCGAGCCCGAGATGGTCTCCGGTGACGTTGGTGACGACCGCGACGTCGTTGCGGTCGTAGCCCAGGCCCTCCCGCAGGATGCCGCCCCGGGCGACCTCGAAGACCGCCGTGTCGACGGTCGGGTTCTGGAGCACCATCTGGGCAGAGCGCGGCCCGGACATGTCGCCGCGCTTGATCATCCGGCCGTCGACGACGATGCCGTCGGTGGACGTCATGCCGACGCGGCGACCCATCAGCTTCAGGATGTGGGCGACCATCCGGACCGTCGTCGTCTTGCCGTTGGTGCCGGTGACCGCGAGGATCGGGATGCGGGCCGGGGTGCCCGGCGGGAACAGGCCGTCGATGACCGGACGGGCCACGTACTGGGGCTCGCCCTCGGTCGGGTGGGTGTGCATCCGGAAGCCCGGAGCCGCGTTGACCTCGACGATGGCGCCGCCCGTCTCGCGGACCGGCGTGGCGATGTCCGGGCAGATGAAGTCGATGCCGGCCACGTCGAGGCCGACGACCCGGGCCGCCGTCTCGGCGATCTCGACGTTGTCCGGGTGGGCCTCCATCGTCCGGTCGATCGAGGTCCCGCCGGTGGACATGTTGCCGGTCAGCGCGAGCTTGATCCAGGCGCCGGCCGGCGGGGCGTCGTCCATCCCGAAGCCCTGGGCGGCGACGAGCTCCTCGGCGCGAGCGTCCACGTTGATCTTGGTGAGCACCTTCTCGTGGCCAAGGCCCCGGCGAGGGTCGGCGTTGGCGGCCTCGACGAGCTCCCGGACGGTCTGGATGCCATCGCCCGTCACCGAGGCCGGGACCCGCTCCGCGACCGCCGCGACCTTGCCGCCGATGACCAGGACCCGGTAGTCGCTGCCGGCCACGTACGACTCCACGACGACGTCGCCGGAGCGGCTCTGGCGGAGCGACTCCGGGAAGGCCGCCCGCACGTCGTCCTCGGATCGAAGGTCGAGCGCGACGCCCCGCCCGTGGTTGCCGTCGAGCGGCTTGGTGACGCAGGGGTAGCCGATCCGCTCGGCCGCCGCCACCGCCTCGTCGACCGTCTCGACGACGACGGCACGCGGCACCGGCAGCCCGGCCGAATCGAGGAGCTTGTTCGTCAGGCTCTTGTCGGAGGCGATGTCGACGGCGATGGCCGGGGTCCGCGAGGTCATCGTGGCCCGGATCCGCTGCTGGTGGACCCCCTGCCCCAGCTGGACGAGGCTGTAGCGATCGAGCCGGATGTAGGGGATGTCGCGGCTGATGGCCTCGTCGATGAGCGCCTGGGTCGAGGGGCCGAAGGCCTGCCGCTCGGCGAGCCGGATGAGCCGCTCGAGCTCGGCCGTGAAGTCGAGGTCCGAGCGCGACGGGTCGACCAGGTGGTTGACCAGCGCGACGGCCATCCGACCGGCTTCGAGGCCGACGTTCTCCTCCCGGTACTCGTAGATGACGTTGTACTGGCCGTACGGACCGGCGCCGCGGGTCTTCCCGTGACGGACGTCGGTTCCAGCGAGGTTCTGGAGCTCGAGAGCGATGTGCTCGGCGACGTGCCCGGCCCACGTCCCATCCCGGAGCCGGGTCAGGAACCCGCCCCGTCGGCCGAGCGAGCAGGCGTGGTCCTCGAGGCTCGGCAGGAGCTCGACGAGGGCGTCGACGAAGCCCGGGATGCGATCCGACGGGTACTCCTCGAGGGAGCCGAGGTCGACGAGCGTCCGGACGACAGGCTGGCGCGACCAGTAGTTGGCCCCGCGGAGCACCCGCGTCTCGAGGATGCGCAGATCCGGCTGCGGCCCTTTCGACGCGGGCGCCTTCGCCTTCGCCGTCGTCCTGGCCGTCGTCTTCGACTTCGGCGTCCGGGACGCCTTGGGGGCCGTGGGCGCCTTGGGGGCCGTGGGCGAAGCGGACTTGGCCGAGGCGGACCTGGCCGACCGGGCGGCGCGCTGGGCCACGAATGCTCCCTCTCGCTCGGGCCGCCCGGCGGCGGCCGGATCAGCTCTCGGCGGCCTCGACCCCGGGCATCGTCCGCAGGGCAGGGGTCGCGATCCGCTGTCGGCGGACGAGGTCGAAACGATAGCCCGCCGGCAGCGAGTGAAGAACGACGTTGCTGACCATGACCGGTCGATGCCCGCGGACGTCCCAGGCGTCGGTCTCGGAGGCCGAGCCATCCACGACGGTCACGCTCCCGCGGCCGATCACCTCGAGGATGTGATCCGGGCCGACGACGCCGGCCGTGTCCTCGTCCACACCCAGGCCCAGCAGGCTGGGGTTCTGGGCGATGAGGCTCAGCAGCCGGCCGAGTCGGTTCCGCTGCTGGAAGTGCTGGTCGACGATGACGCCGGGCAGCACCCCGAGGCCGACCGCGATCTGGGCCATCCGCTGCTTCGGCGTCCCGCCCGAGGTGCCGAAGGCGATCATGTGACTGCTCATCGCCGACGCACCCGCCGACGTGCCGGCGACGACCGTGCCGGCCCGGTGGGCGGCCAGGATCGCGTCCGCGAGGCGGGTCGCCCCGAGCGTCGCCGACAGCTTGAGCTGGTTGCCACCGGTCAGGAAGACGCCGGTCGACTCGCGGACCGCCTCGACCGCGGCGTCGTCGTCTGCCTCCGCCCGGGTGGTGGCGTGGACGGGGTGGACGTGCCGGGCGCCGAGGCCGGAGAAGACCTCGCGGTAGCGCTCGGCCGCCTCGAACCCCATCGACGAGGCCGTGCTGACGACGGCGATGTCGGCCCGCGGACCACCGGCCAGCGCGACGAAGCGCTGGAGGATGACGCGGTCGCGGAACTTGTCCTCCGCGCCTCCGATGACGATGACGGTGCCGTCGGCCACGATCCGCCGAGCCCTCCCGAACGTT
>DATHYZ010000249.1:0-4115 GCA_035458865.1 Candidatus Limnocylindrales bacterium
ATGGAGCCCGATCCGGAAGCGGACGCCGAGCCGCGACGCGCTCTCGATCCGGGCGACCCGGTCGGCGAGGTCGAGCGCCATGTCGGCCATCCGCTCGGTGTGATCCGACGACCGGACGGGCAGTCCCCCGACGACCATGTAGGCGTCGCCGATGGTCTTCACCTTCTCGAGCTCGTAGGTGTCGACGAGCCGGTCGAAGACGGTGAAGACCTCGTTGAGGACCGTGACCAGCTCGTCGGGGCTCATCTCGCTCGACATCCGGGTGAACTCGACGATGTCGGCGAAGAGCAAGGTGACGTCGTCGTAGCGATCCGCGATCAGCGCCTCGCCCTGGCGGAGTCGATCCGCGATGGGCTCCGGGAGGATGTTCAGCAGGAGGCGCTCGTTCTCCCGGTGGAGTCGCTCGAGCTCCCGGGCCGCCGTGATGTCGGTCCCGTAGACGTTGATGAACCCGAACTCGGGCACGTCCACGGCCAGGAGTCGGTAGAAGCGACCCAGGCTCTCGATCTCGACCGTGTCGTCCTCCGGAGTGCGCGCCGCCTCGAGCAGCGGCTCGAGCAGGGTCGGTACGAGGGTCTGTCCGAGGCTGCACCCCAGGCCCGAGATCAGGGACGTGCTGGCCCGGTTGGCGTAGACCAGCTTCCCGTCCCAGTCGATGCGGAAGACGGGATGGGGGTTCTGGTCGGGGAACTTGGTGATCGCCTTCTGGGCGGTGACGTCTGTGGCGTAGACGTTGATCTGCTCGAGCTCGACCGAGCGGACGGGCGTGAGGATGAAGATCCGGCCGTCGCAGTCGACCTCGATCGGGGCGTCGGAGCGCCCTGCGAGCCGGTCGAAGATCGCCGTTGAGATCAGCTCGGGCAGCGGCTCGCCGACGCCCCGCCCCAGATCGTCGAGCAGGCGCTGGCTGATCGGGTTCCCGTAGAGGATCCGTCCGTCGTCGGCGATCCGGAGGACCGGGCTCGGGTTGAGGTCGGGGAGCTTGTCGACCGCCCTGGCCACCGTGACGTCGGTGCCGTAGACGTTCACGAAGCCGAGGTCGGGGACGGCCACCGCCCGCAGCTCGTAGACGCGGCTCCCAGCACGGGCCTCGTACGTTCGATCGCTCCCGATGACCGCCCGCAGCCCCTCGAGCTCGGCCTCGGGGATCAGGTCACCGACGGCCGAAGCCCATGCCTCGACGATGGGCCGACTCGCCGGGTTCGCGTACAGCAGGTGCCCGTCCTCGGTCACCCGCAGGACGGGGTTCGGGTTCTGATCCGGGAACCGGTTGATGGCCTGGATCTGCTGACCCGAGAGCGGGGGCGGCGTGGCGGTATCGCGGGACGCTCGGGAGCGGCTCCCGCCGGGGGCTCCCATCCACCCATCCTAGGCGACCTCGCGCCGGAGGGGAACCCCGGCCCTTCTCGGGACCTCAGCGGCGCCGGCCCAGCCGCCCCACGGCCGCGATCGCGTCCTCGACGCTCCATGTCAGCTCGCCGCTGGCCGCGACCGCTCCGGCCACGAAGAGATTGAGGCCGTCTCCCGGCGTCCCCCTTCGGCGGACGGCGCGCCAGTCCGTGACCAGGCCCACGATGCCGACGTAGCGCGGGTCACCGGATGCGACGAGCTCGGCGAACAGACCGACCTCGCAGGCGGTGCCGTCATCGACCATGGGCCCGTCGAGCCAGGCGAACAGCAGCTCCGCCTCGCGGACCCCTGCCGCATCGACGCGGAAGACGTCCGCGGGATCGAGGTCGACGGGGTCGTCCGTGAACTGCTCGTGGGGGACGAAGACGTCATGACCCTTGGCCCGCAGGCGGATCGCCAGGTCGTCGAGGAAGGTGCGGTCCGCCTCCGAGAACAGCGGGCCGGCGAGGTAGATGCGCAGGGATCGGGTGGCGGAAGGGCCGCCCGCGGCCGACGTCCCCGCCCCGCTCAACGAACCGGCCCGGCGATGATCCGGGCGAGCTGGTCGAGGTGGTTCTCGTCGTGCCAGGCGAGGACGGCGGTCCAGTCGTCGAAGGTCAGCCGGCCGTAGCGCGGATGGACGCTGCCCCGGTCCCAGTCGGCTCCCGCCAGCGCATCGAGGAACGCGATCGTCCGGACCCGATGACGGGCGAACGCCTCGACCGATGCCACCGGATCGTCGCGGCCGTACTGACGATCCTCGGCCCAACGCTCGGGATCCAACAGCCACGCCCCGGCTTCGATGAGGCCCCAAGCCGCCGGGTCGTCCGGCATGCCGGCCGCCGGGACCGACGGATCGACCATCCGCAGCATCATCCGGAACCGGACCATCGAGAACTCCTCGATGTCCCGGAGGTGCCCGATCACGTGCACGGCCGCCCACCCCTCGTCCGGCGACGGCAGCGCCAGCTCCACGGCGGGGTCGCTCGCCAGGAGCTCGGCAAGGCGGTCCGGTCCGGCGGCCAGCTGGTCGAGGCGATCCCGCCGTGGTCGGTCCCGCCAGGCGGCGATGGCCTCGGGGAGGACGGGCGCGGCTCCGCTCATCCCGACAGCCTACCTCCCGGAGGCCACTCCCTTGGGCCGTCCGGGGGCGGATACTCCCTCCGTGACCGACCTGCCCGTGGTGGGGGCGCCGATCCGGCGCCTGCGCGCGCTCCGCGCCGAGTTCGACCGTGCCGTCTGGGTCCTGGCGATCGGCGACCTCGTCGCCAGCTTCGGGTTCAGCCTCATCTTCCCGTTCCTCACCATCTACCTCACGGCGGAGCTGGGTGCGACCGCCGGCCAGGCCGGCCTGATCCTGGGGCTGTACGCCATCGTGTCGATCGGCTCGAACGCCGCCGGCGGCTGGCTCGCCGACCGCGTCGGCCGCAAGGCGGTCATGGTGGTCTCGATCACCCTGACCGCGATCGTCATCGCGATGATGGGGCTCGTCCGCGACCTGGCCTGGATCGCGGTCCTGACGCTCCTGCTCGGCCTCATCGACCCCCCGTTCATCCCGGCAGCCCGGGCGGCCGTCGCCGACGTCGTCCCGGAGCCGCGCCGTCCCCGCGCCTATGGACTCCTGGGTGTCGCCGCCGCCATCGGCTGGATCGCCGGCCCGTCGATCGGCGCCGGCCTGTCGGGCTTCGGGTACGGCCTGCTCTTCCTGGCCTCGGGGGTCATCGTCGGCACCTACGCCCTGATCCTCCTCGTCGCCTTCCGGGAGACGAAGCCGGGCCTTCGAAGGGAGATGCCGCGCTCCGCGTCCCCCGTGGCCGGCGACCCGGGCATCGCCGCGGCGACGACCGGTCTCGCCGAGACGCGGGCGGGTCCCGACACCGACCCGCCGGCGGGGAGCGATCGGGCGCCCGCGGATCGGGAGGCGGCGAGCCCCGCGCTCGACGGGCGGGAGCGCTGGCTGATCTTCGGGACGTTCCTGGTGTTCGCGGTGGCGACCCACGCGACGGCCTTCCAGTGGGTGGTCACCCTGCCGATCCACGCGTACGGGGACCTCGGCCTGTCCACGGCCACCTGGGGGCTGCTGTTCGCCCTCAACGGGATCCTCATCCTGGTCTTCCAGCTGCGGATCACCTCCGCGGCAGAGCGGCGGAACCGGCCCAGGTTCATGGCCGTCGGGGCGCTCTGGTACGCCCTGGGCTATCTGGTCGTGGCCCTGATCCCGGGCGCGGAGCTGGCGGCCCCGGCGCTCGCGGCCACGGTGATCCTCGTGACCATCGGCGAGATGTGCATCTACCCGATCGAGCCGTCCTTCGTCTCCGAGCTCTCGCCGCCGGCCCGCCGCGGCCGGGATCAGGGGCTGCTGGGCGCGGCCATCGGCCTGGGGACCGCCATCGGTCCGGTGGCCGGCGGGGCGATCCTGGAGCTGGCGCCCGGGCCGCCGCTGTGGCTGGTGACCGCGACCGTCTGCGCCGCCACGGCGGCCGGCCTCTGGTGGCTGGGCGGCAGGACCGCGCTGCTCCTGCCCCTGCCCGCCCGCGCCTGACGCGGGCCCGCTCGGAGGGCGCGGCCACGTCCTCGGCCGCCCTCCCGGCTGCTAGCGTACGGCCATGAGCGAAGCGACCGGGCAGACCGCCGCCGCGCCGCGCCGGCCCGCCCGGGCCCACTCGGTCTGGGTGCCCCGCCAGCACGGCGCCTGGGCGATGCTGGCGCTGCCCTTCCTGCTCGGC
>DATHYZ010000250.1:0-8618 GCA_035458865.1 Candidatus Limnocylindrales bacterium
GCGCTTCGAGACCCCCGGACCGGTCGCCGGTGCCCTGGCAGGGCTCGTCATCCATGACCTGCCGGAGGACGAGCTGGCCCGCTATCGGCCGGCCATCGAGGCCGTCACCGCCGACGACGTGCTTCGGGTCGCCCGGCAGCATCTCCATCCCGAGGTTGCCGCCGTCGTGTTGGTCGGTGATGCCGACGCGATCCTGGGGCCGCTCGAACAGGCTGAGATCGGGCCGGTCGAGGTGGAGCGCGACGATCCTCAGGCGGAGACCGTCGGGCGAGCCTGAGCGCCGCAGCGGGACCAGCCGTCGCCCGGCTCGCTTGGCCGGCGAGATCTGCCGGGTCCCACCGCCGAGCTCGCGGCTGCTCCCGCGGGTGCTGATCGGCGTTCCCGTGCGGCGGCGCGTGAAACCTTTTGGCGGACGTCTGCCTCGATGTGGGTGACGGGTCGCCCGGCCCGCCGACGAACCACACCGCCAGGGGAATTGAACGACCGATGGACCGAACGCAGCGTCTCACGCGAGGTCTCGGCATCGCCGCGATCAGCCTCTTCGTCATCGTCGGTGGCGCCTTCGCCGCCGACGCCATCCGCACGGCCAGCGACGACCCGGCCGCCAGCACCGCGCCGGCGGAGGCGTCCGAGAGCCCCGAGGCCCCCGAGAGCCCCGAGGCGTCCGAGAGCCCCGAGGCGTCCGAGAGCCCCGAGGCCACCGAGAGCCCCGAGGCCAGCGACGATGCGGCCGCGGCGACCTCCTCGCCCACGGCGTCTCCGGACGACGAGGACGACGACTCCGCCTCGCCCACGGCGTCTCCGGACGACGACGACGAGGACGACGACGACGAGGATGACGAGGACGAGGACGACGACGAGGACGACGACGACGAGGACGACGGACCGGGCGACGATCACGGCTCGGACGACTGACGAACGAACCCGGCACGGATCCGGCGCGGGTCGGCCATGCTGGCCTGCGCCGGGCTCGTCCGGGCATCATGGAGGGAGTGTCCGGTGAAGGCCGGTCCGATCACAGGGGAGCCACGACGATCGAACGACGTCGCATCGCATCGCCGACCGGCCGTTCGGACGCTCCCGCCGACGACGCGGCGGTCGTCGCTGCCGTCCTGGGCGGTGACCGTGATGCCTTCCGGCTCCTCGTGGACCGGGAGTCCCGCGGCGTCATCCGGGCCTGCTATCGCGTCCTCGGCGACCTCCACGAAGCCGAAGACGTCGCCCAGGAGGCGTTCGTGAACGCGTACCGGGCCCTTGGTTCCTGGCGTGGCGACGGGCCCTTCGGGGCGTGGGTGACGCGCATCGCGGTCCGCCTGGCCATCCGGGCCGCCGGACGACGACGACCCGTCACCTGGATCGATCCATCGGAGGCGGATCGGCTGCCCGACGACGTCGAGCGCGGCCGCCTCTCGACCGGTCGTCCGGCCGACGACCCGCTCGGCCGGGCCATCGCCGGCGAGCGCGACGCTCGGCTCCGGGCCGCAGTCGTCGGCCTGGGCGAGCCGTACCGCGAGGTCGTGGCGCTCCGGTTCTTCGGTGAGATGTCCCTCGACGAGATCGCTCGCCACACGGCGCGCCCGCTCGGGACGGTGAAGGTCCAGCTCCATCGCGGCCTGGCCAAGCTCCGGGTCGACCTGGCCGACGAGGCGCTCCGATGACCGCCCGCGGGCCGGGACGCTTCGACCCCGGTGAGATCGAGGACGTCGGCGGCTCCGATGCGGAGCTCGCCGCGTCGATGGCGGTCGCCCGGGACCTCGAACGGCTCGCCGCCGAGGACCTGGTCCCGACCGCCGACTTCGCCGATCGCGTCATGGCCGCCATCGCAACGGAGCCGATCCCGACCCCGGTCGCCATGGCAGGGCATGCCGTGGCAACCGGCTCGGTGGCCGGGTTGATGGCGTCCCTGCGCGAGGCGTGGCGAACCCTTCTCTCCTCGGGACGACCGGCGGCGGTGCGTGCCCAGTCGGGCGCCCTGCTCCTGGTGGTGGCCCTGGGCGTCTCGATGGTCGGGGGGACCGTCGCCGTCGGGGCCGGCCTGCTCCTGGGTGACGGTCGCCAGGAATCGCCGCAACCGAGTGCGAGCTCTGCTCCGACCGACTCGCTCGAGCCGAGCCCGAGCCCCGAGGCGACCGAGAGCCCCGAGCCGAGCCCGAGCCCGAGCCCGAGCCCGAGCCCGAGCCCCGAGCCGAGCCCGAGCCCCGAGCCGACCGAGAGCCCCGAGGCGACCGAGAGCCCCGAGCCGACCGGCTCGGCGGGGCCGACCGCGAAGCCCACGGGCACGCCGCGTCCGACGGCCACCGCGGCCCCGACGGACACGCCCGAGCCGACCGGGACCGACGACCCGGACGACACGCCCGAGCCATCCGAGACGCCCGACTGACCTCGCCGCCGGAGCCCACCGACACGGCCGACTGACCTCGCCGCCGGCGGGGTCGCCCCGGGGCCGGGCGTCGCCGAGGGCGACCCCGCCGTCCCCGTGCCGGGTCCACGGTGCTAGGCTGCAGCCGTGATCGTCGTCATCGGCACGCCGTGGCTGCAGATCGACGCGGAGAGGGGCTCCGCCGTCGGCCTGGCGGCACGCATCGCCGTGGCGGCGGCCCGGGCCGGCGCACAGGTCCAGCTCGTCGGCAAGGTCGGCGACGACGCTCCGGGCGATCAGCTCCTCCTGGCCCTCGCCCGCGAGGACGTCGGCCACGTGGCCGTGCTCCGACCGCGAGCCCGGACCCCGGTGCTCCTGCCCCCGGGCGACGACGACCGAGCCGACGCCGACCTGCTCGAGGTCGGGCATGAAGCGGCGCCCGAGCAGACGGACCTGCCGGCCCGCGATCCCGCCCTGGCTCTCGAAGCCGGGGACCTCAAGCTCGGCCTCGACTACCTCGTGGACTTCCGGGCGATCGTGGTGGCCGAGCCGCTCGACCCCGGGGTCGCCGGGATCGTGGCCGGGGCGGCTGCCTATGCCGGCGCGCACGTCATCGTGGTGGGAATGCCCGGATCGGATCTCCCGGAGCTGGCCGGGGCGACGGTCTTCGCCGCCGAGGACGCGGATCCCACCCCGGGCGCGGACCCGGACGGGGCGCTCGCCGGCTTCGTCGCCTCATTCGCCGTCGCCGTCGACCGCGGGGAGGATCCGGCGGATGCCCTGGAGGCGGCGGTGGTGGCGGCCGGGGTCGAGCGAGTCGAGGAGGACTGACCGCCGGTTCGAGCCGGGCGGTCAGTCGGCCAGCGGCACGAGCAGCTCCGGTCCCTCGTTCCGCGCGTCGTTGACCCGACGACTCACCTCGAAGAGCTCCAGCGGGAGGCCCTCCCGGGGCTCCAGCAGCGCTCGCAGCCGAGCGGGCTCGGCCCCTGCAGGCTGGAGCCAAGTCGCCCAGTCCTCCTCGGGGAGGATCACGGGCATGCGGTCGTGGAGCTCCGCGATGGCGTCGTTCGCCGCTGTCGTGACGATCGTGAAGGTCCTGGTCACCTGCTCCGTCTCGGGATCCCGCCAGCCCGACCAGAGCCCGGCGAGGGCGAGCACGTCGCCGTCGGCTCGCCTGATGGCATGGGGACGCCGGAGCTTGCCGTCCCGGCGCCACTCGTAGAAGGCCTCCACGGGCACCAGGCATCGACGGCGCCGGAAGGCGTCCCGGAACATCGGGCTGGTCGCGACGGTCTCGGCCCGGGCATTGAAGGCCCGGGTGCCGGCCGACAGGGAGGTCGCCCAGTGGGGGACGAGGCCCCAGCGATAGGCGGTCACGGCGCGACGGTCGTCGCGCTGCACCACGACGAGGGCGTCGGTCGTCGGGGCGACGTTGTAGCGGGGCCCGGGGTCGTCGACGATGACCTCGGCGGCGAACCGGTCGGCGAGGTCCGCCGCGGGTCGCTGCTGGGCGAACCGTCCGCACATCGTCAGGGCAGCCGGGAGGCCGGCGGCAGCGAACGGGCCGCCGGTCGTCGGGGCGAGGCCGTGCGGGCGGTCATGGGCCGAGCATAGTAGAGTCCGGCCCGATGGACGACCCCACCGGCCTGCCGTCGGGCAGGCCCGAGGCGCGAGCGCCCGACCCCAGGATCCAGGGCCCTCTTTCGGTGGAGCAGGCGGCCGCGCGCCACGACCCGGGCGCGGATCTCATGGACGCCGGTGAGCCCCTGGCCGCCCTGGCCTGCTACCGGCGGGTCGTGGGCCATGCCGACGTCGCGGTGACGGCGGCCGGCCTCCTGGGCAGCGGCGAGGCCCTCGACCGGCTGGGGGACGAGGGGGCCGCCGTGGAGGCCTGGGGTGCGGTCGTTCGGCTGCCCCGGACGCCGGCCACGTACCCGGCCTGGCGGAACCTGGCCGCGGCCCGCGTCCGCGCCGACGACCTGCGGGGCGCGCTGGCGGCCTACCGGGAGGCCGACCGCCTCGCGCCGCCCGAGGACCGGCCCGAGATCGCCGGCCGGATCGGCTGGCTCTCCAAGGAGACGGGTGATGCACGGGGTGCCCGTCGCTGGTTCGCGCGCTCGCGGGGCGAGACCGGGCTGCCCTCGCTCTCCACCGCGGTGATCGGCCTCACCATCGTCGTGTCGGTCGCGGCCTGGGTCCTCCCCGACGTCCTGTACCCGCTGCTGTGGCTCGACAAGGCCGCCGTGGCCGACGGGGAGTACTGGCGGCTCCTGACCGTGACGCTGGTCCATGCGTACCCGGTCTTCGGGCTCATGCACCTCTTCTTCAACATGTACGCGCTCTACCTGGCCGGGAGCATCGCGGAGCGCCTCTACGGCCCCTGGCGCTTCCTGGTGCTCTACCTGCTCTGTGCCGCGGCGGGGTCGACGGCGAGCTTCGTCTTCGGTGGCGACGCTCCGTCGGTCGGGGCGTCGGGTGGCGTCTTCGGGATGTTCGGCGTCCTGATCTCCGCCCGTGCTGCGCACGCCCCGCTGCTCGACCGACGGAGCCGCGCGCTCATGAGCCAGCTCGTCCCCATCGTCCTCATCAACCTGGCGTTCGGCTTCTTCGCCGGCGGCATCGACAACGCCGCCCACATCGGCGGGCTCGTGGCGGGCCTGTGGCTGGGCTGGCTACTGATGCCGGCGGCCGGCCGGACGCTGGCCGCGCGCTGGCAGGCTCCCTCGGGGACGCCGCCGAGCTCCGCCGGCTCAGGGTCCCGCCCCCTCCGCTGGCTGGGCGTCGCGGCGCTGGTCGTGGCGATCGTCGCCGGGATCATCGTGGGCACCGAGGCCCGCGGCGGCAGCGGACCCGAAGGGCTCATCGCCGGGGCGATCGGCGCGCCGGTCGCGACGGCCCCGGGCGAGGCCGGACCGGCGGCCTAGAGCTCGCCGAAGACGACCTCCGGACCGGGCTCGCCGACGGCTCCGCCCTCCGGCTCGAGGGTGACCATGACGGCCGCGGCGGCGGCGAGGTCGACGGTGAACGGCGCCACGAAGGCGCCATGCCCGTCGTAGGCATACGTGCCGAGGGCATGCACGCCGGTCTCGTCGGCGTACCAGAGCTGGTAGACCATCCCGTCCGGGGTCGGTGGCAGGGCGCTGGCCATGAGGTAGCTCTCGGCGGATCCAGGGCGATAGACGCACACCGCCGATGCGCCCGCCGCGATCGGCTCCGAGTGGAGCGTGCAGGTCTCGTGGCCCGGGTCCACCGCGACCGCCATGGCGGCGGACTGGTACTCGAGCCGTTCGGCAGCGACGGAGGCGGCCTGGCGGCTGGCCGCGAGCTCCTCGGAGAGGTCGGTCGTCCGGACCGCCAACCCGAAGGCGGCGATGGCGAGGACGGCCGCCGCGGCGAGGGAGACGGCATTGAGGAGGCGCAGGCGACGCGTCTCGCGTCGGAGGCCCGCGATGTCGACGAGGGGCGATCGCCGGTCCGGGCTGGGGTCGGCCTCGGCGACGGCGACTCCCGGGGCACCCACGGCCGACCCGACGACGGCGGCCATGACCGCATCGCGGAGGCCGCTGGGCGGCTGGCGGGGCGGGCTGACCAGGGCCAGATCGGCGGCGACGGCGAGCAGGTCGTCGACGAGGGAGCGGCAGGACGGACACGACAGCCGGTGCGTCTCGAAGGCGAGGCGCTCGCGTTGGTCGAGGTCGTCGAGGACGGCCCCGGCCGCTAGCTGCTCGAAGGTTCGGTGATCCATCGATCGTCCAGCGACCCTGTCTCCGAGAGGGATGTCCCGATCTGCTCCCGGAGCTTGAGCAGGGCGGTCCGGATCCGGGTCTTGGCGGTCCCCAGGGGGATGCCGAGGCGCTCGGCCACCTCGACGTGGGTGAGCCCGGCGAAGAAGGCGAGCTCGAGCGCCTCGCGCTGGGCATCGGGAAGCTCGGTGATGGCCGCCCGGACGCGGTCGCGGCGATGGTTGAGCCACGCCTCCTGGTAGACGTCGTCCGGGGCTTCCTCGAACGACAGATCCACGTCGGCGGTCCGCTTCCGGACGTTCGCCTCGCGCCGCACCAGGTCGATGGCCTTGTGGCGGGCCAACGAGAACAGCCATGAGGAGAGGGCGCCGCGGTTGGGGTCGAATCGTCCAGCATCCTTCCAGACGGCGATGAAGACCTCCTGGACGACGTCCTGGGCGAATCGGTCGGCGCCCGTCACCTGGTAGGCAAGCGAGTAGAGCGGCCCCGAGAAGCGTCCGTAGAGCTCCTCCATGGCCCGCTCGTCGCGGTCCCGGATCCGCGCCAGGAGCGCCGCGTCCTGGGCCCGGGACTCGTCGCGCGACCTGTCCGCGTCCGCCACCCTCACCTCCGTCGAGGGCTCCAGTCCTTCGACCGGAGCCACGCGGCGATGATACCCGGCCCCGAGGAAGAGGCCAGCCGGACGGATGGCGAGGGCAGCGCTGTTGATGTCCACGCCCCTCTTTCGGCGGAGCGGCCCTGGCGGATGGCGCCGGTACGGTCCGCGCGGTCGCGGGGTAGCATCGGTCGGGCAGGAGGCCGCAGCCGACGGCCCAGGACGCGAGAGGCCCCGATTGTTCGCGACGCTCCACGGCGGTCTGCCGACCCCCCCGGGCGAGGACCCGGGCCGGGATCTCGCCAGCGCGGTCGCCGCGGTCGTGCGGGCGCAGGCTGCTGCCGGCCTCGACCCGGTGACGGACGGCGACCTGGCAGGTGGTGCGGTGTCGCCGAGCGCCCCGGGACCCTGGGAGCCGCCCGGGCTGGTGGAGGCCTGGCTGCGTGCAGCCGAGGTGGGCAGCGAGCTGGAGCCACCGCGAGCCGCGAAGGTGCGGCTGCTCGGTCCCTACTCGCTGGCCCGTGCTCTCGCCGCGGACCCCGCTGCGCCCGGGAACCTCGCGGACGAGCTGGCCGAGATCCTCAACGCCCGGCTCCGCGAACTCGACGAGGCTGGCTGCCCCCTCGTCCAGGTCGACGAGCCGGACCTCGTCCGCGTCGGTGCCGACGACGCCGAGCGACGCCGGTTCACGGCGGCGCAGCATCGACTCCTCGATGGTGTCGAGGCGCACGCCATGCTGGCGATCGTCGGAGGGAACGCAGACGCGGCGGGGGCGTCCACGATCTTCGATGCGCCGTATGCCAGCCTCCTGGTCGATCTCATCGCGGGCCCGGACAACTGGAACCTGGTCCGGCAGGCTCCGGCCGACCGCGGCATCGTCTGTGGCGTCGTCCCAGGGGACGCGGACCGGCGCGTGGACGTCGCCGTCATCGTCTGGGCTGCAGGCTATGCCGCGTCGGCCAACGGCCGTGGTCTCGACCGGGTCGGTCTATCGACGGCCGGCTCGCTGGCGGCTCTGTCGTGGGACGAGGCGGAGCGCCGGATGCGCCTGCTCGCCGCCGGGGCCGACCTCGCGACGGCCGATCCGGAGACCCGGGCCCGGCGTCTCGACCCGCGGGCGATGGCACGGTCACGTCAGACCCTGGGGCCGGCGGTGCCGACCCCGCCGCCCGACAGCTTCGGTCGGCTGCCGCGTGACGTCTCGGGCCGGCGGCGGGATCACGACGATGGCTGAGCCGACGGCTCGGCGGTCGGCCTTTTGGGCCCGCTGGTTCCGGATCCAGTACCGCCTGATCCGCCTGGCCGACCCCGTGGTCCGCGCGTGGCTCGGGCGGCCGGGCCTGGCGGATACCGTGGAGCTCGTGGTGCGGGGGCGACGGACCGGTCGGCCTCGTCCGATCCTCCTCGGGCTCCTGGAGGTGGACGGCCGCTGGTACGTGGGACACCCCAACGGGCCGGCCCAATGGACCCGCAACCTCGAGGCAGCCGGGACGGCCGAGGTCCGACGACCGGGCCGGGACCCGATCGTGGTCCAAGCCGTTCCCCTGCCGACGGGCCCCGAGCGCTCGGCGGCGATCCACGCGACCTTCCGTCAGCACCCGCTCGGCGGGCGCGACATCTACCACCTGGCTCACGCCCACATCGAGGCGGTGGGCGCCTTCTACCGCCTGGAGCCGCCCGGCTCGACCGGGTCGAGCGGGCACCCGCCGGTGCCGGCCGGCAGGTAGGCTATCGGCGGGTCCCAGCGGACCACCCCCGACACACCAGAGGACACCATGCCGACCCGCTTCTGGCACCCCTTCGCCGACATGCACCAGGTCAAGGACGCCGAGGTGGTGATCCACCGCGGTGAGGGTGCCTGGATCGAGGACACCGATGGCCGGCGCTACCTCGACGCGACGGCGGCGCTCTGGTACTGCAA
>DATHYZ010000251.1:0-11965 GCA_035458865.1 Candidatus Limnocylindrales bacterium
AACGTCGATGCCGACCGGGCACCAGGTGATGCAGCGACCGCAGCCGACGCAGCCGGACGTCCCGAACTGATCGACCCAGGTGGCGAACTTGTGGGTCAGCCACTGGCGGTAGCGGTCGCGGGCCCGGCTCCGGAAGTTGCCGCCGGCGACCTTCGCGAAGCCGAGGGTGAAGCAGCTGTCCCAGGCCCGCTCGCTCGTGTTGACGACGCCGTCGAGGTCGGATCGCTGCTCGACGCTGCTGCAGAAGCAGGTCGGGCAGACCAGGGTGCAGTTGCCGCAGGTCAGGCAGCGGGTGGCCGTGGCGAGCCAGCGGGGGCTGTCCCACTGGGCCAGCAACCGGTCCCGCAGCCCCTCGACCTGGACCGGGTCGCCGATCGCCTCACGGACGGCCTCGACCTGGCGTCGAGCCTCGACGACCTGCTCCGAGGTCGCCGTCGCCAGCGGCAGGTGGGCGAGGACGCGGGCGCCGGCTGCCGAGCCGGCCCGGACGACGAAGCCGTCGTCGAGCTCCGCCAGGACGAGATCGGCGCCTCCGCGGATCTCGGGCCCGGTACCCATCGACGTGCAGAAGCAGGTCCCGCCGGCGACCGCGCACTCGACCGCCACGACGAACAGCCCGGAGCGGCGAGCCCGGAAGTCCTCGTCCGCGTACGGGCCTCCGAGGAACACCCGGTCCTGGATCGCGAGGGCTGCGAGCTCACACGCTCGCAGGCCGATCGCGGCGACCCGTGGGGCGTCGGCGGCGGCAGGCGAGAACGTCACCGCTCCCTCTCGACGGGTTCCGACCGCGAGCGGGACGACCGGCGGGAACGTCCAGCGCTTGATCCCGTCCGGCCCCACCGTGAAGTCGAACTGCCGGGGGGCGTCTCTCGCCTCCAGGCGGTAGCTGGCCGGGGCCTGCTCGTCCCGCCAGCCGCGCGGCAGGTCGTCCGTCGATCCGATGGCGTCGACGACCATGGCCCCGTCGCGGACGGTCGGGCCGACGACCGTGTATCCATCGCCGCGGAGGTGCTCGATCAGGACCTGCAGGTTCGGTCGGGCGAGGAACCAGGCACCGTCCACCACGGACGGCCCGCGGGTCGATGCGCTCGTCTCGGGCTCACGCCCGAGCGGGTCCGTCACCGTGCCCTTGCCAGCCATGACGGCATCGTCCGCTGCGGGGGCATCCGATGGGCAGAGCCGCGGGTCGCCGGCCGTGCGTGCCGAGCGGACCGAGTCGCGACAGGGAGGTCCCGGGCGGACCCGGCCGTTCGGCCCGGCTCGCGGCCGCGGGTGGCAGCGGCTACCAGGCGGTCTCGCCCTGGGCGGCGAAGAGGTCGAGGAGCTGCTCGCGCGTGGCGACGAGCCGCCGGGAGACCGCCTGCAGCAGGCGCGGGTAGACCGTCATGGCGAGACGGCAGTCCGAACGGAGGAGCCCGCGCAGCGCAGCTCCCTCGAAGGCGAGCAGCTCGACGGGCTCGAGGGCCGTGGCCGTCGACGTCGCCCGATGGGGGGCCGTGAGCGCCGACCAGCCGATGATGTCGCCCGGCTCGACGGTCAGGATCGTCACCGCGCCACGCTCGGGCACGAGCACGCTCAGGGCGACCCGGCCGCTCCGGACGATGGCGAAGGTCCGACTCTCCTCGCCCTCGCGCAGGAGCTCATCGCCCGTGTCGTACCGCTGGACCCGGGCGAGCTCGGCGATGATCGAGCTGACCTCGGCCGGCAGGGGCGGCCCGAACCAGGCCAGGGCGGGGTCGGCAGCGGCGAGCTGCCCTCCGTCGAAGGCCATGACGACCTCCTCAGGCATCGAGTCCGCGCAACCGCTCGACGAGTGCCGCCTCGGTCACGTCGCCGGCCAGCTCCACGTCCACCAGCCGATCGGGGTGGTGGAAGATGGCCACGTACTCGCGCTCGAGCTCGGTCCGCAGGCCGTCGGGCCCCATGATGAGCACCCGGGCGGCGTCGCCGACCTGATGGGCGACCCGGCCGAGGTACGTCGAGGCGTCGTCGTCACGGACGACCCGGGCGACGTCCACCCAACCACTCGCGGTCCGCCGAGCGACGAGGGTCACGTCCGGACCCACCCAGGCCAGCGCGGCGACGCGGCGGAGCGGATCCGAGGCAGCGACGGGCTTCATCGTGCCGGGAGCTCGGTGTCGGCCCTGCATCGATCTACCTCCATGGACAACTGTCCCTCCGGCAGCGAACGACAGCGTGTGCCGTCCGTCCCGAAGCGCGGGTCGCGTCGTCACCGTCGTCCGGGACCGCCGGGTGCCGGGTCCTGCCCGAGCCAGGCAGACCAGGCCCGCGCCACGGCAGCGGTCGGGGCTTGGACTTCCCGAGCGACCCGCGGTCAGGCCGGGGTGGCGGTCTGACGCGCTGCGGCGATGATCGGCGCCAGGAGGGACTCCAGGGATGGCCCCGAGACCTCCTCGAGCTCGTAGCGGACACGGACGACCGGCTTGTCCGGCCGCAGCACCCGGGTCAGGTCGATCGGCGTGGCCGCCAGGACGAGGTCGGCCGGCACGGCATTGAGGGTCGCCTCGAGCTCGCGGACCTGGGCGTCGCCATAGCCCATGGCCGGGAGCAGCGGCCCCAGGGCCGGGTAGGCGGCCAGGGTGCCGGCCAGGGCGCCGATCGCATAGGGCCGGGGATCGACGATCTCCGCCGCCCCGAACCGCTCGGCGGCCACGATCCCCGCCCCGAACGTCATCCCGCCATGCGTCAGCGTCGGGCCATCCTCGACGACCACCACGCGCCGACCGGCGATGTCCCCGCCCTCGAGCTCGAGCGACGAGCGCGCCTCGATGACGCTGGCGCCCGGATTGAGCTCGGTGACGCTGGCGCGGACGGTGTCGAGGCCCTCGGGGGTCGCCGAGTCGATCTTGTTGATGACGACGACGTCGGCCGACCGGAGGTTCGCCTCGCCCGGGTGGTAGCGCCGCTCGTTGCCCGGCCGGAGCGGGTCGACGACGACGATGGCCAGATCGGGTCGGTAGAACGGCAGGTCGTTGTTGCCGCCGTCCCAGATGACCACGTCGGCCTCGGCCTCGGCCGCGGCGAGGATCGCCGCGTAGTCGACCCCGGCGAAGACCACCCGACCGGCGTCGATGTGGGGCTCGTACTCCTCGCGCTCCTCGATCGTCGTGCGATGGCTGTCGAGGTCGTCGTAGGAGGCGAAGCGCTGGACCCGCTGGGCGACCAGGTCGCCGTAGGGCATCGGGTGCCGGACGACCGCCGGCCGCAGCCCGGCGGCGGCGAGGATCGCCGCGACGCGCCGCGTGGTCTGGCTCTTGCCCGAGCCGGTCCGGACCGCGCAGACGGAGACGACCGGGCGACCGCTTCCCAGCATCGTCCGGCCCGGGGCGTGGAGGACGAACTCCGCGCCGCCGGCGAGGGCTCGGCTGGCAGCGTGCATGACCGTCTCGTGGCTCACGTCGCTGTAGCAGAAGGCGACCCGGTCGACGTCGCGATCGCGGAGGATCCGCTCGAGCTCTGCCTCGGGCTCGATCGGGATCCCGTCCGGGTAGAGCGCTCCCGCGAGCTCCGGCGGATAGCGCCGATCGTCGATCCCCGGGATCTGGGTCGCGGTGAAGGCCACGACCTCGACCGTCGGTTCGTCGCGGTAGAGGACGTTGAAGTCGTGGAAGTCGCGCCCCGCTGCCCCCATGATCACGACGCGGGTCCGGGTCATCGAGCACCTCCATGGGCCGCCATCGGCCGTGCGGGATGGGAACGCACCTCGACCCTGGCCCCGGCCTTCTCGGCCGAGCAGAGCTCGCTGAGGCGACGGACGAGCGCGTCGCCCTCGATCTGCTTGAGGAGGACCGCTCCGACGGCCGCCTCCGACGCCGCGCGACGGGCATCGCCACTCCAGTACGCCGCGAGGAGCGCGACCCGGCAGGGCGGGATGCCCTCGAGGGCCAGGAGGACGGCCTGCCAGCCGCCATGGACGGCGGCGTCGATCACGACCACGTCCGGGCGGGCCTCCTGGGCGGCCCGGGCGGCCGCCCTGGCCGACGTGGCGACGCTGACGACGAACC
Organism: Candidatus Limnocylindrales bacterium; assembly: GCA_035458865.1. Taxonomy (GTDB): domain Bacteria; phylum Chloroflexota; class Limnocylindria; order Limnocylindrales; family CSP1-4; genus DATHYZ01. Next base: position 4,026 of record DATHYZ010000251.1, read on the forward strand.
CGTGGCGGGAGAGGTGCGACCGGAGCGCCTCCCCCGAGCTCGCGTCGTCGCAGACGAGCAGCAGCGGACGTCGAGGGGCTCCTGGGGGATGGGGCGCCGGCCGATCCATGGACCCGAGGGTGCCCGCGGTCCCGTGCCGGTCATAGGGACAGCGGACCCCTTCGTCCGGTCCGTCCGGCCCGCCGGTCACGGGCTTGCCGGCGGTCCGTCGGCAGAGATGAGGGCCACCGCCGGGGGCGGCCCCCAGTTTCGTGACCTTCGGCCCATCCCGCGGAGTGTCCCCGGTCGTCACGATGCGGGCCGAGGTGGGTGCCGGAGGGGACGCCCGGTACCCACCCCGAACCCCTCGTCGCATGGCGGCGGGGGTTTCTTCGTTCTCGGGGCGGCGATGCTCGGCGTCCACCCGACGCGTCGCTCGCCGGCTGGTCCGGTCTGCGCCCCTACAGCCAGTGGGTCGTGCGCGCCTGGGCCATCAGCTCCTCCCGGAAGTCGGGGTGGGCGATGCCGATGAGCTCCAGGGCGCGTTCGCGGACCGACTTGCCCCAGAGCTGGGCCACGCCCCACTCGGTCACGATCGTGCGGGCGTGACCGCGCGTCGTGACGACCCCGGCCCCCTCCTTGAGGAACGGGGCGATCCGCGAGACCCGCCCGCCGGCCGCGGTCGAGGGCAGGGCGATGATGGCCTGGCCCTTGTCGGCCAGCGTGGCGCCACGGACGAAGTCCATCTGGCCGCCGATGCCGCTGTACATCTGCCAGCCGATGGAGTCCGCCACGACCTGGCCGGTCAGGTCCACCTCGATCGCCGAGTTGACCGAGACCATCCGGGAGAACGAGCGGATGACGTGGGTGTCGTTCGTGAAGTCGACCGCCCGCATCTCCACCATGGGGTTGTCGTGGACGAAGTCGTAGAGACGCTGCGTCCCCCTCAGGAACGCGGCCACGATCTTCCCCCGGGTCCGCTCCTTGCGAGCCCCGGTGACGACGCCCTTCTCGACCAGGTCGACGATGACGTCGGTGAACATCTCGGTGTGGACACCGAGATCGCGCTTGTGGGCGAGCGCCCTTGCGACCGCCGCAGGGATGGCCCCGATGCCCATCTGGATCGTCGCTCCATCGGGGACGAGATCGGCCACGAACTCGCCGATCCGTCGCTCGATGTCGCCGATCTCGCCGATCGAGTGCTCGTACGGCGGCACGTCGACCTCGACCCCCAGGTCGATCTGGTTGACGTGGATGAACGACTCGCCGAGCGTCCGCGGCATCGCCGAGTTGAACTGGACGATGACCGTCTTGGCGGCGTCGATGGCAGCCTGCATCGCCTCGACCGAGACCCCCAGCGAGCAGAAGCCATGGGCATCCGGCGGGGTGGCGTTCACGAGCACGGCGTCGAGCGGGATCACCCGGCGGCGGAAGAGCACCGGCACGTCCGAGAGGAAGGTCGGGATGAAGTCCGCCCGGCCCTCGTTGACCGCAGCCCGGGCGTTGGGTCCGATGAAGAGGGCCCGATGCCGGAAGTGCGGCGCCATCTCCGGGGCGAGGTGCGGGCCCGGGCCCTCCGTGTGGAGGTGGATCATCTGGACGTTCCTGAGCTCGGGGGCCCGAGCCACGAGCGCGTCGAGCAGGACGCTGGGCGTCGCGGCGGCGCACTGGACGTAGACGATCTGGCTCGAACGGATCCGCGCGACGGCCTCGGCGGGGGTGACGATCCTCATCGGGGGAAGTGTACGGGCGCCGGCCGCGACGCCGGGCGGGCCGTTCGGACCGGGGCCGCGGCCGACTCGTCCCGCGGATGGACCGACGCGCCCGGGCCCGTCAGACCCCGCCGCCCCCGATCCGGTGCTTGGCCACGAAGGCCGCCGCCTGGGCGCGTCGCTCCAGGTTCAGCTTCGAGAGGATCGAGCTGACGTAGTTCTTCACCGTCTTGTCGGACAGGAAGACCTCCTGGGCGATCTCCTTGTTCGTCTTGCCCTCGGCCACGAGGAGCAGGATCTTCTGCTCCTGCGCGGTGAGCTGGGCGAGCTCGTCGGTGTAGGCGCCCGTGGCGATCCGACGGACCCGGTCGAGGACCTTCTCGGTGACCGCCGGGTCGAGCAGCGACTCGCCGCGGCCGACGCTCTCGAGGGCGGCGACGAGGTCGCGCGCCCGGATCTGCTTGAGCAGGTAGCCCGATGCCCCGGCGACGATCGCCGACAGCACGGCCTCCTCGTCCGGGTAGCTCGTGAGCATGACGACGCGGGTGGCCGGCAGCTCGGCGCGGATCTCCCGGCAGGCCTCGATCCCCGATCCGTCGGGCAGCCGGACATCCATGATCACGATGTCGGGCTGGAAGCGCCGGGTCTGCTCGAGCGATTCGGCGACCGATCCCGCCTCGGCTACGACCTGGAACCCGGTCCTGCGGTCGAGGAGCGCAACGAGGCCCTGGCGCACGACTTCGTGGTCGTCGACCACGAGCAGGCGCAATGGCCGGGCCTGGGACGTCTCGGTCACGGGCGTCGATCCCTCCGTCATCCCGGTGTCGATCAGCTGGGGATCGCGTCCGGGTCGCGTGGTGGCAGTGTCACGATGATACGCGTACCTGCCCCGGGACCGCTCTCGATCGCGACAGCCCCGCCGAGAGCCGTGGCCCGGCCCCGGATGTTGGCCAGCCCCTGGTGGGACGGGCCGCGGACGAACTGGGGGTCGAACCCACGGCCGTTGTCCGCGATCTCGACCACGAGACTGCCGTCGGATTCAGCCTGGACGCGCATCGCGGCCCGGCTGGCGTCCGCGTGGCGGGCGATGTTCGAGAGGGCTTCCCGGGCGATCTGGAGGAGCTGCAGCCGATCGTCGGACGCGAGGTCCTCGGCCACGCCTTCGGCGACGACCAGCTCGATGTCGATCATCGTGTTGAGGCGGAACTCCTCGGCCAGGCCGGCCAGCGCGGTCGCCAGGTCCGCATCCTCGAGCAGCTCCGGCCGGCGCCCGAAGAGGAAGTTGCGGATGTCGCGGATGGCGAAGTTGAGCGACTCGATGGCTCGGTCGACGCGGGCCGACGCCTCGGGTGGGCTCTCGTCCATGAGGTCGGGCACGTCCTCCAGGGACAGGCCGACCGCATACAGGCGCTGGATGATGCCGTCGTGGAGGTCGCGACCGATGCGCTCCCGCTCCTCGACGATGGCCAGCCGCTGGACCCGCTCGTGGAGCCGGGCGTTCTCGATGGCCACGCCGGCATGGCGGGCGAACATCTCGACGAGCTCCTGGTCGCCCGCGGTGAACTCCTCGGCACCGTGCTTGTCGGTCAGGTAGAGGTTGCCGACCGGAACCCCCTTGACCTGGACCGACACCCCCAGGAACGACCGCATCTCGGGGTGGTGAGCCGGGAAGCCGACGCTCCGGTGATCGGCCCTCACGTCTGGGATGCGGATCGAGCCGGAGTCATGGAGGAGGGCGCCCAGGAGACCTCGGCCACGCGGTGGCGGGCCGACGAGGTCACGGTCCGCGACCGTCATCCCGGAGGTGATGAAGCGCTCCATGGCCCCGCGCTCGTCGAAGAGCCCCAGGGCCGCGTACGACGCGTCGGACAGCTCGCGGACCGTGTCGACGATGAGCTGCAGGACGCGGTCGAGCGAGAGCACGCCGGCGATCGCCCGGCTGGCCACGTCGAGAGCGGCGAGCCGCTCGAGCGTGCGGTTCATCCGGGCCCGCGTCCAACCTGCCGCCAGCGCCAGCTCCACCGCCCGGACCGCGAAGGCGGCGGTCGGGTCCGGCCCGTCGAGCCAGAGATCCCCGAGCGGGACGGACGCATCACCAGCCGACAGCTCGTAGCGGACGAGGTCGGGGTTCGGGCGGACCGGGCCGTTCCCGGCCAGCGATCCGTCGCCGATGGCGATCGACGGGAGCGGCTCGGCGCGGACCTCGAGCCTGGCGCCCCTGGCCCGGCACGCTCGAACGAGGGCCGTCAGGGCTCGCTCGAGGCGCGCCTGGCGCTCCACGTCGGGCTCCTGGAGCCAGGCGTCAAGGGCATCGAGGGCCACCACGACCGGGAAGGTATCGGCCCCCGGCGACGTCTCGGCGAGGGGCACGGCGACAGCCACCGGCACGAAGCCCTCGGCGGGATCGCCGGCCACGCCCAGCGCGCGACCGGTATCCGCCGGGCGGTCCGCGGGCCCGGTCCCGGGGGACGCAGTCGAGTCCATGCCGGCAGGGTAGCATCGGAGCGACCCCCGCCGGCCAACGGGGGCCACCCGGACCGCGAGCGCGGGACATGGGTCACTACCGGGCCAGCGATGAGGTACGGGAGCATCCCGCGCATGTCCACCAACGAGCCGCAGGTCAACCTGCAACCCGATCCCACCGCCCCGTCAGGGGCGGCCGCCGATCGAGCGAGCCAGGTCGCCGCGCCCCCAAGCGGGCTCGTGGTGCCGAGCGACGGCACCCTGTCCCGGCGTGGTTTCCTGGGTGTCGCCGCGGCCGCCGGCGGTGGCATCGTCGCCGCGACGGTCGCCGCGTGCGCTCCCGCGACCGGCGCCGGTTGGACCTTCGGTCCGACCTTCGTGCCCGGTGCTGCGGCCTCGCCGACGCCGGCCCCCTCGGCCGACGCCTCCGCAGCCCCGTCGGCCGCCCCCAGCCCATCGCCCAGCCCGAGCGGCCCCACGCTGCCGACCGGCTGGACGGAGCATGACCTGCGGGCCCAGGAGCGGGTCCGCCGGTTCGTCGGCAACCTGGCCGGGCCCCTGGGCATGGGCGGGTTCCTCGACGATCCGCTCGGCCCCTCGACCGAGGACCCGGAGTTCACCAAGGTCCCCCAGGGCAACCAGCCCCTGGAGCCCACGATCGACGGCGACACGAAGGTCTTCGAGCTGACGGTCGAGGAGATGGACTGGCCGATCGACGCCGAGCTGCCGCCGCTCAAGGCCCTCGGCTACAACGGCACCTGGCCCGGTCCGGCGATCCGCGTCACCGAGGGCGACAAGGTCCGGATCCTCGTGAAGAACAACCTCGAGGAGACCACCAGCGTCCACTGGCACGGTCTCGAGCCGCTCGACTTCAGGCAGGATGGCGTCCCGTTCGTGACCCAGCTGCCGATCATCCCCGGCCAGACGTTCACCTACGAGTTCGTGGCCCGGCCGTCCGGCTCGCACATGTACCACTCGCACCACAACGCGACCGACCAGGTCGGGCGAGGCCTGCTGGGCGCCTTCATCGTCGACCCGGCCGACTCGGCCGAGACCTACGCTCGGAAGTACGGCGTGACCCAGGAGGTCATCTTCATCCACAACGACGCCCTGGGCGGCTTCACGATCAACGGTCATGGCTTCCCGGCCACGACCCCGATCGTGGCCAAGGTCGGCGAGCGCGTCCTCATCCGCTACATGAACGAGGGCACGATGATGCACCCGTGGCACACCCACGGGTTCCGCCAGCGGATCGTGGCCCGGGACGGCGCCCCGCTGGGTGGTGCCGAGTTCCTCGCCGATACCCTGGGGGTCAACCCGGGCGAGCGGTACGACGCCATCGTCGACTGCGACAAGCCCGGCGTCTGGGCCTTCCACTGCCACATCCTTCCGCATGTCGAGGGCCTCGACGGCATGTTCGGGATGGTGACGGCGCTCGTCGTCCTGCCCGAGTAGCCGGACGGTCAGCGATCGATGACGTCGACAGGATCCGATCCCCCCCAGCGAGAGGGCCCGACTGCTCCGGGGACTCTCCTCCTGGCGACGGACCTGTCGGCGGCGTCGGCGGCCGCCACCGAAGTGGCCTTCGACCTGGCCAGCCGGCTGGGCTCATCGCTGCTCATCGTCAGCGTCATCGACCTGGGGCAGCTCCGCCTGCCGGGCGGCCGCTTCGGCTCCCGGGTCGACCAGATCCGGGCCCAGCAGGAGGTCGCGGCCCAGGAGCTCGTGGGGCGTGGTCGGCAGACCGGCGTGTCGGTCGCCTTCCTGATCTGGGAGGGCGATCCCGGTGAGTCGATCATCGAGGCCGCGACCGCGGAGCACGTCGAGATGATCGTCGTCGGGAGCCACGGCCGGGGCGGCGTGGGCCGAGCCCTGATCGGCAGCGTCTCCGACCACGTCGTCCGCCACGCGGCCTGCCCGGTCCTCGTCGTCCGCCGGGACGTGGACGATCCGCGGGCCGCAGCCGACTGACGACGGCCGCGGTCGGGCCGGAGGTTCGGCCCGAGCTCTCCCGGCCGGAGCCCGCTCAGCCGGTGTAGGCGCCGCCGGGGTCGAGCTCCTCGCGGATGAGGCGCAACTCCTCCGCCGTGGGCGCGGGCGTCGTCGCGAGGTCCGCCGAGACCCTCGGCTCCCAGCCCATCGTGCCCCGGACCTCGTCGAGGGTCGCCCCGGGGTGCAGGAGGTCGAGCCGCATCTCCCCGTTCTCGTCGAAGTGGTAGATCCCGAGATCGGTCACGACGACGGAGGGGCCCCGCCCGAGCCAGCCCTGCTCGCGACGGATGCGCTCCGACTGCTCGGCCCCGCCGAGGTTCCCCGGCGACGTCCGGAAGTCGATCCGGTCCACGAAGGAGCGGGCCGACTGGCGCATGATGACGAACACCTGGCGGGCGTTGATGGCGATCTCGCAGGCTCCGCCGCTACCCGGCAGGCGGGTCTTCGGCGTCCCATAGGGGCCGATCACCGTCGTGTTGATGTTGCCGAAGCGATCGATCTGGGCGGCCCCCAGGAAGCCGACGTCGACCAGGCCACCCTGGAGGTAGAAGGCGAACAGCTCGAACATCGAGGTGACCGCCGTGGCCCCGGTCACGATCGTCGGGTCGCCGATCGACAGCGGCAGCCGGGCCGGCTCGGCGCCGAAGACCCCGGCCTCGTAGACGAGCTGGAGGTCCGGCGAGACCGTCCGCTTGGCGAGATTGACGGCGATGTTGGGGAGTCCGACGCCCACGAAGCAGACGCGCTGGCCGGCCAGCTCGCGGGCGGCGGCCACGATCATCATCTCGGTCCGCGAGAAGCCCTCGGTGGCGCTCATCGGTACTCCCCGTAGTCGACGCTGCCCGACGGGGCAGATCCGGGCCGCAGGGTGGCCAGGCGCTCCTCGCCGAGCTTGGCCACGTAGCTGGCCCGGCCGTCCAGGTCGTGGATCCACTCGCGCAGCCACGTCTCCGTGGCGACCGGATCGCGGCTGATGGGGTCCCAGTCGAGATAGAAGCGGTTGTCACGGTCGTAGCTGCCCTGGACGTACGAGGGGTGGGCGCCCCACGGCTCCACGACCACGGCATCGACGATCAGGCCGGGGATGATCGTCCGGTTCGGGTCGGCCCGGATGACCGACTCGTCCACGAGCTCCTCGACGACGACGATGACGCGCTCCGCGGCGAAGGCGGCCTCCTTCTGGCAGCCGAGGAGGCCCCAGACCTGGGTGTCGCCCTCGGCGGAGGCGCGCTGCGCGTGAACGATCGTCACGTCGGGCTTGAGCGGGGGCACCGCGTAGACCAGCCCGTCGCCGTACGGCGACTCGATCGGCCGGATCAGCGGGTTGGCGACCGGGAGGTCGGTCTCGAAGTAGCTCCGGAGCGGGAAGAACGGGAGGCCGGCGGCGCCGGCGGTGTACCGGGCGACCATCCCGAAGTGGCTGTACTCCTCGAGCTCGAGGCTGGCGGCCGGCCCCTCGGTGACCCGCCGGATGGCGTGCAGCCCCCCGACCCCGGGGTTGCCGAGCCAGCTGAAGACGAGCTTGCGGGCGACGCCGGCCGCGACCATCTGATCGTAGATGACGTCGGGTGTCATCCGGGCCAGGACGAGGTCGCGCTTGCGTTGGCGGATGATCTCGTGGCCGGCGGCGAACGAGATGAGGTGGGTGAAGCCCTCGATCGCCACCGTGTCGCCGTCGCGAACCAGCTCGGCGATGGCGTCGCGCATGGTGGCGACCCTGGTCGTCACGCGGCGTCTTCCTCCTCGTCGGTAGGCTCGTCGTCGGGGGTATCGGCGGGCTCGGGCTCGGGCTCG
>DATHYZ010000252.1:0-5183 GCA_035458865.1 Candidatus Limnocylindrales bacterium
ATCTGCCGACGTACGGGCTCTTCGACGAGCGCAGGTTCTTCGCCCCGGGCGACCGGATCCGGGCCACGACCTCGCGGACCGGCGCCGGCATCGGCCTCGGGATCTGCGAGGACTTCTGGCACCTGGCGGTCCCCCAGCTGCTGGCCCTCGACGGAGCGCGGATCCTCGTCAACGTGTCGTCGTCCCCGGGGCGAGACCTGGTGGCACGGGGCGAGGTCGGTCCCGGGACGGCGGCCTCCTGGCGGACCCTCATGCGGGCCTACGCGCAGCTCACGACGAGCCTCGTCGTGTTCGTCAACCGGGTCGGCGTCGACGAGTCGCTCGCCTTCTGGGGCGGCTCGGAGGTCGTGGGACCCGCCGGCGAGACCGTCTTCCAGGCGCCGCTGTTCGAGGAGGGCCTGTACGTGACCGAGGCCTCGATGGCCGACGTGCGGCGGGAGCGCGTCGCGCTGCCGCTCCTGCGCGACGAGCGCCTGGAGCTGCAGATCCGCGAGCTCCGCCGGGTCGTGGGCGAGCGTGCCGGGATCGAGCCGGAAGCCGACGGCCCCCTGGAGGAACGAGCGTGACCGGGACGACCGACGACCGGGCGTACGAGCTGCCCGACGAGCTCGCCATCGACACGGAGGTCGCCCGTCGGATCATCGCCGAGTTCATCCGGGGACAGCTCCGCCAGGCCGGCTTCGAGCGAGCCGTCCTGGGCCTGTCGGGCGGTATCGACTCGGCCCTTGTCGCCTACCTCGTGTCCGAGGCGATCGGCCCCGAACGTCTGCTCTGCGTCCTGATGCCGTATCGGACCTCCTCGCCGGCCTCGCGGGCCGATGCCGAGGAGGTCGTCAGGCGGCTCGGCTGTGCCTCCGCGCTCGTGGACATCAGCCCGATGGTCGATGGCTACTTCGGAGGCGTCGCGGCACCGGGTGCGCTCGGGGAGGCCGGCGTCGAGGCCGACCCGCTGCGCCGCGGCAACCTGATGGCCCGGATGCGCATGGCCGTCCTCTACGACCACTCGGTGACCTGGGGGGGACTGGTCGTGGGTACCGGCAACAAGACGGAATCGCTGATCGGCTACACGACGCTCTACGGCGACTCGGCCTGCGCGTTCGCCCCCATCGGCGATCTCTACAAGAGCCAGGTGCGCCAACTGTCCGAGGCCATCGGCGTGCCGGGGGCGATCATCCGCAAGGCACCGTCCGCCGATCTCTGGCCCGGTCAGACCGACGAGGCCGAGGGCGGCTTCAGCTACCCGGAGCTGGACCGGGTCCTGTACTGGATGATCGACCGACGACGCTCCCCGGCGGAGCTGGCCGCCATGGGCTTCGATCCCGCGATCGTCGCGCGCATCGAGCGGATGGTCGCCGGGTCCGAGTTCAAGCGCCAGATGCCGCCGATCGCGAAGCTGGCGCCGCGAACCTCCGGGGTCGACTACCTGTATCCGCGCCGCCGGCCCGGCTCGGCACGGTCGTGAGCGAGCCGGCTGGCCCGGCCTCGGAGGGGACTCCGGGCGGACGGCTCTTCGTCGTGGCCACCCCGATCGGCAACCTCGCCGACATCACCCTCCGGGCGCTGGACACCCTCCGGTCCGTGCCCCTGATCGCCGCCGAGGACACCCGGGTCACCCGGCGGCTGCTCGTCCGGCACGGGATCGACACCCCGCTGACCAGCTTCCGGGCGGCCAACACGCGGGAGCGGCTGCCGGAGCTCCTGGCGCACCTCGCGGCCGGCGACGATCTTGCCATCGTGACCGATGCAGGGACGCCAGGGGTCAGCGATCCCGGGGCCGAGCTTGCTGCCGCGTGGGGCGCGGCGGGGGGAGCGGTCGTGCCCATCCCTGGGCCGTCGGCGGCGCTGGCAGCGGTGGCTGCCAGCGGCATCGCCGGGCCGCGCTGGTCGTTCGAGGGCTTCCTGCCCCGGAGCGGCCGAGAGCGCCGTGAGCGCCTCGACCGCCTGGCCGTCGACGAGCGTGGAACGGTCCTCTTCGAGGCTCCTGGCCGCCTGGCCGGGACGCTCGTCGACCTGGCCGAGCGCTGCGGACCCGAGCGGCCCGCGGCGGTCTGCCGGGAGCTCACCAAGATGCACGAGACGATCGAGCGGGCCAGCCTCGGCGACCTGGCCGAGGCGGCCCTGGCGGGACGGATCCTGGCGCGCGGCGAGGTGACGATCGTCGTCGGGCATTGGGCCGAGGCGCGCGACCGCGAGGTCGGCCCGGCCGGCGCGGCGCCCGACCACGAGGCTGCCGAGGCGGCGGCCCGGGCGAGAGTGGCCGCTCTCGTGGCGGAGGGGATGGGTCGCGCGGAGGCGGCACGCCGGGTGGCCCGCGAGACGGGCCTGTCGAGGCGGCGGCTGTACGACGAGCGCTCGCGCGACGGGCGCTGACGCACCTGGGTCAAGGCCGTCGAACGGCTCGGGGAGCGACCGCTCCCGGCGACGGGAGGACGTGCCGGGAGCGGTCGCTGGCGACCGCGGAGGGGGGAACGCGATCGCGGGGCGGGCGGTCAGGCGGCCTCGGCAGCTTCGTCGGCCGATCCGTCGGCCGGCTCGGGCTGGGCGTCGGCCTGCGCTTCGAGCGAGTCGGCCGCGAGCTCGGCGGCGTAGTCCTTCTTGGTCCGGCCCGAGAGCATCTCGACGTTGGACGCGACGATCTCGGTCTTCCAGTGACGACGGCCCTGGTCGTCGTCCCAGGTCCGGGTCTGGATGCGGCCCTCGAGCGCCACCGTCATCCCCTTGCCGAGGTAGCGCCCGCAGATCTCCGCGAGTCGCTCCCAGGTCACCACGTTGTGGTACTCGGCCCGCTCCTTGCCCGGGCCCGCGTACTCGTTCGTGGCGACCGTGAAGGTCGTCACATGGCGGCCGCTGGCCAGGCTGCGCAGCTCCGGGTCGCGGGTCAGGCGCCCGGTGATCAGGACCTTGTTCATCGGTCCGGTCTCCTCGCTCGGTCGGCCGGTCGTCCGGTCCGACCCTCGGTCGTCGGCGGGTCCATCGCGGCGGGCTCGGCGGCTGTCGGGAACCCTATGGGGCGACGCTTCTCCACGCCTCACCGGCGGCTTCGCGGTGACGCACCGCCCGTCGGGCACCGATGCCGCGGGGGGCCCGGCCACCGACGCCGTGGGCGACCCCGCAGGGCCGGTCGGCATCGCGGAAGGGGCACGGGCCAGGGTGGCCCGCTGCTATACTCCCGCCGTCCTCGAACGCCCGCGGGCCACGGCCCGCCGATCCTGGAGGGGAGTGTTGCGCGAGGAGGGCGCCGCGGTCGTCCCGTGAGGCGGCACGGCGGTCTCGGAACGACCTCTCGCCGCTCCGGCGGCGACCCAAGGGGGGCGTGTATCCCGGCCCGGGCGACGTCCGCAGGCCGGCCGGCGGATCCCCTCCCGGCACCCGCGGGACCGGCCTGATGCCGGCCACGGTCGTCGTCGGTCTCCAGTGGGGCGACGAGGGGAAGGGCAAGACCACCGACTTCCTCTCCGAGCAGGTCGCGATGGTCGTTCGCTACCAGGGCGGCGACAACGCCGGCCACACGGTCGTCCTCGGCGACGAGGTCTTCAAGCTGCACCTCGTCCCATCGGGAGTCCTGTACCCGCACATCACGTCCGTGATCGGCAGTGGCGTCGTCGTCAACCCGGCGACGCTGATCTCCGAGCTGGACGGGCTGGCCGATCGGGGGATCGACCCGTCCCTTGTCAGGGTCAGCCGCGCGGCGCACGTGATCATGCCCTACCACGTGGCCCTGGACCGGGCCCACGAGGCGTCGCTCGGCGGGGCCCGGGTCGGGACCACGCAGCGGGGGATCGGACCGGCCTACCGGGACCGGGCGGCGCGGACCGGGCTGCGGATGGAGGACCTCCTCGAGCCCGAACGCCTCCGGGCCAAGCTCGAACGAGTGCTCCCGGAGGTCAACGCGGTCCTGGCGGTCGTCTACGGGCTGGACCAGTTCGAGGTCGAGCCGCTCGTCGCCCAGGCGGCCGCCTGGGGGGAGCGGCTGGAGGAGCACCTCGTCGATGCGACCTGGCTCGTCCAGGATGCGCTCAGGCGGGGCGACCACGTCCTCCTCGAGGGAGCCCAGGGGACCCTGCTCGACCTGGACCACGGCAGCTACCCCTTCGTCACCTCGTCGAACCCGGTCGCCGGGGGCGCCTGCACGGGCGGCGGGATCGGGCCGCTCCAGGTCGACGAGGTCATGGGCGTGATGAAGGCCTACGCCACCCGCGTCGGGGCGGGTCCGTTCCCGACCGAGCTCGACGGCGACCTCGGCGAGCGGATCGCCACCCGGGGCCACGAGTTCGGGACGACCACCGGTCGGCGTCGGCGGGTGGGCTGGTGCGATGCCGTACCGCTTCGCTACGCGGTGGCGGTCAACAGCGTGAGCTCGATCATGCTCAACAAGCTCGACATCCTCTCGGGCCTGGAGGAGCTGCAGCTCTGCGTCGCCTACGAGGTGGACGGCCGGCGCGTCGAGGCCTGGCCGTCGTCGGCCGACGTGCTGGCGCGGGCGGTCCCCGTGTACGAGACCTTCCCCGGCTGGGAGGCCGAGATCCACGGGGTCCGCGCCCTCGCCGACCTGCCCGAGACCGCCCGGCGGTACGTGACGGCCCTCGAGGAGCTCGTGGGGGTGCCGATCGTCCTCGTGTCGGTCGGTCCCGAGCGCACCCAGACCATCGAGCGGGCCTGGCGGCCGATGCGCCATCGGCCGTCCGGCATGCCGGGGCGTCGGGGATGAGTGGGACGGCCCGGTGCCGGTCGAGGCCCACGCCGTGCCGCTGATCGCGCCCACGATGCCGCTCGTCGTCGGCGGAGGCGGCCGCGAGCACGCCCTCGCCTGGAAGCTGGCGGCCGAGCCGGGCGTCAACCAGGTCACGGTGGCCCCGGGGTCCGACGCGATCGCCGCCGTGGCCGGCGTGCGGCGCTTCCAGGACGTCGACCCCCTTGACCCGTCGGCGGTGGTCGCCGCGGCTCGGCGCTGCACGGCCGACCTCGTCATCGTCGGCCCCGAGGCTCCGCTCGCCGCCGGCGTTGCCGACGCGCTCGCGGACGCCGGGATCCCGTGCTTCGGACCGACGGAGGCGGCGGCCCGGATCGAGACGTCGAAGGCGTTCTGCCACGAGGTCGCCGCGGCGGCCGGCGTGCGGATGGCCGCGGCGCGGGCATTCGCCCACGGGGAGGCGCATGCGGCCCGGGTCTGGGCGGAGGAGCTC
>DATHYZ010000253.1:0-7206 GCA_035458865.1 Candidatus Limnocylindrales bacterium
GTAGGAGTCTGGGCCGTGTCTCAGTCCCAGTCTGGGTGATCGTCCTCTCAGACCACCTACCGATCGTCGCCTTGGTGAGCCGTTACCCCACCAACGAGCTAATCGGACGCAGGCCCCTCCCGAAGCGCCTTGCGGCTTTGATGGCACGAACGAACGTGCCGCCACATGCGGTATTAGCCACCCTTTCGGGCAGTTCTCCCCCACTTCGGGGCAGGTCACCCACGCGTTACTCAGCCGTCCGCCACTAACGCTCGGAGCAAGCCCCGAGCGTCCGTTCGACTTGCATGTCTCATGCACGCCGCCAGCGTTCATCCTGAGCCAGGATCAAACTCTCCGAATGAACCACGACCTTGCGGTCGTGATCGTTTCGAGGGTCTGACCACTCGCTCTGATCCTTACCGGATTTCCTACCACTCTTCAATTGTTAAGGTGCAGCGTCAGGCACGCAGACACGCACCGGCGCAGAGCCCCAATGATGGACCGTTCGGGGACCCGTGTCAAACGACCGGGGGGTCCCAGCCGGCCGGTGGGCCGGCCCGCTCCATCGCCACCGGGCGACGAGCCGAGGCGGAATGCTAGCGGTGCCCTAGGGGCGTGTCAAACGAGGCATCTGACCGCCCCGGCGCGGAGCCCTGGATCAGATCGGGCTGGTCTCGACGAGGAGGATGAAGACGCCCCCGGCGAGCCACGAGAGAAGGGCGAGCTCGACGCTCGGCTCCGCTCCCATGACGCCCACGGCCACGAGGTAGACGAGCACGCCGATGACCAGGGCCGCCGCGGCCTTGAGCAGTCGGAGCGCGATCTCGAAGAGGAGCGGGGTCATCGCTCTGACCCGATCTCTCGGCGCCCCTGGAGGGCGCGGATCAGGGTGACCTCGTCGGCGTACTCGAGATCGCCGCCGACCGGGATCCCGCGGGCGATCCGGCTGATCGTCCCGACCGATCCCTCGAGGCGTTCGGCAAGGTACATGGCGGTGGCCTCCCCTTCCAGCGTCGGATTGGTCGCCAGGATGACCTCGGCGATCGCGGTCCCGTCTCGGCGCGCCTCGTCGACCCGGGCCAAGAGCTCCCGGATGCGGAGTCGCTCGGGTCCGATCCCGTCGAGCGGCGAGATCGCCCCATGCAGCACGTGGTAGCGACCACGGAACTCCCCGGTCCGCTCGATGGCGAGCACGTCGAGCGGTTCCTCGACGACGCAGAGGCGGGTCGCATCACGGCCGGGATCGCGGCAGATCGGGCAGGTCGGAGCGTCGCTGATGTTGAAGCAGGTGTCGCAGAAGACGACCTCCTCGCGGACGGCGATGAGCGCCGCGGCGAGGGCTCGGGCCTCGGCATCGGGCGCCCGGAGGAGGTGATACGTGAGCCGCTGGGCGGTCTTCGGGCCGATCCCGGGCAGGCGGGAAAAGGCCTCGATGAGCCGGGCGACCGGCTCGATCAGGGGCGTCGCCACGACGGCCGGCTCAGAGCCCGGGCAGGCGCAGGCCGCCTGTCACTGCCGCCATCTTCGTCTCGGCTAGCTCACGCGACGCCCGGAGCGCGTCGTTGACCGCAGCCACGATCAGGTCCTGGAGCATCTCGGCGTCGTCGGGATCGATCGCGGCCGGATCGATCGCGACCGAGACCAGCTCCTGCTTCCCGGTCACCGTGGCCCGGACCACCCCGCCGCCGGCCGATCCATCGCACGTCGCGACCTCCAGCTCGGCCTGGATGCGGGCCATCTCCTGCTGCATCTGCTGGGCCATCCGCTGCAGGTTCGCCATGCTCATGCTGGGGAGCTCCTCCGCTGGTGCTGGACAGGGTCAGTGTGCCGCAGGTGGCGGTTCCTCGTGCGGATCTCAGCCGACCTCCCCGACATCGGCGAGCTCGTCAGCGAAGATCCGCCGGGCCTCGGCCACGAGGGTCGTCCCCTCCTCGTCGGCGGGAAGATCGGCCCAGGCGTCGACGTTCGTCGCGATGCAGCGGACGGTCACCGGCCGCCCGAGGAAGTGGCCGATGCCCTCCTCGAGGTTGCCGCGGCGGCGGTCGGCGACGTCCTTCAGGAACGCCTGGCCCTCGGGGAAGCCGAGCGTCACCACCGCCCCCTCGACCGCGACGGGTCGGCAGGCGCTGATGAGCGGCTTGGTGGGCGGATGCTGGCTGATGTAGGTGACGATCTCCGGCCACTGGTCGCGCAGGGCGCCCAGGGCGCTGACATCGGGTGATGCGGCGCCGTCGCTCGACCCGGGCCCTGGCCCGGAGCCGGCGGGGCGCGCTCCGGCGGCAGCGACGGGCTCCTGGGTCGGGGCTTCGACGGACGAGGTCGGCTCGGGCTCGTTGCCGGGTCTCGAGGTGGAGGACCTGGCCGGACTCGAACGGCTACCCGTGGCCTGCAGGCGCTCGCCGGGCTCGGACGGTGGCTGGGCGTCGGCACGTGGCGGCGCGTCGCGAGCGGGTCCGGGATCGGCGGATCCGGGATCGGCTCCGGATGCGACCGCTGCGGTGCCTCGCTCGCGGGCCCCGCCCGGGGGCGGAGACGGCGCCGCCGGGAGCGCCTCGACCGAGGCGACCGCCGGGCCAGCCGGCGCCGAGGAGGTCGCGGGCGCGGTGACCGCCGGCGCGGCTGCCGACGCTGCCGGGCCACCGCCGAGGAGCGCCAGCTCGAGCTGGAAGCGCAGGCCGCCCGGACCCGAGCGAGTGGGGTCGATGGCCGCGAGCCTCGCCGCGGCGACGGCGATGGGCCGGACCGCCGAGGGGTCGCGCCCGCTCCCCAGCCCGTCGACGATGGCGGTCCGCAGCTCGTCCACCACCTGGTCGAGGAAGCTGCGCAGATCGCGCCCGTGGTCCTCCAGGCTCGCGAGGATCGCCAGGCCCGCGGCTGCGTCGCGGTCCACGAGCGCGCGGGCGAACCCATCCACCTCGTCCGCCTCGGCGAGGCCCAGGAGCTCGCGGACCTGGTCCGCCGTGATCCGGTCGTCGCCGGAGGAGAGCAGCTGGTCGAGCATCGACTCGGCATCGCGCATGCCGCCGGCTGCCAGGCGGGCGATCAGGACGACCGCGTCCTCGTCGGCCTCCCGGCCATCCGCCGCCAGGATGGTCCGCAGCTTGCCCTCGATCTCGGCCACCGCGAGGCGCCGGAAGTCGAAGCGCTGGACCCGCGACAGGACGGCCGGGCGGATCTGGGAGCTGTCCGTGGTGCAGAAGACGAACAGGACATGATCCGGCGGCTCCTCGAGCGTCTTGAGGAGCAGGTCCCAGCCTTCCTTGATCCGCTGGACCTCGTCGACGATGAAGACCTTGCGGGCGAGGTCGGACGGCGCCGTGTAGATCCGGGGCAGGAGCTCCCGGATGTCATCGACCCGGTTGTTGGAGGCGGCGTCGAGCTCGATGACGTCGAGGGCGCGGCCCTCGCGGATGGCCACACAGCTCACGCACCGGTCGCAGGGCTCGCCATCCTTGGGCTCGAGGCAGTTGATGGCCTTGGCGACGATGCGGGCCAGCGAGGTCTTGCCGGTCCCCCGGGGGCCGATGAAGAGGAGGGCGTGCGCCAGCCGTCCCGTCCGCACCGCGTTGCGCAGGGTCTCGACGACCGGCGTCTGGCCGACGATCTGGTCGAACGTCTGGGCCCGCCAGCGCCGGTAGAGCGCCAGGTGCGAGCGGGTGGCGGTCATCGGCCCTCCGGCTGTGACGGACCGCGGGTCGCGGGTTGAGTACGCCGTGCACCCACCGTCGATCCGAGCGTCCCCGTGCCCACCGTTCGGGTCGGCTCGGACCAGGCCGATCCGCGGCACCCGACGATCATCGCTTAGTGCTGCTTCCTTCCGGATCTGACACGGTTCGCGAGTCGCCGCTGCGCGGGACCCGGCCCTCAGCACCGATCGCGAGGGCGGCCTTCGAGGACGGGGACCTCGGGTGGGAGTTCAGCCCTGCTGGAGCGGATTGCAGGTTCAGGGCACCGCTAGTTCCCCGCCTAGCACGGCGCCGAAAGGATAGCAGGGGTGGCGGAGAGGGCGGGATTCGAACCCGCGATGGGTTGCCCCATACCGCATTTCCAGTGCGGCGCCCTAGGCCTCTAGGCGACCTCTCCACGGGCCCGGGAACGGACGAGCTGCGACCGCCGTCCGGGATGACGAGGATGGCGGAGAGGGTGGGATTCGAACCCACGGTGCTTTCGCACACCGCTTTTCGAGAGCGGCACCTTAAACCACTCGGACACCTCTCCGCGGGGGATGGTACCAAAGGGCGTCCGTGGGGTCTGGCAGGGCGAACGGCACGCCTTCGAGCGGAGCCGCGGGGCCGGCCCACCGGCCGACGACGTTCGCGGCGTCAGCCGCCCTGCACGAGTCCGGCCAGGAGCTCCTCGGCCTCGTCCCGGCGGATGCCGCTGATGACCTTCATCCGGCGCGGCAGGTCGTCGTGCTGGGCGAGCTGGAGGACGGTCCCGGCAGCACCCTCCACCGGGTCGGGGACCGCGAAGACCAGGGTCTCGACGTCACACTCGAGGAGCGCCCCGACGCACATGGGGCACGGCTCGTGAGTCGTGAAGATCGTCGCCTCGCCCATGCGGTCCGGGCCGAGCTTGCGGGCTGCCTCGCGAAGCGCCATCACGACGGCGTGCGCGGTCGGATCGCTGGTCTCGACGACCCGCTCGTGGGATCGGGCGACCATCGCCTCGTCGACCACCGCCACGGCGGCAGTGGGTCGCTCCCCGAGCGTTCGCGCCAGCTGGGCCTCGGCAAGCGCCTCGCCCATGTAGAGCTCGTAGTTCATCCCTGGGATGATACCGGCCCCGGACAGCCCGGGCGGGCCCCCGTCACCGGCGATCGGGACGGCAGGCGCACGGCCGTCCCGGGTCGTCGTACGATTCCCGACGGCCGGCTCACCGGCCCCAGCACGATCCCGTCGCGAGCCCGGGAGGGCGTTACCAGCATGGCCAGCACGCGCCGCATCGGCATCCTCACGGGCGGGGGCGACGTCCCCGGCCTCAACAGCGTGATCAAGAGCGTCGTCTACCGCGCGGTGGAGATCGGGGCCGACGTCGTCGGCATCCGCCGCGGCTGGCAGGGCCTGACCCATCTTCCGCCTGGCGATCCGCACGACGAGGACTGGGTGCGACCCCTTGACCGGACGAACACGAGGACCATCGATCGGACGGGGGGAACCATCCTTCACACCTCGCGCACGAACCCGCGGAAGATGAGCGGCAGGCGGCTTCCCGCCCACCTTGCGCCGGCTCGGGCGACGACCATGGTCGTCGGCGACGATCTCTACGACCTGACGCCGCTCGTCCTCGAGAACATCGCGCGCCTGGGCATCACCGACCTGGTCGCGATCGGCGGCGACGACACCCTCTCCTACGCACGGACGCTGGATGCCGCCGGGGTCCCGCTCGTCGCCGTGCCAAAGACGATGGACAATGACGTCCAGGGGACCGAGTACTGCATCGGCTTCTCCTCGGCCATCACCCGCGCCAAGGAGCTGCTGAACCGGCAGCGGACGACCCTCGGCAGCCACGAGCGCATCGGCGTCTTCCGGATCTTCGGCCGGGATGCCGGGTTCACGGCCCTCTACACCGCCTACGTCGCGTCGGCTCGCTGCGTGATCCCGGAGGTGCGCTACGACCTTGACCGGCTGGCCTCGCTGCTGGCCGACGACCACCGCGACAACCCCAGCCACTACGCCATCGTCATCACCGCCGAGGGCGCCATCTGGCAGGGCGCCCAGATGGTCGACGTCGGCGAGGCCGACGCCTTCGGTCACCGCCACAAGGCCAACGTCGGCGAGGCGCTCGCGGTCGAGATCCGGTCGCGCACGGGGATCGAGACCCTGGCCTCCGAGCTGACCTACGACCTCCGCAGCGGCGAGCCGGACTCCCTCGACTCCATGGTCGCGACGACCTTCGCCAACATCGCGATGGACCTCATCGCCGAGGGCCGGACCGGCCTGATGACGGCTGTCCGAGGTGGCCGCTACGACACGGCGCCGCTGCCACCGGAGGGCATGGGGTCACGGACGGTGGACGTCGGTGCGATGTACAACGTCGAACGGTTCCGGCCCCGCTACGACGGTCGGCTGGGCGACCCGGTCCTGCTCGTCTCGGTCACCTGAGGCAGCGACGGCCGGGCGATCAGTCCAGGCCGGCCAGCTCCCGGATCGGCCGGGCGACGGCCGAGGTGTCGTCGGCGGCATGCCCCCGGGCGATGACGCCGGTCTCCAGCTGCTCGCAGAGCGCCACCACCGGGAGGGCGGCCCCGACCTCGCGTGCAAGGTCCAGGGCGATCCCCAGGTCCTTTCGATGGAGGGCGATCCGGAACCCGGGCGGGTAGTCCCCGGCGATCATCCGGCCGGATCGGTTGGCCAGGACCCAGCTCTGGGCCGCCCCACCGGCGAGTGCCCCGACGACCTGCTCCGGGTCGAGACCCGCCTTGATCGCCAGGACCATCCCCTCCGCGACGCCCAGGTAGACGCCGGCCAGGATGGCCTGGTTCACCGCCTTCGTCGCCTGTCCGGCGCCGACCGGGCCGAGGTGGGTGACGGTCCGCCCGAGGACGTCGAGAAGCGGACGGGCACGGGCCACGTCCTCCTCCGACCCGCCGACGAGGATCGCGAGCGTGGCGTCGCGGGCACCCTCCGGACCGCCGGTGACGGGCGCGTCGACGAAGCCGACCCCGCGGTCGCCGAGGACGACGGCCATCGCGCGGCTCGCCGCCGGGGCGATCGTGGAGCAGTCGACCACGAGCGTGCCCGGGGCGGCCCCGGCCGCGATCCCTCCGTCGCCGAGGATGACGGCCTCCACGTCCGGCGTGTCCGAGACACAGACGAAGGTCACCTCGCTGGCGGCGGCCACGTCGGCCGGTGAGGCGGCCTCGCGGGCCCCGGCCGCCACCAGCCCGCCGGCACGGCCCGAGGTGCGATTCCAGACCACCAGGTCGTGACCGGCGGCCAACAGGTTGGCGGCCATCGCCGAGCCCATCGAGCCCAGACCGACGAATCCGACGCGCATCACCACACCTCCGGGATCGAGCCGGGCCCTGGCGGGACCGACGCCCCGATCGTAGCGAACGGGGCGTCGGAACCGATGGCCTAGGTGAGCACGAAGTCGCTGAACAGGATCGTCGCCAGGACCAGAGCGAGGACCAGGTTGAGAACCGTCGCGCCAGCGAACACGACGACCGGCCGCACGCCGGCTTCACGGACCGCGGTGATCCTGAACTCGAGACCGATACAGACG
>DATHYZ010000254.1:0-21013 GCA_035458865.1 Candidatus Limnocylindrales bacterium
GACGTTCGGGAGGAGGTCGCCGCCGTCGCGCCGCCGCTCGAGCTGCGGGCTGCCGAGCTCGAACCCGTCGCGACCTCGCCGGCCGCCTACACGGTGGCGCAGGTCAGGGCGGTCCGGAACGAGACAGCCGACGTCTCCACCCTCGTCCTCGACCGGCTCGACCCGGCCTTCCCGGCCGGGGCGCCCGGCCAGTTCGTGATGGTCGACCTGCCGGGCTTCCCGCCACTCCCCCTCTCCGTCAGTCGGTACCTGCCCGACGGGATCGAGCTGACGATCCGGGCCGTCGGCCCCGCGACGACGCAGCTGACCAGTCTCGCCCGGGGCGACGAGCTCGGGCTGCGAGGCCCACTCGGCACGGCCTGGCCGGTGGACCGGGCCGTGGGGCGTGACGTCATCGTCGTCACCGGCGGCATCGGGCTTGCGCCCCTCCGGCCGCTTCTCGACGCGGTCCTGGCCCAACGGCTCCGCTTCGAGACCGTCCGCCTCTACTGCGGGGCCCGGACCCCGCGCGACCTGGTCTTCGCCACCGAGCTCGAGCGCCTCGCCGCGCGCGACGACCTCGAGGTCGCGGTCACCGTGGACCGCGCTGGCGTCGAGTCCGGCTGGACCGGACCGGTCGGGATCGTGACCCACCTCTTCGATCGCGAGACCTGGGACGGTGCCCGCGCCGTCGCCTTCGTGTGCGGGCCCGAGCGGATGATGGCCGCGACGGCCGAGGCGCTGTACGAGCGCGGGCTGACGCCCGACCGGGTCTTCGTGACGATGGAGCGGCACATGGAGTGCGGCATCGGCCTCTGCGGCCACTGCCAGTACGGCCCCTTCTTCGTCTGCCGGGACGGACCGGTCTTCTCGTTGGCCCAGCTGTCGCCCGTCTTCGGGCGGGAGGGGATGTGACCGCGCCGATCCCCGTCCACGCGCTCGGGCGCTCGGGTGCGCCGGTCCGGCTCCGCATCGGCGTGGCCAAGTTCGCATCCTGCGACGGCTGCCAGCTCACGCTGCTCGGGCTGGAGGATGAGCTGCTGGCCATCGCCGAGCGGTTCGAGGTCGTCGAGTTCCCGGAGGCCAGCTCACGCCGGTCGAGCGGTCCGTTCGACATCCTCCTCGTCGAGGGTGCGATCAGCACGCCCGACCAGGTCCGCGAGATCATCGAGCTGCGTCGCCAGGCGCGTCTCCTGGTGACCATCGGGGCCTGCGCGACCGCCGGCGGGATCCAGGCCCTCAGGAACTGGGCCGACCATGACGCGGTCCGAGCCGCCGTCTACCCTCGGCCCGAGCTCGTCGAGTCGCTCTCCGAGGCCACCCCGGTCGCGTCCCACGTCCCGGTCGACGGCGAGCTGCACGGCTGTCCGATCGACCCGGGCCAGCTCCGCGAGATGGTCGTCTCGCTCGCCCTGGGACGGCGGCCGCAGATCCGGGACGAGGCGGTCTGTCTCGAGTGCAAGCGCCGTGGCGTCGTCTGCGTGATGGTCAGCCAGGGCCAGGCCTGCCTCGGTCCGGTCACCAGGACCGGCTGCGGGGCCATCTGCCCCACCTTCGGCCGGGGTTGCTACGGCTGCTTCGGGCCCAAGGAGCACGCCAACGCCGACGAGCTTGCCGCCTGGTTCGAGGGGACCGGTCGCCGATCGGCGGACGTGGCCCGGCTCTTCGCCGGCTTCACGGCGGCCGCGGAGCCCTTCCGGTCTGCCGTCACCGCGCGGGGAGGCCCCCGTCCCTCCACGACGCAGGCGCATGGCGGCGGTCCGGATCCGTCCCCGTCGACGGACGGGCAGGATCGCGCACGATGACGACGACCGGGCCGACGGACGAGCGCGTCATCCGGACCGGGTACCTGACCCGGGTCGAGGGGGAGGGCTCCCTGCTGCTCCGGGTGCTCGATGGGAAGGTCGTCGAGTCGCGCTTCTCCATCTTCGAGGCCCCGCGCTACTTCGAGCAGCTCGTGGTCGGGCGCACTCCCGACGAGGTCATCGACATCGTCGCCCGCATCTGCGGGATCTGCCCGGTGGCCTACCAGATGAGCGCCGTCCACGCCTTCGAGAGCGGCCTCGGCGTGGCGGTCGACCCGGCCGTCCGATCGCTCCGACGGCTCATGTACGCCGGCGAGTGGATCCAGAGCCACGCCCTCCACGTGTTCCTGCTCCACCTGCCCGACTTCCTCGGCTACCCCTCCGCGATCGCCCTGGCTGCCGACCACCGCGAGCGGGTCGCCGTCGGTCTGGCGCTCAAGAAGCTCGGGAACGAGGTCATCGCGGCGCTCGGGGGTCGGGCCATCCACCCGGTCAGCGTCCGCGTCGGCGGCTTCAGCCGGGTGCCGAGCCGGGCCGGCCTCGAGCCGCTCCGGGCCCGACTCGACGAGGCGGTCCGGATGGCAGCCGACACGGTGGGGTTCGTGGCAGGGCTCGAGACGCCCGGCCTCACCCGCGAGCCGCTGCTCGTCAGCCTGAGGGCCCAGGGCGAGTACCCCTTCAGCCACGGCCGGATCGTCTCCACCGGAGGCCTCGACGTGGCGACCGATGCCTGGGACGAGGCCTTCGTAGAGGACCAGGTCGAGGGCTCCAATGCGCTCCATGCCCGGACCCGCGACGGCCAGGCCTACCTGCTCGGACCGGCCGCCCGGGTGACCCTCGCGGGGGAGGCGCTCCATCCGCTGGCCGCCGAGGCTCTCGCCGCGACCGGGCTGGCCGGCGAGATCCGGACGAACATGCACCGCTCGATCGTCGCCCGAGCCGTGGAGCTGCTCCACGCCTGTGCGGAGGCGCGCGACCTGATCGATGCCTACGAACCGCCAGCCGAGGCCGCGGTCGCCTGGGATGCCCGGCCCGGTCGCTTCGCCTGGTCGACGGAGGCCCCTCGCGGCCTGCTGTTCCATCGCTACGAGCTCGACGAACGGGGCCTGGTGTCCGATGCCCGGATCGTCCCGCCGACGAGCCAGAACCAGGCGTCGATCGAGGCCGACCTGGCGCGCTTCGCCCCGAGCGTGCTCGACCTCCCGGGCGACGCGGCCCGGGAGCGCCTCGAGATGCTCATCCGGGCCTACGACCCGTGCATCTCGTGTGCCACCCACTTCCTCGATCTCCGGATCGAGCGCGTCGACGAGCGTCGATAGGCGCGGAGGGACGGACCGATGGAAGATCCGCTCGGGAGGCTCGCTCGCGGAGCCGGGATCGTGGCCGGCGGCCGACCCATCGGGGACCAGCCGTGCCGTCCGATCCGGGTGCTCGTGCTCGGTGAGCGCCATCGCGGCGACGATGCCGTGGCGTTCGTGGCGGCTCGCCGGGCGGTCGCCCTGCTCGATGAACACGACCGCCCGCTGGTCGAGCTGCGCGAGACGGGCCAGCTCGATCCGGCCGACCTCGTGGAGCTGCCCGGTGGCGGGGCAGCCGTCGTCGTGGACGCGGTGGTCGGGGTGCCCGCCGGCGAGATCGTCGTCCTGCAGCTCGAGCGCCTGGCCGACCTGGCGGCCGGGAGGATCGCGCGTGAGGGTCGCGAGGCCATGCCCAGGTCGAGCCACGTGCTGCCGGTCGACCAGCTGGTGGCCCTCGCGACGGCTCTCCGGGGAGACCCGCCGAAGGGCGTCCTGGTCGGGATCGGCGGATCCCGGTTCGAGCTCGGGAGCGAGCCGTCACCCGCGGTCGCCGCGGCGACCGATGCCTTCATCGCCCGGATCGCCGAGGAGCTGGCCGGCTACGTCCGCGGGCTCCCGACCCACTGACCCGAGGGCGAGCCGCCGAAGGTCCCGGTCCGGCCGGGCAGGGGCTCGAGGTCGCGGTGCCGAACGGCCCCCGGAATCGGGACCGCGCCATCGAGCGCACGGGACCCGGTCGGGATACCCTCGGGACCATGACCGCGACCCTTGCGTCCGGGCCGTCTGGCGCGCCCCCTGTACCCCCGTTCCCGGGCATCGCGGTGATCGCCGACGGCTCGGAGGCGATCGCCGCCATCGAGGCCGAGGCCCCCCTGGAGGCCTCCTGCGACGGCCTCATCGACCTCACCGCCGCGGTGACCGACCACGAACACACCGAGAGCGCGCCCGGTTCATCCACCGATGCAGCGTCCCAGCCGGAGGGAGCCCCACGATGACCGATCCCACCACCACCACCGTCGGCGACGTCATGGCCTCGGAGCTCATCGTCGTCCGCAGCGATGCCCCTCTCGGAGATGCCGTCAAGCGCATGGAGGAGCATCACGTCCACGGTCTCCCCGTGGTCGACGGCGCTGGTGCGCTCGTGGGTGTCCTCTCCCAGACCGACCTGCTGCGCGCGCGGGCGACCGAGTTCCTGTGGGCCAACTGGCCCGGCCTCTCGGTCCGCCACCTCATGTCCAGCCCGGCGATCACGGTGCTGCGCTCCACGCCCCTTGCCGATGCCGCCCGAAAGATGGAGCGGCATCACGTCCACCGGCTCGTCGTGGTGGACGATGACGACGAGCGCGTGCCGATCGGCGTGGTGTCCACCAGCGACCTCGTCCGGGCGATGGCCGAGGAGGCGACGCGGGGCAGCTAGGGCCTCGCCCAAGGGCGGCCTCGTCGCCCGTTCCGGGCGCGTGCCGGCGCATCCTCCCGCCCAGGCGTAGGCTGGGGTCAGGAGGTACTGCCATGGATGCCAGCGAGCTCCTGACCAAGGTCCGCGAGGCGATGACCTCGACGACCGTCTACGGTGAGCCCATCGAGCGCGACGGGGTCACCGTGATCCTGGCCTCGTCCGTCATTGGCGGCGGTGGAGGCGGAGCCGGGATGACGCCCACGATGGCGGTCGAGGGTGAGGTCGGGGCTGGCGCGACGGGCGAAGGCTCGGCCGTCGGGTTCGGTGTGACGGCCAAGCCAGCCGGGGCGTTCGTGATCCGCGGCGAGGACGTCGAGTGGGTCCCCGCGATCGACCGCAACCGCCAGATCCTGTTCGGATCCCTGATCGGGATCCTCGTGATCCTGACGATCCGCGGCGTCCTCTACCGGCTGCTCAAGCGCTGACCGGTCGCCGGGCGGCGAGGCGTCGCTCGAGCCACTTCTGGAGCTCGACGGCGAAGAAGCCGACCGACGACGCCACCAGGACCACCGCCAGCTCGGCCGGGCCCAGCGCCTCGGTGTCGAAGATCGGCTGGAGCGCGGGCAGGTAGACGAGGGCCAGCTGGATCACGGCGATCGTCGCGACGGCGGCGACGAGCGGGACGTTCGTCCGCCAACCGAGGCTGAGCGCCGACCGTCGCTCGGAGCGGACCGCGATGGCGTTGGCCAGCTGGAGGAAGGCCAGGGTCGTGAAGACCATCGTCTGCCAGGGCCAGCCCTGGGCGATGGCGAGGGCCTGGACGCCGAGGGTGACGAGCGCCATCAGGGTTCCCGTCAGGAGCGCACGCTGCCACAGGCCACGACCCAGGATGGACTCCTTCGGCGGTCGGGGCGGCCGCTCCATCGCATCGGGCTCGACCGGTTCCACCCCGAGCGCCAGCGCGGGCGGACCATCGGTCACGAGGTTGATCCAGAGGATCTGGACGGGCTGGAGCGGGAGCGGGAGCCCGAGGAACGGGGCGGCGAATACCACCGCGACCTCGGCCGTGTTCGTGGCGAGGAGGTAGCGCACGAACCGCCGGATGTTGTCGTAGATCCGGCGACCCTCCTCGACGGCCCGGACGATGGTCGCGAAGTCATCGTCGGCGAGGACCATGTCGGCGGCCTCCTTGGAGACCTCGGTGCCCATGATCCCCATGGCCACGCCGATGTCGGCGAGGCGAAGGGCCGGGGCGTCGTTGACGCCGTCACCGGTCATCGCCACCACCTCGCCGTGGCCCTGGAGCGCGGCGACGATCCGGACCTTCTGCTCGGGGCTCGTGCGCGCGTAGACGGCGACCTCGTCGACGAGCGCGTCGAAACTCGGGTCGTCGAGCTCGGCCAGCTCGGCACCGGTCAGCACCCGCGAGTCGCCGTCGAGAAGGCCGATCCGACGAGCGATCGCCCCGGCCGTCAGGGGGTGGTCGCCGGTGATCATGACCGGCCGGATCCCGGCCAAGCGGGCCGCCTCGATCGACGGCGCGGCGGCGGGCCGGGGCGGATCGGCCATGGCGACGAGCCCGAGCAGCCTGAGGTCCCGCTCGACGGCCTCGAGCGGGCTCGGAACGGTCGGGAGGTCGCGCTCCGCCAGGGCAAGCACCCGGTAGCCGTCGGCGGCGAGCTCGCGGGCGCGTCGCTCCGCGGCCAGGACCGCCGTGGCCGCTCCCGCGTCGACGAGCGGCGCAATGGACTCAAGGGCCCCCTTGACGGCGACCCAGACACCGGCGTCCCCATGGTCATGGATGGTCGCCATGCGGCGGCGATCGGCGTCGAAGGTCAGCTCCTCGAGGCGTCGTGGCCGCTCGGGGTGGAGGGCGTCGTCCACGCCGGACTTGGCGGCGAGGGCCAGGAGCGCGCCCTCCGTGGGATCCCCCGTCACGCCCCAGTCGCCGCCGGCGGTGGAGGGGCCGCGCAGGGTCGCGTCGTTGCAGGCGGCCGCGACCCGGACGAGCGCTCCGAAGTCCTCGTCCCACGACGGGTCAGGCTCGATCGTCCCGTCGGGCTCGTAGCCGTCACCGCTGACGGCGTACTCGGCGCTCGGCGTCCAGACCCGCTCGACGACCATCCGGTTCTCGGTCAGGGTCCCGGTCTTGTCGGAGCAGACGACCGTGACCGAACCGAGGGTCTCGACGGCCGGCAGCTTGCGGATGAGCGCCTCGCGGCGGGCCATCCGCCGTGCTCCCAGGGCCAGCGCGATCGTCACCACCGCTGGCAGCCCCTCCGGGATGGCCGCGACCGCCAGGCTGACGGCGGTCAGGAACATGACGTCGGGCGGCTCGCCGCGGATGACGCCGGCGACGAAGACGAGCGCACAGACACCCAGGGCCAGGACCGCCAGCCAGCGGCCGAGGGTGTCAAGCCGGCGCTGGAGCGGCGTCCTCCCGACCGGACCTTCCTGGAGGAGGGAGGCGACCCGGCCGAGCGCGGTGCCCATCCCGGTCGCCACGACGACCCCGCGACCGCGGCCGTAGGTCACCGCGGTCCCGCTGAAGGCCATGTTGCGCTGGTCGGCCAGCACGGCCTCTGCCAGGTCCGGCAGGGGAGCGCTGGACTTCTCGGCCGGTTCCGATTCCCCGGTCAGGGCCGCTTCGTTGATCCGGAGGGCCCGGGCCTCCAGGAGCCGAAGATCGGCGGTCACGACGTCACCCGCCTCCAGGCGGACGATGTCGCCGGGGACCAGTGATGCCGCCGGCACAGCCGCCGGC
Organism: Candidatus Limnocylindrales bacterium; assembly: GCA_035458865.1. Taxonomy (GTDB): domain Bacteria; phylum Chloroflexota; class Limnocylindria; order Limnocylindrales; family CSP1-4; genus DATHYZ01. The sequence goes on from DATHYZ010000254.1 coordinate 7,243, forward strand.
CGGCCGTCCCGGACGACGACCGACGTCGGGCTGGTCATCCGCTTCAGCGCGGCCATGGCCTGCTCGGCCCGGTGCTCCTGGACGAAGCCGATCACGGCGTTGAGCAGGACGATGGCCAGGATCACGGCCGTGTCCTTCAGGTCGCCGATGAGGATCGTGACGAGCGCCGCCGCGAGGAGGACGAGGATCATCGCGTTGGCGAACTGGTCGAGGAAGCGGCGCCAGAGCGGCACGGCGGCCCGCTCGATCAGGGAGTTGGGGCCGGATCGGGCCAGCCGCTCCGCAGCCGTGGCCCCGTCGAGGCCCGCCTCGCTATCGGTGTCGAGCTGCCTCGCGACCTCGGCCGCATCCAGCTTCCACGCCGCCTCGACCTGGGGGCCCGCCGCGGACGCAGGGGCAGGCCCTGGATGGGTCACGGCTCACTCGCGTAGATGATGATCAGCAGGAGGGCGTAGGTGATCAGGACGAGGATCGCGTCCGGTTCCAGGCGCCTGAGCCGGGTCCGTGCCCCGTGGACGACGGCCATGAGGGCGAGCGCCATGAGCAGGATGGCCCCGATCCCGGCGATCGCCTGGACCGATTCGATGGCAGCCAGGATCGGACCGGGCAGGTACGCCGCGTCGGCGGCGAGCAGGGCGACCATGTTGAAGGCGTTGCTGCCGAAGAGGTTGCCGACCGCGAGGTCGTAAGCCCCGATCCGGATCGCGGCAAGCGACGCCACGAGCTCGGGGAGCGATGTCGTCGCTGCCAGGAGCAGCGTGCCGACGAACGTCTGGCCGATCCCGGTCTGGTCGGCGATCGACTTGGCCGACACGGCCAGCAGCGGCGCCGAGACCAGGACGACGGCGGCGGCGGCGGCGAACCGCAGCCCGATGACCCGGAGCGGTGTTCCGCGCTCATCGGAAGCCCAGCCGATCGGCTCGATGATCTCGCTGTCCGGCTTCTGTTCGTCGGCCTGCCGGCCCTCGCTGCTCGTCCGGCGGATCCACAGGGCTGCCGCCACGTACGCACCGGCGATCGCCAGCGGCACGACGCCGATCCAACCGATGGCGATGCTGCCACCGGCGAGGATCCCGAGCACGGCCATGGCGGTGAGGGCGATCGCGACGGCCGCCAGGCGCGCATGACCGATGCTGACACTCGGCCAGACACGGCCGCGGTGGAGCAGGTCGATGATCGCGAGGATCGCCATGTTGGCCATGCTCGAGCCGAACAGGTCCCCGACCGCGAGGTCCGGGGCGTCGGCCAGGGACGCGCTCACGTCGGTGACGATCTCGGGCAGAGAAGTCGCTCCGGCCAGCAGGAACGCGCCGACCCCGATCCCTCCGAGCCGGGTCCGGTGAGCGATCTGGTCGCCTTCGCGCGCCAGCACGATGCCGGACCCGACGACCAGCGCGGCAGAGGCCAGGAAGAGGCCCACGGGCACGGCGAGCGCGGTGACGTCAGCCATCGGGTCTCCCGGAAGGACTCGCTCCTGCGTCGTCAGTATCCATCGAGGTCCGGGTCCGCCCGAGGTCCGGTCGGTCCCGACCGTCAGGTCCGCCCGGCCCGACCGGTCCGCCCGTCCCGACCGGTCCGCCGCCGGCCCCGATCCGCCGGTCCTGCCCGTCGGGGGTCGTCGGCAGGCCCTGCCCGCCGACGGTCATCCGGGACCGCCGGCCCTTCCCAGGACCGGATCCGCGGGGCATCCTGACCGTATCGGTCGAGCCTTGCAGCGGAGGGACGACATGACCGAAGCCCTGGCCAACTCCAACCACGACGCGCCGGAGCCGGGAGACACCTTCGTCCTCACGCCGGAGGGCTGGCAGCGCACCGAATACGCCGAGCCGGGCGAGGACTGGGCGCTCCGGGCCGACGGAGGCTACGAGTCGCCCGACGGCCTGACCCGCAGCTGGCCGCTGGATCCCCCGACCGGCGAGTGACGCACGATCGCTCGCCGGGGCCACCGCGCCGGCGCCGAGTGCTGGCTCACACCGCCGACGTCGGCCTCGAGGCGCGCGGGCCGGACCTCGCCTCGGTCTTCGAGGAGGCCGGCCTGGCCCTTGCCGAGCTCACGGCCGATGGCCCCCCGACCGTCCTCCGGGCCGGCCCGGGCGGATCCGGTCGACCGACGCGGCAGCCCCGGGCGGTCCGGCTCGCGGCGCGCGATCTCGTCGCGCTGGCCTATGCCTGGCTCAACGAGCTCGCGGCGACGATCGACGTCGAGGGAGCCCTGGCGACGGTCGTCGTCACCGACGTCGACGAGATGCCCGGGGGCGGCTGGGCGCTCACCGCGTCGGTCGGCAGCGTGCCGTTCGATGGCGCCAGCGTCCGCCGCCGGGCAGAGGTCAAGTCGGCGACCTACCACGGGCTGGCGGTCGAGTCAGAGGCGGCCGGCGGCTGGGTGCTGACCGCCTACCTGGACGTCTGAGATGGCCCGTCGGCAGCGGCGCGCGACACGGCCACCTCGAGGCGGATCCCACGCCAGCGCGCGCGGCGCTGCCCGTGCGCCCAGGGCCGTCCCGGGCCTCGAGCGGGTCGACGACTTCCGCTGGCGGATCCCGCGGGACGCGACCCGGGGGATGCGGGTCGATGGCCTGGTCTTCGCCGACGATGCGCTGATCGCCCCGCTCCGGGACGACCCGGCCCTGGTCCAGGTCGCCGACGTGGCGACCCTGCCCGGGATCGTCGGGGCGTCGCTGGCGATGCCGGACGTCCACTGGGGCTACGGCTTCCCGGTCGGCGGGGTCGCCGCGATGGACGCCAGGGAAGGCGTGATCAGCCCGGGCGGCATCGGCTTCGATATCAACTGCGGCGTCCGCCTGTTGCGCTCGGACCTCGGCGAGGCCGACGTCCGTCCCCGCCTGGCAGCCCTGGCGGACGCGTTCTTCGCGGCGGTGCCATCGGGTGTCGGGTCGCGGCTGGGCCGCAAGCTGGCTCGCCAGGAGCTCGAGGCCGTCCTCGTCGAGGGAGCGGGCTGGGCCGTGGATCGGGGGCACGGCACGGCCGACGACCTGGAGCGGACGGAGGAGCGCGGGCGTCTTGCCGGAGCCGACCCGGACGCCGTGAGCGCGCGCGCCCGGGAACGCGGGGCCGACCAGCTCGGGACGCTCGGTTCCGGGAACCACTTCCTCGAGCTGCAGGTCGTCGAGCGGATCGACGACCGGGCCGCGGCCGCAGCCTTCGGCCTGGAGGAGGGGAGCGTCACCATCATGGTCCACTGCGGCTCCCGCGGGCTGGGTCACCAGGTCTGCACCGACCACGTGGCGTCGATGGACGCGGCCCTGCCCCGCTTCGGGATCGACCTGCCCGACCGGCAGCTCGCCTGCGCGCCGCTCGGCTCGGCCGAGGCCGCGGCATACCTGGGCGCGATGGCAGCCGCGGCGAACTTCGCCTGGGCCAACCGCCAGCTGATCGTCGATCACGTGCGGGCCGCCATGGCGCGGGTGCTGGACGCCTCCGCGGCCTCCCTCGGCCTGCGCCAGGTCTACGACCTGTCGCACAACATCGCGAAGATGGAGGACCACCTGGTCGACGGGCACGAACGGCGCGTCTGCGTCCATCGCAAGGGCGCGACCCGGGCCTTCCCGGCGGGCCACCCGGACGTCCCGGCGCCGTATCGCCCGGTCGGCCAGCCGGTGCTCGTGCCCGGCGACATGGGACGGGCGTCGTACGTCGCCGTCGGGGCCCCCGGGGCGATGACCGAGTCGTTCGGGTCGTCCTGCCATGGGGCCGGCAGGAATCTCTCGCGCCACGCCGCCAGTCGTGAGCTGCGCGGGGTCGACGTCGCAGGACAGCTGGCCGCCCAGGGCGTCCTGGTGCGGGCCGAGCGGCGGGACCTCCTCGCGGAAGAGGCCTCGATCGCCTACAAGGACGTGGAGGCCGTGATCCGTACGGCGCAGGGAGCCGGCCTCATCCGATCGGTCGCTCGCCTCCGGCCGCTTGCGGTCGTGAAGGGCTGAGGCGCGCGGATCGGCCCGAGCGACCGGGTCGTCTCGACCGCCGGCGTCGTGGCCGACGGGCACCGTGCGCGGTCGGTTCGGCTCTTGCCGGGCTCCGGCCCGTCCCCCAGCGTTGTCGGCATGGCGATCCACCCGGCCGGTCCCCCGACCGCGTACACGAGCCGCCCCGAGGTCCGGCTGGGCAAGGGCCGGATCGCCGACCTGCCGGCCCGTGGGGTCGCGCCGGCGCTCCTGTGGGAGCGGTCGGCCGGTGATGCCGTCCGCTGCCACGCGTGCGCCCACCGCTGCCTGATCCGGCTCGACCGCCGTGGCATCTGCGGCGTCCGGGCGAACGTCGGTGGACGCCTCCTCAGCCTCGTCCACGGCGAGGCGGTGGCCGCTCACGCCGAACCGATCGAGAAGAAGCCGCTCTTCCACGCCTGGCCGGGCACCCTGTCCTTCTCCATCGCTACCAGGGGCTGCAACTTCCACTGCCGCTTCTGCCAGAACTGGGAGATCGCCCAGGCGGAGCGAGAGGGGATCGTGCCGCTGACCATGACGATGCCGCCCGAGCGGGTGGTCGAGGCCGCCCTCCAGGCGGGGGCGCGCTCCATCGCCTACACCTACGTCGAGCCGACCGTCTTCCTCGAGTACGCCTACGACACGGCTCGCCTGGCTCGGGCCGCCGGGCTGGGCAACGTCCTGGTGACCAACGGCTACCAGACACCCGAGACGATCGAGCTCCTGGCCCCGGTCGTCGACGCGGCGAACGTCGACCTCAAGGGCTTCTCCGACGCCGTCTATCGGCGGGTCGTCGGGGCCCGCCTGGCCCCCGTGCTCGAGACGCTCGTCGGGATGCGGCGGGCCGGCATCTGGGTGGAGGTCACGACCCTCCTGGTCCCGGGCCTGACCGACGACGATCGTCAGCTCGAGTCGATCGCGGACTGGATCGGGACCGAGCTGGGCCCCGAGACGCCGTGGCACGTCAGCCGCTACCACCCGGCGCACCGGATGCTCGACGTCCCGCCCACGCTGCTCGAGACGGTCCGGCGGGCCGTCGACATCGGCCGTCGCCGAGGGCTCGCCCACGTGTACGCCGGCAACCTGGCCGAGGCGGGGCTCGAGGACACCCGCTGTGCGGCCTGCGGGCGGTCCCTCGTCCGCCGGTCCGGCTTCCGGACGACGGCCGTCGACCTCGACGATGGACGCTGCCCAACCTGCGGCCACGTGCTGGCCGGAGTCGGCCTGCGGGCCACCGAGGGAGGCGAGCGATGATCATGCACGGGGCGGTCCGTCCGCCGACTCACGCCGGCAACTTCTACCCTCGTGACCCGGTGGCGTTGCGCCGGCTCCTCGCCGACCTCCGGGCTCGGGCAGCCGCCCCGCTTCCCGTCGACGGGGAGCTGGTCGGCCTGCTGGTCCCGCATGCGGGCCTCGCGTACTCGGGGACCGTCGCGACGGCCGCCTGGGACCTGCTGGGCGGTCCAACGTCGCGACCTGTCGTCCTCGCCGGGACGAACCACTGGGTCCCGGGCTACGAGTCGATCGGCGTCTGGCCGGACGGGGCCTGGGCCTGTCCGCTCGGCGAGGTCCCGGTCGACGCCCGGCTGGCCCGGGCCATCCTCCGACTCGGCGGTCCGTTCCGGCCCGACACCGACGTCCATCGGGAAGAGCACTCCCTCGAGGTCCAGCTGCCGTTCCTCGTCGGCCCAGGGCGCTCCTTCGTGCCGCTCCTGGTGGGCCTCCACGAGCGCGGCGCCCTCGCGGACGCGGGTGAGCGCCTGGCGGGCGTGCTCCTGGCCCTCCGGCAGCTCGAGCCCGAGCGCCCTGCGCCGATCATCGTCGCCACCTCCGACCTGGCCCACTACCCCGACGACGCGACGGCCCGCGTGGTCGACGCCGCCATCCTCGAGCCCATCGCCGCCCTTGATGCCGCGGAGCTCGGTCGCCGGGAGCGCGAGTACCGCCGCGGGACCGTCCCCGGGGTCGCCTGCGGGGTCTGTGGCCTGGAGCCGATCCTGCTCGCCATCGCCACCGTCCGCGCACTCGGGGCCACCCGGGGGCTCGTCCTCGGGACGGCGACCTCCGCCGACGCCGGTGCCGGCGCGGAGCGGGTCGTCGGCTACGCTGCGGTCGCCTTCGTCGCCTGAGCCTGGCTCGCGGGTCGGGCCATACCAGCCGCCACGACCCGGGCCGATCCCCTGACGCCGCCGTCAGGCCCGTCCGGCGACCTCCAGGGCCTCGCCGGCTCGCTCGAACCCGACGTCGAAGGCGGCGATGTCGGCGGCCAGGATCTCCGGTCGCCGCGCCGAGACGACCGCCGCGATGGCCTCCCGGACCGCATCGGGGCTCACGATGGGTCGTCGGGCAACGAGCGCCCCGAGGGCGACGACGCTCACCAGGCGATCGTCGCCGGCCTCGCGCGCGAGCGCCGTGCAGGGGATCGCGACGACCTCCAGGTCGGTCCGGCTGGGCTCAGCCTCGATGAGCGACGCATTCAGGACCAGCAGGCCGCCCTCGGCGATGGCCGCCTCGAACCTCGCCAGGGACGGAGGGTTCAGGACGATGACGGCGTCGGCCCGGTCGACGACCGGTGACCCGATGGGGTGGTCTCCCACGATGACCGTGCAGGACGCCGTCCCGCCACGCATCTCCGGGCCGTAGGACGGGATCCAGAGGACCTCGTGGCCCTCGGCCATGGCCGCACGGGCCAGGACCGTCCCGGCGAAGAGCAGGCCCTGCCCCCCGAACCCGGCGAGGATGGTCGATCGCTCCATCGTCACCCCTCCGCCGGCGTGGTTCGGACGCCGATCCGCTTGGCCCGATCGAGGATCACCCCGACGGGGTAGGTCTCGGCGACGGCTGCCAGGTGGGAGATCGACTCAGGCGGGGTCATGCCCCAGCCCACCGGGCAGTTGGACAGCACCTCGACGATGGCGAAGCCGGTGCCCGCCAGCTGGACCTCGCAGGCCCGCCGGAGCATCGCCTTGACCTTGCCGATGGACGCAGCGTCGGCCAGGGTCCCACGGGCCGCGTAGGCCACGCCGGGCAGGACCGCGAGCATCTCCGTGATCGGCAGCGGGAAGCCGGTCTCCCCGGCGTCCCGCCCGAGCGGCGTGGACGTGGTTCGCTGGCCGAGCAGCGTCGTCGGCGCCATCTGGCCTCCGGTCATCCCGAAGATCCCGTTGTTGACGAAGACCGCGGTGATCGCCTCGGCCCTCGCCGCGGCATGGACGATCTCGGCCGTCCCGATCGCCGCCAGGTCCCCGTCCCCCTGGTAGGTCAGGACGAAGGCGTCCGGGCGGACCCGGCGGATGCCGGTCGCCACGGCGGGCGCACGGCCGTGCGGTGCCTCGACGAAGTCCAGCTTGAGGTAGTCGTAGGCGAAGACGGCGCAGCCGACCGGGGCGACGGCGATGGTCCGCGGACCCAGCTCCAGGTCGCCGAGCACCTCGGCGAGGAGCCGGTGGACCGTTCCGTGCCCGCAGCCCGGGCAGTAGTGCGTCGAACGGTCGTCAAGGAGATCGGGGTGCTCGTAGATGACCCGTCGACTCGTCGGCGGCAGCGTCGCGGTCACGATCGGACCTCCCGGCCGGTGATGACCCGGGCGATGGGAGCAAGGCGGTCCCGGGTCCTGGTCCGTCGGATGAACCCCTGCCAGTCGGCATCGGAGACGAGCCCCGCCGGATCAGCCTCTTCCTCGTCTCGGGACGCGCCGGCGAGCGGCGTGCCGCCCGGCACGGAAGGGTCGAGTGGCTCAGGCTCGGACCCCGGCGGACCCTCCGCCCTTGGCCCCGTCACCGCGAACAGGTGGCGCAGCGCGGTGACCACCTCCCCCGGCGTCGGCACCATGCCGCCGGTCCGCCCGTGATGCGCGATCGGGGTGCGTCCCTCGGCGGCGAGGCGGACGTCGTCGAGCAGCTGCCCCGCAGACAGCTCCAGCACCAGGATCCCGCGGGCTCGCTCCGCGATCGAGCGGAGTCGGGCCTCGGGGAACGGCCAGAGGCTGACGGGGCGGAACAGCCCGACCCGGAGCCCTGCCTCCCGGGCGCGCTCGATCGCCGTCCGGGCGACCCGGGCCGCGGTCCCGTAGGCGACGATGACGAGCTCGGCGTCGTCGAGCTCCTCGCCGTCCCAGCGGACCTCGTCCCGGAGGATGACCGCGTACTTGGCCTGGAGGTGGCGGTTGTGGGCTTCCAGGGCCTCGGGCTGGAGATGGAGCGACCGCACGACCCGTGGCGGCCTTCCGGCCGCCCCCTCGACCGCCCAATCGGTCGGCTGGCGGGGCGGACAGCGGTAGGCAGGCACCACGGGCTCCATCGCCTGCCCCAGGATCCCGTCGGCCAGGAGGATGACCGGCGTGCGGTACCGCTCTGCCAGCTCGAAGGCGTCGGCGACGAGGGCCATGGCCTCGCCGATCGAGGCGGGAGCCAGGACCGGCGTCCGGTAGTCGCCGTGGCCGTGGCCCCTGGTCGCCTGGAAGTAGTCGCCCTGGGCCGGGCCGATGGAGCCGAGGCCGGGGCCGCCGCGCATGATGTTGACGAGCACGACCGGGATCTCGGAGGCGGCCATGTAGCTCATGGCCTCGGCCATCAGGCTGATCCCGGGTGACGACGAGCTCACCAGGACCCGGCTGCCCGTGGCGGCAGCCCCGAGGGCCATGTTGATGGCCGCCAGCTCGCTCTCGGCCTGGATGAAGACCCGGCCCTCCTCGGGCATCCGGCGCGCCATCCACTCCAGGATCTCGGCCTGCGGGGTGATCGGGTAGCCGAAGTACGCGTCGCAGCCGGCCTGGATCGCCGCCTCCGCGATCGCCTCGTTGCCCTTCATGAGGATGCGCCCGGGGACGTCCGTGGACGCTGGTCCGGTGCCGCGAACGGCGGTGCTCACCTCAACCCTCCCTCGACGGGGCGTAGACGGTGAAGACGGCATCGGGGCAGACCCGTGCGCAGATCGCGCAGCTCGTGCAGCCACCCGGTTCGGTCAGGCGCACCGGGTGGTAGCCGAGGCCGTTGACGATGCCGACGTCCAGCGCCAGGACCCCCTTGGGGCAGGCGGTCACGCACAGCTCGCAACCCTTGCAGCGGTCGACGGCGATCACGAGTGGGTCGAGGGGAACGGTCCGAACGCGAACTCCGGTCCGCGGCGCGTCCGGGGCGGCGGGTGACGAGACGGCCATCAGGTCGCACCTCCGGGCCAAGCCTGCGCGCGGGCGATGACCCCCGGCAGGGCCGGAAGGTGCGTCATGACGGGCGCTCCGGACCGCCCCCAGGGATGATCGGCACCACCCTTCAGCGGGACCAGGCGGGCTGGCGGTCGCGGCTGTCGGCGAGGTCTGCGTACTCGACCCGCGTCGCCCGCTCCCAGCCGGGGCGGTCGACGTGGACGGTGAAGTGGTGGCTTCCCGCGTGGAAGGTGATCTCGGGGTCCTCGCGCACCGCGATGTCCGCGAGGACGGTCACCCCGAACAGCTCACCGACCGGCGGCATCGTCCCGACGTCGCAGCCAGGGGCGAAGTCCACCAGCTCGGCCTCGGTGAGGAGGCGAGCCTTCGTGGCGCCCAGCCGCTCGGCGGCCTTGTCGAGGTCGACGTGGTCGATGGCGTCGACCACCACGAGGGCGCGACGGCCATCGGCGGTCTCCACGGCGACCACCTTGGCGAATCGCCGCGGGTCGACGCCTTCGATCTCGGCGGTCTCCTTGGCGGTGAACGTCAGTGGATGCTCATGGAGCTCGTACTCGACCCCGTGCGCGGCCAGCCAGTCCAGGAGCCCGGCGTGCGGGCCGGTGGTCGCATCGCGATCGTTGGTCGGCATCGCGTCCCTCCTTCCCGCCTGCGCGCCACACCGGGACCGGTCGCCGGGTCCGTCGGGATGGTCGTGTGGCGGACGAACAGCATCGTCGCGCCGGACTCGAGCTCGCCGACAGAGCCCGCGGACCCGGTCGGCCGGGACGGATGGCCCGAAGCCCGCGGGCCGGCCGACGGCTGGTCGGCCCGGGCCGGAGGACCCGCGCCTCAGGGTCGCGCGGCCGATGGCACGGCCGGGTCCGCGTCGGAATCTAGGTCTCGATGACGACCCTCCGTCCCCCGGCGGGAGGCTCCGACCGATCCTCCCGCGGCACCCAGGACGCCGCTCCCGGGCCACCGACGCGCGACGTCCTGATCCTGGGTGTCGGCAACCGGCTGCTCCGTGACGACGGGGTGGGGTGTCGGGTCGTCGCCGAGCTCGTCCGCCCCGGCCTGCCCGCCGGGATCCAGGCCGTGGACGGCGGCACCCTGGGGCGCGACCTCTTGCCGCTGGTCGCGACCGCGGCCGCCCTCGTCATCGTGGACGCCGTGGATCTCCGGACCGAGCCCGGCACCGTGACCGCCCTCCACGGCGATGCCGCGGCGGAGACGCTGCGCGGCGCCGGCGCCCTCGGCGGCGGAGGGATGGGCGACCTCATCGCGCACGCCCGCCTGGCCGGTCGCCTGCCCGAGCCGATCATCCTCGTGGCGATCCAGCCCGCGTCGATCGAGCCGGGGCTGGGCCTGACGACCGCGGTCGAGGCCGCGGTCCCACGGGCCGCCGAGCTGGCCACCCGGGAGGCCGTCGCAGCGCGGGCCGGCCTCCCGGGTCGCGGCGCGCGGTCCTGAGGTCGGCCGTGCACGAAGCCGCCATCGCCCGGGCGATCGCCGCCTCGCTCCGGGACCGAGCGCTGCTCGGGCGGCCGGTGCGGGTCGTCGTCAGCGGCGGTCACACGAACCCTGCCGATTTCGACGCGGCCCTCCTCGAGCATCTCGCCGGTGTCGGCCCCCCGATCGACGTCGCCCTGATCGAGGTCGTCCATCGACCCGACGAGATGCGCTGCCTCGCCTGCGACCGGACGTTCCCGGACACGCTCGACGCCTGTCCTGCCTGCGGCGGCCCCGGGATGCCGGGCCGGATGGACGAGACCATCGCCATCGAGCCGCTGGAGGGGCCCGGGTCCTAAGGCCCCGGGCTTGGTGACGCCGGCCCCTCCCGGCCATCGACCCGGGCGGTGCAGGCTTGAGGCGACGAGGAGATGAAGTCGTGTGCGTGACGATCCCGGGCCGCGTGGTGGCGGTGGATGCCGACGGGGCGACCGTCGAGACCTCGGGCATGGTCCGACGGGCCTCGACGCTCCTGCACCCCGAGGTCGAGGTGGGGGAGTGGGTGATCGTGGCTGCCGGGACCGTCGTCGAGCGACTCGACGAAGCCGACGCCGGGCTGATCCGGGAGGCGCTGCTGGAGGCCTCCGTCCCGGTGGCGTCCTGGGCGCGTGGAACAGGAGCGAACGATGGCATCGAACCGTAGGGCGGTCCCGAAGCGAGCCATCCCCAGGCCGCTGAGCCGGGGTGTCGGCCTCGCGGCCGGGGCCGCGCTCATCAGCGGGATCGCGATCTGGCTGAACGGTCTCGCGGTGGGGACGGTCCCGGACGCCGCGCTGTTCACGACGCTGAAGAACGCGGTCGCGGCGCTGGTGCTGATCGCGCTGGCGATGGCTCTCGTCCGACCGGGCCAGCTCCGTGACATCGGCAGGAACGACCGCCTGCGCCTGGTCCTCATCGGCATCGTCGGCGGGAGCGTGCCCTTCGTCCTGTTCTTCTCCGGGCTGGCCATGGCCAGCGCGCCCGCGGCGGCGTTCATCCAGAAGACGCTCTTCATCTGGGTCGCCCTCCTCGCGGTCCCGTTCCTCGGCGAGCGACTCGGGTGGGTCCAGGTCACCGCGCTCGGTGCGCTCGTGATCGGCCAGGCCATCCTGGTGCCGCCGCAGGGGATCAGCTGGGGTGTCGGCGAGACGTTGATCGCGGCCGCCACGCTCCTGTGGGCGGTCGAGGTCGTGCTCGCCAAGCGCGTGCTCCGGACGGTGACCTCTCCGATCGTCGGCGCCGCGAGGATGTCCATCGGCCTGGTGTTCCTCGTCGGCTACCTGGCCGTCTCCGGGCGGCTCGGGCTGCTTGCCACCGTGACCCCGGATGCCTGGGCCTGGGTCGTCCTGACCGGGCTCGTCCTGGCCGCCTACGTGACGACGTGGTACGCGGCCCTGGAACGAGCGCCGGCCAGCCTGGTCACGAGCGTCCTGGTCGCCGGGGCGATCATCACCGGCATCCTCGGCTCGGTCTCCGCGGGCGTGGCTCCCGCCCCCGAGGTGGCGGCCGGATACCTGGTGATCGGTGCTGCCGCGGCCGTCTTCTGCCTCGCCGGCCTGAGGGGCCCGCGGCTCGCCGCCGCGGCCTGAGCCCGGCGGCCGAGACCAGCGATGACGACCCGGGTAGGGTCCGTTGCCGCTCCGGCTCAGGCGATCGAACTGGGACGCCCGCCCGCGGCCGTGGACGCGCCCGTGCCGGCGCCTCCAGTGCCCGGTCCCGTCCTCTTCGCGCGGTACGCGTTCGGTCCGAACCGGCTCGGGTACTGCGGCCCGGATGACGCCGCGGAGCTCTTCGAGCAGGGCGCCGTGGGACACGAGGACCCGGCCCTGCGATCGCTCGCCCGCCGCTTCGAGGGCGCCTATCCCTACCTGGAGCTCATCGCTGCCGCCAATGGCCTCCACGATCCGCTGGACGCCCGGGTGGTGGAGGCGTACTGGCTGGGCAATGCCCTTCTGGATCGGGTCGCGCCCGGACCCATGGGAGCGTCGATGGCGAGCCGCTTCAAGCCGCGGCTCCGGCGCGAGGCCTGGCGCTGGCTGGCGACGAAGCCCGAAGCCGGCGCCAAGCCCGTCCACGCCTTCCACGTCCTCGACGTGTTCCCGCGCCTCGGCCTGATGCGCTCGGGACAGCTCGATGCGGCGATCCGGGTCATGGACTCCTGCCGGATCCGCTGGGGGCGCGTCATCGAGCGGATCGGCGACGACCTGGTCGTGTCGGCGGTCCCGCTCGAGCTGGTCGCCGGTCGGCTCCGACTCGCCCCGCCACGCGTGGAGCGCATCCGCGGCTGGACCGACGGCGTCGGCTTCCTGGGCAGCGACCTGGCGGCGGGCGACGTCGTCACCATCCACTGGGACTGGGCCTGCGACCGACTCGATCCGCCGCGCCTTGCCGGCCTGCGCGCGTGGACCGACCACGAGCTGGAGCTCGCGAACCGCACGATCTGATCCCCCCGGCCCCGGCCCCCATGGGCCTCGTGGGACCTCTGGCCCGGCTCATCGGGGGCCCATCGGCCCGACCCCCCCTGCCGCCTGCGCCGTCCGACAGGCCGAATGGAGGGTATGCGCATCTGCGCATATGACGGATGATGTCGGCCATGGACGACATCACGACCCTCCAGGCCGAGATCCTCAAGACGCTCGCGAGCCCGCGACGCCTTGACATCCTCCATCGCCTGGCCGACGGACCCTGCGAGGTCGGGCGGCTGGCCGAGGAGCTCGGCGTGGCGCAGCCCAACGTGTCGCAGCACCTCGCCGTGCTCCGATCGGCCGGCCTCGTCGAGGCCGAGCGCGAGGGACGCGAGGTCCGCTACCGGCTGACCGACCCCGACGTGATGATCGCCTGCAGCGTCATGCGGCGGGTCCTGGAGCGCCGGCTCGACCGGCTCGCCAGCCTCGTCAACAGCGCCGGCGACGTCACCACCCCGACGGCCGAGGCCGTCGACGATCCCGCACTCGCCAAGAGGTAGCTTCCGATGGAACAGCCCCTGAACCTGGTCCTCTTCTCCGGCACCGACGACAAGCTGCAGGCCGCGGCGGTCCTCACCGCCGGCGCCGCTGCCCTCGGCAAGCCGGTGAACGTCTTCCTCCAGTACTGGGCCCTCGATGCCTTCCGCAAGGAGCGCATCGACCGGGACCACGGCCTCGCCCCCGAGGCCGGCTCCGAGGGCCGGGCCGCCGTCGACGGGCTTCGCGCCGCC
>DATHYZ010000255.1:0-6016 GCA_035458865.1 Candidatus Limnocylindrales bacterium
CCGACGCCCCCGCCGCGGAAGCCGACGCCGAGGCAACCGCCGCCGACGCCCCCGCCGCCGACGCCGACGCCGCCGCCCCCGCCGCGGAAGCCGACGCCGCCGCGCCCGAGCCGGCCGCCGACGCTCCGGCCCCGAAGCCCCGCCGCCGAACCACGAAGAAGGACGGGTAGCCCCGATGGCCCACAAGAAGGCTGGCTCCAGCTCCAAGAACGGCCGCGACTCGGTCGGCCAGCGCCTCGGCGTCAAGGCCGGGGATGGCCAGCTCGTCCCCGCGGGCTCGATCATCGTCCGCCAGCGGGGGATGACCTTCCTCGCCGGCGAGGGTGCCGGCCTGGGGCGTGACTACACCGTCTTCGCGACGGTCACCGGCCACGTCCGGTTCGAGCACGCGACCAAGGACAAGAAGCGCGTCCGGGTGGAGGCGGTCGAGGCCTCGGCCTGACCAACCCCCCGCTCGCCGAGGCAGGCGACCACCGTCGGGGCAGCGTGACCTCGAGCGGACGGCGCCGCAGGAGAGACCCGTGAAGGCCGACATCCACCCCAAGTACTTCGAGGCGCAGGTCCACTGCGCGTCCTGCGGCACCGAGTTCGTCGTGGGGTCGACCCGCTCCGAGCTCCGGGTCGACGTCTGCAGCGCCTGCCACCCGTTCTTCACCGGCAAGCAGACGATCATCGACACCGCCGGCCAGGTCGAGCGCTTCCAGCGTCGCCTCGAGCGCCAGGCCCGCTCATAGCGCCCCGGCGCGGCCGGATCGGCACCCCCGTGGCGGGTCCCTGGGCCCGCCGTCATCCTGCCGGCGCCTCCGGCCATCGCCGACGCGGCGGGTAGACTGCCCCCATGGCACGCTTCAACTACGGCGGTCAGGCCCTCATCGAGGGCGTGCTCATGCGCGGCCGCGACGTCATCGCCGTCGCCTTCCGCCACCCCGACGGGCGGATCGTCTGGTCCCAGGAGTCGCTCCGCGGCGGCTTCCGGGAGACCCGCTGGGCGAAGATGCCCCTCGTCCGGGGCCTCGTCGTCCTGTACGAGACCCTCGTCGTCGGCACCCGCTGGCTGATCCGTTCCGCCTCGCTGCAGGCCGAGGGCGAGGGCGTCGAGCTCGGCAAGGGGGCGGTCGCCCTGATGCTGGGGCTCACGCTCCTCTTCGGGATCGTCATCTTCTTCCTGACCCCGCTCCTTGGGGCGAGTCTCCTGTTCGGCTGGATCGAGAACGAGCTCGTCCAGCACCTGGCCGAGGGCATCTTCAGGGCTGCCATCTTCGTCGGCTACCTCGCCCTGATCTCGCGGACCCCGGACATCCACCGGGTCTTCCAGTACCACGGCGCCGAGCACATGACGATCCACGCCTTCGAGCACGGCGACGCGCTCACCACCGACGAGGTCCGCAAGTACCCGACCGCCCATCCCCGCTGCGGCACCGAGTTCCTGGTCGTCGTGATCCTCGTCTCGATCTTCGCCTTCGCGTTCGTCGGACGGCAGGCTCCCGCGGTGATGATCGCCAGCCGGATCCTGCTGATCCCGGTCATCGCCGCCATCTCCTACGAGCTGCTGCGCCTGGGGGCCCGCCACCGGTCCAACCCGATCGTCGCCGCCCTGATGTGGCCGGGCATCCTGGTCCAGCGCATCACCACGAAGCAGCCCACCGACGACATGATCGAGGTGGCCATCGTCTCGATGGAGCAGGCGCTCGCGGCAGATGGCGCCGAGGTCCCCGCCGGGTCCGCGGACTTCCCTCGCGACCCCCTCGTCCTCCAGGGCAAGCCGGTCGACCCGGAGGCGACCGCCACCTCGCCCGCTGCCCCCGCCGACCCCCCGACCACCGACGGGTGATCCCGTGAAGGGACTCGACGACCGCCTGGCCGAGGTGGCCCGCCAGCACGAGGACGTCCAGGCGCAGCTCGCCGACCCATCCGTCTCGGGTGATGCCGGTGCCATCCGCCGACTCGGCCAGGAGCTCTCCCGGCTGGAGCCGATCGTGACCGCGTACCGGGAGCTCGAGCGGACTCGCCAGGAGCTGGCCGGTGCCCGCCAGATGCGCGACGCCGAGGCGGACGAGGAGCTGCGCGCCCTCGCCCGGGACGAGGTCGATCGCCTGGAGGCCCGGGAAGCCGACCTCCTGGACCGGCTGCGCGTCCTGGTGCTCCCCCGCGACCCGAATGACGACCGCGACGTGATCATCGAGATCCGGGCCGGCGCGGGTGGCGACGAGGCCGCCCTCTTCGCCAGCGAGCTCACCCGGATGTACCTGCGCTACGCCGAGCGCCAGCGCTGGCGAGCGGAGCTGCTGAGCCTCAACGAGACGGGCATCGGCGGCACCAAGGAGGCGATCGTCCGCGTCGGCGGCCACGGCGCCTACAGCCGCCTGAAGTTCGAGGGCGGTGTCCACCGGGTCCAGCGGGTCCCGGTGACCGAGTCGTCCGGGAGGATCCATACCTCGACCGCGACGGTGGTCGTCATGCCCGAGGCCGAAGAGGTCGATGTCGCGATCGACGAGGAGAAGGACCTTCGCATCGACGTGAAGCGGGCTTCGGGCCCCGGCGGTCAGTCGGTCAACACCACCGACTCTGCGGTCCGGATCACCCACCTCCCGACCGGCCTGGTCGTCGAGATCCAGGACGAGAAGAGCCAGCACAAGAACAAGGCCAAGGCCCTGGCCGTCCTGCGGGCTCGCCTCTACGAGCAGGAGATGACCCGCCAGCGCGAGGAGGGCTCGGCGGCCCGGCGCTCGATGATCGGCTCCGGCGACCGCTCCGACAAGATCCGGACCTACAACTTCCCCCAGAACCGGATCACCGACCACCGGATCGGCAAGGACCTGTTCGACCTGCCCGGCTTCCTGGAGGGCGCTCTCGACGAGATGATCGACGCCCTCGTCGCCGCCGACCAGGCCGACCGCCTGGCGGCGCTGCTGGAGTCCGAGCCGGCCGGGGTCGGCTAGCGGCCATGGCGACGCTGGCCGAGCTGCTGGCCGAGGGCACGACCGCGCTCCGCGGGACCGTCACGGAGACGCCTCGCCTGGACGCCGAGCTGCTCCTTGGCCACGTCCTCGACCTCGACCGGACCCAGGTCGTCGCCCATGGCGAAGCCCCCGTCGGCGAGACCGCTGCCGAGGCGTTCCGAGGGCTGGTCGCCCGGCGCGCTGCCGGGGAGCCGGTCGCCTACATCCGCGGCCTCAAGGAGTTCCATGGCCTTGCCTTCAGCGTGGATCCCCGGGCGCTGATCCCCCGGCCCGAGACCGAGCGGCTCGTCGACCTGGCCGTCGAGGAGATCGTGGATCGCCTGACGGCCGCGCCCCGGCCCCCGGGCTCGCCGCCGCTGCGGGTGGTCGACGTGGGCACCGGGAGCGGGGCCGTTGCCGTCGCCGTCGCCGTCGAGCTGCGCCGTCGCCGGATGCTGGACGAGGTGACCATCCTGGCGACGGACGTCTCGGCGGACGCACTCGGGGTCGCGGCGGAGAACGTCGTCAGTCACGTGCTGGCGGACGCCGTCCGGCTCCTCGTGGCCGATCTGCTGCCGCCTGACGACGTCGCCTACGACATCGTCGCCGCGAACCTCCCCTACGTGCGCAGCGACGCCATGGCCGGCCTGCCGCGGCCCACCTCGTACGAGCCGGCCTCGGCCCTCGACGGCGGGCCCGAGGGGCTCGACGCGATCCGGGGCCTCCTCGAGCGCCTCCGGCGGCATCTCGCCTCCGACGGGGTCGCCCTGCTCGAGATCGGGGCCGACCAGGAGGACGGGATCGCGGACGCCGTCGCCTCGCTGCTGCCCGGCTGGCGTTGCACCGTCGAGCGTGACCTCGCCGGCCTCCCGCGCGTCGCCCGCATCCAGCGGCCCGCGTGAGATCGACGGGCGGGCGGCCGGAGCCGCGGCTCCCGATCCGCCTCATCGCCCTGGACATCGACGGGACCCTCGTCGACGACGACCTCCTCCTCCGGGATCGCACCCGGGCCGCCGTTCGGGGGGCCGTCGAGCGCGGGGTCCGCGTCTCGCTCGCCACTGGCCGGATGGCCTCGAGTGCCGTGGTGTTCGCCGAGGCCCTGGGGATCCGCGACCCGATCGTGGCGTTCCAGGGTGCGCTCGTCCGCGAGATGCCCGCGCCGGGCGCCCGGGCACGCGGTGGTGCCGTGCGTCCCGTGGGCCGGATCATCGCCCACGAGCCCCTCGCTGCCGACGTGGCCAGGGAGGCGATCCGTTGGAGCCGGGCGCACGGCCTGGAGCCCCACGTCAACCACCTCGAGCGCTTCATCCTGCCGAAGGACGACCCCCGCGCCGACGACTACTCGTCCTTCCTCGGCGCTCGGGCGACGTTCGTCCCCGACCTCGAGGCGTCGGTCCGCCGGCCGGTCACCAAGGTCATCTCGGTCGGCGACCCTCGCGTCCCGATGGAGCTCCTGGCCGCCGGGCGCGCCGCGTTCGCCGGGCGCGCCGAGGTGACGCTCAGCCACCCGAGGTTCCTGGAGTTCGTCGCACCCGGCGTCTCCAAGGGCCGGGCTCTCGCCCGGCTGGCCCGGCGAAGCGGCATCCCGCTCAGCCAGACGCTCGCCGTGGGCGACCAGTGGAACGATGCCGAGATGATCGCCGCCGCCGGGCACGGGGCCGCCATGCCGAGCGCTCCCGCGGAGATCCGCCGGACCGCCCGCTACGTGGTTCGGCCGCTCGCCGATGAGGGGGCCGCTCGCCTCATCGAGGACCTCGTCCTCGCCTCGCCCGCGGCAGCGGCCCGGAGCCTCGTCCGCTGGCTCGAGGACGGTGCCAGGGCCCGCGCGGCAGCCGAAGCCGAGCTGGGTGTGCCGCCACCATCCGTGGAGGCACGGCCGGCCTAGCACCGGCGGCGCGGCCGGATCGTGCCCGATCCGGCAACCCTGACCGCTCGCCGTTGGCCATGGTGTGGGACGATAGCAACGACGCTCCCGACGATCCCAGGGCGCTCACATCGCCGAGCCCTGGCCGCCGGACCGCCGGCGCGCTCGGCATGGAGGAGACCGACCATGACCGTCACGACCCCGACCGGAACGGCCTGGGCGAGCGTGGCCGAGGTCGACCCCGACCTGTGGGATGCGTTCGTCGCCGAGCGAGCCCGCCAGCACCGCAACATCGAGCTGATCGCCTCCGAGAACTACGCCCCCGCGGCGGTGATGGAGGCGCAGGGCTCCTGGCTGACGAACAAGTACGCCGAGGGCCTGCCGGGCCGCCGCTACTACGCCGGCTGCGAGCACGTTGACGTCGCGGAACGACTTGCCCGGGAGCGCGCCCTGGCCTTATTCCCCGGCTCGGAGCACGTCAACGTCCAGCCCCACTCGGGCGCCCAGGCGAACATGGCTGCCTTCTTCGCCGTGCTCAAGCCGGGCGACCGGATCCTGGGCATGGACCTCGCCCACGGCGGGCACCTGACCCACGGCTCGCCGGTCAACTTCAGCGGTCGCCTCTTCGAAGTGCACGCGTACGGCGTCGAGCGCGACACGGAGCGGATCGACTACGACGTGCTGGAGGCGAGGGCCCGGGAGGTCCGGCCCAAGCTCATCATCGGCGGGGCGTCGGCCTACCCGCGGTCCTGGGACTTCGAGCGCCTGGCGGCCATCGCCCACGGCATCGGCGCCCTCCTCCTCGTCGACATGGCGCACGTGGCCGGCCTGATCGCCGGCGGCGTCCACCCGAGCCCCTTCCCCCACGCGGACATCGTGACGTCCACGACGCACAAGACCCTCCGGGGCGCCCGAGGCGGCCTGGTCTTCAGCCGGCTGGAGCTGCCGGCCACGGTCGATCGCGCGGACTACCCGATGGTCCGTGGCTCCCTGGCGAGCGCCATCGACAAGAGCGTCTTCCCGGGCGTCCAGGGCGGCCCCCTGATGCACGTGCTCGCCGGGAAGGCGGTCGGCTTCAAGCTGGCCCTGGAGCCGTCGTTCCGCGACTATCAGCGGGCCGTCGTCACGAACGCCCACGTGCTGGCCCAGGCGCTGGCGGACGCCGGAGCTCGCGTGATCTCGGGCGGTACCGACAACCACCTCGTCCTGGTCG
>DATHYZ010000256.1:0-9366 GCA_035458865.1 Candidatus Limnocylindrales bacterium
GGGCCACGACGGCCGCGCGGATACCGGCGATCGCCTCCGCCTGTGGAGCGGTCAGCTCGGCCCCCGCCGGCCGAGCCCCGCGAGCGCCGGGCGGGCGCGCTGCCAGCGGTCGTCGCTCTCGCTCGCGGACCTCTGCGGCGACGAGTCCGCGACGGACCAGTCCGGCGAGCGCTCCGGCGCCGTGTCGGGAGGCCAGACCGGGACCGGCGATGCCGTCCGGCGACGCGGTGGCCAGCTCCTCGAGAGCGGCCAGCTGTCGGGGACCGACGCGGCCGGCCGGCGAGGGCTCGCCGCGGGCGACCGCGGCGACGACCCGCTCACCGTCGGGAGTGAGCGCGAGCCAGCGCTCGTACCGCGGCCCTGCCGACGATGCCTCGAGCGTCCAGTCGAGCTCGACGAGCCCATCCGCCGCAAGGGCCCGCAGGCGCCGAAGCAGGGCCGGCCGACCGTCGGGGGCAGGCAGGTCGCGGACCCGGCTCGAGCCCTCGACGAGCGCCACGAGGAGCTCGGCGGCGACCGGATCGGCGACGACCGCCCCCGGGGCATCGACCGTCGCCTCGGCGACGAGCTCCAGGCGCTCCAGGAACCCGGGCGGCAGAGCGGCCCGGATCACCGTGGCCGGCGGGGCCAGATAGTGGTCGGCCACCCACCCGACGAGCGCCAGCGTGAGCGGCGGCAGCAGCGGGCCGTCGGTCCGGATCTTCGTCCGAACCGGCTTGGTCGGGCCTTCCGGGCGCTCGCTGGCGGGCCCCAGGATGACCCCGACGGCCTGGCGACGGCCGAAATCCACCAGGACGGCGTCCCCGGGACCCAGGGGCGGCCCGTCGGGGGCGAGGTGATACGTGTAGGGACGGGTCCCGGCCCCGCCGGGAGCATCGACCGCGACGCTGACGAGGACCCGGTCGTCGCCGCCGGGCTGGTCGCCCCTGTCCGCGGTCGGATCGCCGACCATCCGGCTCAGACCCGGATCCGGCGCTCCGGCCGGCGTGCCTTCTCGGCGGCGATGATCTCGTCGATGCGGGCGGCCGTCCGCTCGACCTGGCCCGTCTCGTTGACCACGACGTGGTCGTAGTCGCCCTGGCGCGCCAGCTCGATCGCAGCGTTCCGCTGGCGGACCTCCAGCTCGTCGGCCGATTCGGTCGCGCGCGCTCGGAGGCGCTCGAAGAGGGCCTCCATGGACGGCGGCACGAGGAAGACGAGGAGCGCGTCGGGAACGTGCTCCTTGACCCGCTGGGCGCCCTGGACGTCGATCTTGAGGATGACGTCGTGACCGACCGCCAGCGCCGCCCGGACGTCGTCGCGGGGTGTGCCATACCAGTTCCCGTGGACCTCGGCCCACTCCAGGAGCCCGCCGTCGTCGCGGAGGGCGGCGAACGCGTCCGGGGTCAGGAACCGGTAGCTGACCCCGGGTACCTCGCCGGGCCGGGGCGGCCGCGTCGTGCAGGTGACGACGTAGTGGTAGTCGGGCTCGCGGGGTCGGCGACGGATGGCGTCGATGATCGTGTCCTTCCCGACGCCGGACGGCCCCGAGATGATGACGAGCATCGCACCGGGAGCACCCGGCTCCGTGGCGTCGACCGACAGGCCAGGATCGGCGGGCTGCTGCGGTCGGGTCATGGGGCGTCCATCGTCGCGTGGCCACCCGGATCGGCTCCTGCGCGAAGGCTCGCCAGCACCGCCTCGAGATCCGGGGGGAGCGGCGCCTCGGCCCGCAGGAGGTCACCGGTGGATGGCTGCGTGAGCTCGAGACGCCACGCGTGCAGGAAGAGGCGACCGAGCCCGTCCGGCCCTCGACGCGACGAGCCCGTGCCGTAGACGGGGTCGCCCGCCACGGGATGGCCGAGGGCGGCCAGGTGGACCCTGATCTGGTGGGTCCGGCCGGTGACGAGATCCAGCTCGAGCAGGGTCCAGTGCGGGAAGCGCTCGCGCACGCGGTAGCCGGTCACGGCAGCCCGGCCGTCGGGCACGACGGCGAACCGCTGCCGATCGCGGTGGTCACGCCCGATCGGCGCCTCGATCCGACCCACCGAGGCGGCCACGTTGCCGGCGACCAGCGCCAGGTAGGTCTTCTTCACCCGGCGCGCCTTCAGCTGCGCCATCAGGCTCTGCTGGGCGGCGTCGTTGCGGGCGACCATGATGAGCCCGCTCGTGTCGCGGTCGAGCCGGTGGACGATGCCCGGGCGCAGCACGCCGGCGATGCCCCCGTAGTGGTCACCCCGGCCCAGGAGCGCATGGACGAGCGTCCCCTCGCGGTGCCCGGGCGACGGATGGACCACCAGGCCGGCCGGCTTGTCGATGACGAGCAGGTCGGGGTCCTCGTACACGACGCTGAGTTCGATGCCCGGGTCGGGCTCGAGGTGGTCGGGCGGACGCGGCGGCGGGACCTCGATGACGACGATCGACCCTGGCTCCAGGACCGTGTTCGCCCGGACGGCACGCCCCTCCACGGTCACCCTGCCATCGACGATGAGGCGC
Source organism: Candidatus Limnocylindrales bacterium (assembly GCA_035458865.1). Lineage (GTDB taxonomy): Bacteria > Chloroflexota > Limnocylindria > Limnocylindrales > CSP1-4 > DATHYZ01. Next base: position 2,476 of record DATHYZ010000256.1, read on the forward strand.
TGGACGAAGCTGCGGGACAGGCCCGTGAGATCGGCCACGAAGCGGTCGACCCGGCGGCGACCTGCGCTCGCCGGGACCTCGAGCTCGTGGCGCTCGCCCGCCGTGCTGGCCGCCTCAGCCATCGGCAGGCGTGGGCTGCGGGGCAGGCCAGACGGCGCGGACCAGGAGGAGCACCACCGCGAGGGAGATCGAGGCGTCGGCCACGTTGAAGGTGTAGAAGCGCCACCCCCCGATGCCCATGTCGATGAAGTCGACGACGTAGCCGTAGCGGAGCCGATCGACCAGGTTGCCGATCGCGCCACCGAGCAGGAGACCCAGGGCGACTGCCAGGATCAGGTCGCCGTGGCTCCGAGCCTGGAAGAGCACGATCAGGCCGATGACGAGGAGCGACACCGCGGCGAAGAGGATCGAGCTCCCCTGGAAGAGTCCGAAGATCGCCCCATCGTTCTGGCCGTGCACGAGGCGGAGCCAGTCACCGAGCACCTCCACCGACTCGCCGGGGTCGAGGTTCGCCACGAGCGCGGCCTTCGTGAGCTGATCGAGGACGAGCACCGCGACGGCCAATCCCCAGAAGACGGCCCACCGCGGGCGCGCGGCCCAGCCGGGCGAGGCGGGGCCGGTCATCGCTCCTCCCGGCGAAGGCCCACGATCACCCGCCCACCGTCGAGCTCGACCTCGGCTCGGGCCGCGTCGCCCGGAGGCGGCGCGGACGTGATCCCCCGCGCGAGCGTCTCCGCCGCGACGGTCGCCAGGAAGGCTTCGAGCCCGGCCGGCACGGGATCGACCCAGAGGCTGATCTCGTCGTCGAGACGGAGCTCGGCGTCGCGGCGCAGGTCCTGGATGGCCCGCTGCAGCTCGCGAGCGTCACCCTCGAGGCGCAGCTCCGGGGTGATCTCGGTGTCGAGGACCACGACCAGGCCGTCGTCGTGGGCCACGACCGTTCCGGGCCGGGGGGTGGCGAGGATCTCGACCTCGTCCGGGGCGAGGGTCAGGCCGGCCAGGGTGACCGACCCGTCGTCGTGGATCTGGACCTCGCCGGCCTTGGCCGCCGCCATCACCTCGGGGATCCGCGGTCCCAGCTTGCGACCGATGACGGGCAGCAGGGGCTTGACCCGGCGGTCGACGAGCTCGTGGTCGTCGTCGATGAGGTCGACCGACTTCACGTTGAGCTCCTCGGCCAGGAGTCCAACGAGGGCATCCAGCTCGTGCAGGTCGGCCCCGGGCAGCGCCAGCCAGAGCCGGGCAAGGGGCTGGCGGACCTTCAGGCCGGCCTGGCCCCGCAGGGTCCGCGCCAGGTCGACGGCCCGCCGGGCCACGGCCATCGCCCGCTCGAGCGCCTCGTCCCGCCGCCCGGCCAGCTCCGCGGTCGGCCAGCGGGTGAGGTGGACGCTGTCGGGAGCCTCCGGGTCGGCCCCGACGACGAGGTTCTGGTACATCGACTCGGAGAGGAACGGCAGGACCGGTGCGAGGAACCTCGCGCAGGCCACGAGCGCCTCGTGAAGCGTGGCGAAGGCGGCCGCCCGGTCGGAGGTGTCGGGGTTGCGCGAGAAGCGCCGGCGCGAGCGCCGCAGGTACCAGGTGGAGAGATCGTCGATGAACGTCCCGATCGCCTGGCTCGCCCGCATCGTGTCGTACTCGCCCAGGCGGTCCTCGACCACGGCCGCGGTGGCTGCCGCACGGGAGAGGATCCATCGGTCGAGCACGGGGCGCTCGGCGACCGCCGGGGTCGGCTCGGTCGTCGTCCATCCCGACAGCTCGGCATAGGTCGTGAAGAACGCATAGACGTTCCACAGGACGAGCAGCTCGCGGCGCGCCTCGTCGGCGGTGTGCCAGCCGAAGAGGATGTTGTCCTCGGGCCGCGCTCGGGCGAACATCCAGCGCATGACGTCGACGCCCATCCGCTCGGCCGCCTCGTCGAACTCGATGGCGTTGCCCCAGCTCTTGTGCATCGGACGGCCGTCCTCGCCGAAGACGAGGGCGTAGCCGAAGATCGCCAGGAACGGCGGCTCCCGGCGGAGGACGGTGCCCATGGCGAGCATGGCGTAGAACCAGTTGCGGAACTGGCCGGGGAAGCTCTCGGTGATGAAGTCGGCCGGGTACCACTTCGACCAGTAGTCGGGATCCTCCCGGAAGTGGATCGTGGAGAACGGCACGATCCCCGCATCCAGCCAGGGGTTCCCGACGTCCTTGATCCGCTCGACCGGCGCCCCGCACCCACTGCAGGAGATCTTCACCGCGTCGACCCACGGCCGATGCGGCGTGTGGCCGGCGAGGACGTCGACCCCGTCGATGGCCCGCTCCTCGAGCTCCGCACGACCGCTCATCACGTCGATCGTGCCGCAGGCCCCGCAGTCGTAGATCGGCAGCGCCAGCCCCCAGTAGCGCTTCTTGCTGATCATCCAGTCGTGCATGTTGAGGAGCCAGTCGATCTCGCGCTCGTAGCCGAACGAGGGGATCCACCGGATCCGATCGACGACCTCCATGATCTGGTAGCGCAGCGAGGCCTCCACCTGCTCCGGGGTGAGGGTCTCGCGGGGCTGGTCGTAGACCGGTCCCATGCTGACGTACCACTCGTCGACCAGGCGGAACACGAGCGGTGTGCCGCAGCGCCAGCAGTGCGGATAGCGATGCCGGTAGGCCTCGAGTCGGTAGAAGCGGTGCTCATGGCGGAGCCGCTCGATGATCGGCTCGGAGACGTCCCGGACATCCCGACCGCTGAGCGAGCCGAAGCCCTCGATGAACACGCCGGACTCGTCGAGGGGCGCGATCATGGGCAGGCCCAGCTCCTTGCCGAGCGCGTAGTCCTCGGCACCGCAGCCCGGGGCGATGTGGACGATGCCGGTCCCCTCCTCCTCGCCGACCTCACCCCACGCGACGACCCGGTGCGCGTACGGGCGGCCGTCCTCGTCGATGGCCCGCTCGAAGGCATGCCGGACCGCGGGCAGGTCGTCGAACGGCCCGTCGTATCGCCAGCCGACCAGGTCGGCCCCGGATCGCTCCTCGAGGACCTCGAACGGCCCTTCGAGCGCGTGCCTCAGGGTCCCCTTGCCCACCCACGACCGGGCCTCGCCCTGGCGGACCAGGACGTAGCGAAGGTCCGGCCCAACGGCGGCCGCCACGTTGGAGGTCAGGGTCCAGGGTGTCGTGGTCCAGACCAGCAGGTCCTCGCCCGGTCGATCGACGAGCGGGAAGCGCACGGTCAGGCCGGGATCCTCGCGCTCCTGGTAGCCCTCGTTCATCTCCATCTGGGAGATCCCGGTCCCGCAGCGGGCGCACCAGGGCATGGTGTCGTGGCCCTTGTAGAGCCAGCCGCGCCGATGGCACTCGGCCAGGAAGCCCCAGATCAGGTCGTTGTTCTCGTTGGAGAAGGTGAAGTAGCTTCCCCCCACCTCGGGCATCCCCAGCCGCCCTACCAGCATCTCGACGGTGTCGGTGACCGGGCCGTCGGCACCCTTGACCGTGACGACCTGGGACGGGTCGGCAGCCAGCAGGTCGCGGAGCCGCCGCAGCTCGTCGGGATCGTTCCAGTCCATCCAGTAGCCCAGCCGGATGGACTGCTCGGTCTGGCGGGCGGCGAAGGTCAGGACCCGCTGCTTGCAGAGCGACACGAACTCGGCGATGCCGTAGTCCTCGATGTCCCGCTTGCTCGTGAACCCGAGATCGCGCTCGACGTTCACCTCGACCCAGAGGCCCTGGCAGTCGAAGCCGTTCTGCCAGCGCTGATCCTCGCCCAGCATGGCGTGGAACCGCTGGAAGACGTCCTTGTACGTCCGGCCCCAGGCGTGATGCACGCCCATCGGGTTGTTGGCCGTGATCGGGCCGTCGAGGAAGCTCCAGCGAGGGCCGCCGGCGTTCTGGGCCTGCAGCCGGGCGAAGGTCCGCCGCTCCCGCCAGAGCGCCAGGATGTCGTGCTCCTGCTCGACGAGATCGGGCTTCGTGTTGACGGGTCGGAACATGGGCCCTCGGCTTGGCTGGTCGGGGACGCGCCCGTCACACGGCGATCCCCGTCGCCGTCGCATCCCCTCGGACACGCCCCACAGAGGTGACGAGTATCCTACCCGCGATGCAGGTTCGACAGGAGGCGCGACCGCGCGCCCGTTCGGCATTCGTCGCCGCCTTCCTCTCGCTGATCTTCCCGGGCCTCGGCCAGGCGTATGCGGGCGCCTACGGCCGCGCCATGACGATCGCGGCGATCCCGATCCTCTTCTTCGCCCTCGTCGGGGGCATCGGTCTCCGGATGGACCGCCTTGAGCTGCTCGGGTTCATCGTTCAGCCGTGGGTCCTCCAGTCGATCTTCGTCCTGAACGTCATCGCGCTCGCCTACCGGGGTGCGGCGATCGTCGATGCCTGGCGCCTGGTCATCTACATGAACTCGGCGGTCGCAGCGGGCGGAGGACGCCTCGGCGGTCCACGACTCCGCTGGTCGGTCACCTCGCTGGCCGGCCTGGTCGCCATCCTCCTGGTCATGGCCGGCGCCCACGTGGCGGTCGCCCGCTACGACCTCCAGGCGATGGCCTTCGTCGACTGCGTGTTCGACGACGACGGCACTGCCGACTGCGACGCGGCCTCAGGCCCGACGCCCACGCCCAGCGACGGACCCGACGCCTCAGAGGCGCCGTCGCCGATCCCGTCGCCCTCCCCGGGAGCGTCCGCGGCGCCGACCCAGACCCCGTTGCCACCCTGGGACGGCAAGGAGCGCCTGAGCGTCCTGCTCATCGGCTCCGACGAGCGCCCCGGCGAGTCCGGCAAGCGGACCGACACGCTGATCGTCGCCACCATCGACCCCACGACCAGGCGGGTCGCCATGTTCAGCCTGCCGCGGGACACCGTTGACGTCCCGCTCGCTCCGGGTCCCGCCCGGAGCGTCTTCGGCACCTCGTACGCGGGCAAGATCAACAGCCTCTACGGGGCCGCCATGGCCCGCCCCGACGTCTTCCCCGGCAACGACAACGTCCGCGGCTACAGCGCCGTCAAGGCCGCGCTGGGTGAGCTCTATGGCCTCGATATCCGCTGGTACGTCGAGGTCAACTTCGAGGGCTTCAAGGAGGTCGTCGACACCCTTGGCGGAGTGACCATCAACGTCCAGATCCCCGTCTCGGACGACGCCTACCCCGGCGACGACGGCCGGCTCAAGCGGGTCTACATCCCGGCCGGCGTCCAGCACATGACCGGCCCGGAGGCGCTCACCTACGCGCGGTCCCGCCACGGCTCCTCGGACTTCGATCGAGGCCAGCGCCAGCAGCGCGTCCTGTTGTCGCTGCGCGAACAGACCGACGTGGCCGCCGTCCTGCCGAAAGTCGACCAGCTCATCGCGGCACTCACGAGCGCGATCAAGACGGACATCCCCGTCGGCGAGCTGCCCAAGCTCCTCGCCCTCGCCGACGGCGTCGACGTCACGAACATCCGGTCCTACGTGTTCCAGCCGTCCTTCTGGGCCGAGGAGCGACGGTCCGGCGACCCGCGGGGCTATGTGATCGTGCCGCGCGTGGACCGGATCCAGACCGCCGTCCGGAACGCCTTCACCGTGGATCCCGCCCAGGAGGAGCTGCGAGAGGCGCTCGGCGACGAGGGCGCCCGGGTCCTCGTGCTGAACGGTTCGGGGGTCGATGGCCAGGCTGGTGCCGTGGCCCGGTATCTCGACTTCTGGGGCGTGTCCGCCTCGGCGTCCTCCCAGCGACCGGAAGGCGCAGCTCCGGCAACGGCGCGGATCGTCGCCTACAACGGCGCCGAGACGGCCTTCCCGCAGACGGTCGCCTTCCTCGAGGCGACGTACGGGGCGACGGTCGTGCCGGAGGTCGATCCGGCTGCGAGGGCCGACCTCGTCATCGTGACGGCAGCGGAGATGCCCAACCCCACGCCACCGCCGGCGCCCTGACCGCGCCCCCGTCGGTGGCGCCCGTCGATCCCGGGGTCGGTCAGTCGGTGAACTCGATCGACGCCACGAGCCGGTCGAGGATGGCCTGCGTGGCGGCATCGTCGGCGGAAGCACGGGTCGTGAAGTAGTACCCGCGACCGTCACGCGCCAGGCTGCGGCCGACGATGAGGGAGCCGCCGCACGGCTGCTCCGCGATAGAGGCCGACACGCCGCCGACCATCCCCTCGCCTCGAGTCACCGGGCAGGCAGGGTCGATCCCTGCGGTCACCCGGGCATCGAATGCCGCGAGCCACTCGACGTCTGACATCCCGGCCGGGATGGACATCGAGTCGATGACGAGGAACGCGGCGTAGTCGAGGGTCGCGACGACGTCCTCGCCGGGGACCTCGGCCCCGGGGTCGAACTGATCGAGCTCCGTCCAGGTGCCCTCGTACTCGTTCACGAGCCAACCCGGTGGGACCTCGAGGCGGTACCCGTGGCGAACGGACACGAAGGGACGGGTCGTCGGCGTGGGCGCGATCGAGGGCGCGGGCGAGCGGGTGGAGGCGGGCTGCGTCGGGAACGGGCTCGCGGCCGGGCTCGACGGAGCGACCGACGGGCGGTCACCGGTGCCCGACGGACCCGTCGTGCACGCGGCAAGGAGTACCGCCAGGGCGACAGCACCCGGCAGCGCGGCCCGGCGGCGCGTGCGGCCTCGCTGGGCCGTCTGGTCGCTCACGGGAGCCGTGCGTGCTCGAGGACTCAGGGGCCCGCGGCTACTCGATCGGGGTGAGCCAGTCCTCGTACTGCGGCACGCGGCCCCGCACGGCATCGAAGTAGCGACCGCGGATCCGGGCTGCGATCGGGCCCACCTCGCCACTGCCGACCTTCCGGTGGTCGACCTCGATCACCGGGCTCACCTGGACGCCGGTGCCGCAGAGGAACGCCTCGTCGGCGACGTAGAGCTCGGACCGATCGATCGACCGGACCTCGACCTCGAAGCCCTCGTCGCGGGCCAGCTGGATCATGGCCCGGCG
>DATHYZ010000257.1:0-10366 GCA_035458865.1 Candidatus Limnocylindrales bacterium
GCTGCATCAGCTCCGGGGTCGGGTCGGGCGGGGCTCGCTCGAGAGCTACTGTGTCCTGGTGTCCGACGCGGAGCTCGGGACGACCGGCTGGGCCCGACTGCAGGCCGTCGAGCGGCTGCAGGACGGGTTCGCGCTCGCTGAGGAGGACTTCTCCCTGCGCGGCGAAGGCGACGTGCTGGGCCTGAGCCAGAGCGGGCTTCCGCAGCTGCGGGTGGCGTCGCTCCAGCGCCCGGACCACCGCGACCTGGCGGTCGCGGCCCGCCGCCATGCCGAGGCCATCATCGGGGACGGAAGTGGCCTCGACCGCGGTCATGACCAGCTGGTCCAGGAGCTCTCCTCGGGCTGGCTGGCCCGCGTCTTCACCGGCGAGCCGGCGAGCGGGGCCTAGGCGGTGCCGGACGCCGGGCGTGTCATCGCGGGGTCGGCGAGGGGGACCCGCCTGGTGGCGCCCGGCGAGGGCACCCGGCCGCTCGCCGACCGGGTCAAGGAGACCCTGTTCGGGATCCTCGCTCCTCGCCTGCCCGGGGCGCGGCTCCTGGACCTGTTCGCCGGCAGCGGCGCGGCAGGCATCGAGGCGTTGAGTCGTGGCGTGGCGTCTGCCGTGCTCGTCGAGCGCGACCGGACGGCGGTCGGAGTGATCGCCGAGAACCTGCGTCGGGCTCGCTTCGCGGCGCCGGAGGCCCGGGTCGTGCGGGCCGATGTCCTTCGCTACCTCGCATCCGGGGCCGCCGAGGACGGCCCCTTCGACGTCGTCGTCGTCGATCCCCCGTACGCCGACACCGGGACGCTGGAGCGGGTCCTGGAGCTCCTGGGCGGGCCGGAAGCGGCCCGGATCCTGGCCCCGCAGGCGACCGTGGTCGCGAAGCATTTCTGGCGCGATGCTCCGCCCGAGCAGGTAGGGCTGCTAGCATCGGTGCGAGCGCGCCGTTTCGGTGAGACCTCGCTCACCTTCTACGAGATCGATCAGGCAGGGGAGGGACGATGAACGTCGCCGTGTATCCCGGGTCGTTCGATCCGATCACCGACGGCCACCTCGACGTGCTGGTCCGCGCAGCCGGCGCCTTCGATCGCGTGATCGTGGCCGTCCTGGAGAACCCGCGGAAGGCCCCGCTGCTGGACGTCTCGGAGCGGGTCGAGCTCATCCGGGCCGCGGTCCACGCTGAGACACCGGCGGAGCTCGGGGACCGGATCGAGGTGCGCTCGTTCGACGGCCTGACCGTCGACTTCTGCCGCCGCGAGGGCGCGCGGTTCCTCGTCCGGGGCCTCCGGGCGATCTCGGACTTCGAAGCCGAGATGCAGCTCGCCCACAACAACCGCAAGCTCGCGCCGGAGATCGATTCGGTGTTCTTCATGACGTCGCTGGAGCACGGCTACGTCAGCTCGAGCCTGGTGAAGGAGATCGCCAGGTTCGGTGGCGACATCAGCTCGATGGTGCCCGCGGCCGTCGTTGAGGCGCTCGCCGGTCGGGCGCCCGAAGCGGGCTGACCGCGGGCCGTTCGCCTCGTCACGCCCGGACCGGGTCGCGGCCTCGGCCCGCGCCCGGCAGCTCCCGTGCGATAATCCCGCCGTCGCCGACCATCCGGTCGCCTGCGTCGTGGAGGGCCCTCCGATCGACATCATCTTCCTCGTCGAACGGCTCGAGTCGCTCATCGCGAACGGCAAGAAGCTGCCGTTGACCAACAACGTCGTCGTTGACCAGGAGGCTGCGCTGGGGCTCATCGACGAGCTCCGGGCCACCGTCCCGGAGGAGGTCCGGCAGGCGAAGCGGATCAACCAGGACCGCGAGCACATCCTCGAGCAGGCCGGGGTCGAGGCTGAGCGGATCGTCGCGAACGCCCAGGAGCAGGCTGCGTTCCTCATCGGGGAGCGTGGGCTGACCGAGGCCGCCCAGGAGGAGAGCCGACGGATCGTGGCCGAGGCGGAGGCCGACGCGGCCGAGATCCGGGCCGGCGCCGACGACTACGCGGCGTCCGTCCTGCACCGCATCTACGACGATCTCAACCGGACCATCCAGAGCGTCCAGAAGGGCATCGCCATGCTCGACCAGCGGCAGCCGGAGCCGGAGCTCGCGACGGCCGACGAGGGCGATGGCTTCGACGACTACAAGCCCGAGGACGAGCCGACCTACCGGTGACCCGTGCCGACGAGGAGCTGACGTTCCCGGTCGCCGGCCTGCTCGCCGAGCCGCCGGGAGTGACCCGGCACTGGCCGATCGGGCCGACGGACGTCGATCCGGGAGCTGACCTCCAGCTGGCAAGCCCGGTCGAAGGCCGTCTCGACCTGGCCCGCACGAATCGCGGTCTGCTGGTCCGAGCGAGGATCGGGACGTCGGTCGCCGATGCGTGCAGCCGGTGCCTTCGCCCGGTCCGGACGCCGCTCGATCTGGTCATCGACGAGGAGGCCCTGCCCAGCGTCGAGCTGACCAGCGGCGCCGCGGTCGACACCTCCGCGGAGCCGGAGGTCACCCGGCTGACCACCGATCACGAGCTCAGGCTGCTGCCCCTGATCATCGACGCCATCGTGATGGCCGAGCCGATCGCGCCCCTCTGTCGGCCGGACTGCCCTGGCCTCTGCCCGGTCTGCGGCCAGGACCTCGCCGAGGCCGGTCACGTGGCGCACGCGACCGAGATCGATCCTCGGCTCGAGGTGCTGCGCTCGTTCCGGGTCGACGAGTCGACCGAAACCGACTAGACTCCCGCCTCGGCCCCGTCTGCCACGACCCGTCTCGTCGAGGGGGGACGCGGCCCGCTCCGATGCCTGCTCTCGGGCCGCCGGCCCGGTGCGTCACCGGGTCCACAAGGAGTCACGACCGAACCATGGGTGTCCCGAAGCGAAAGGTCTCGCACGCACGCCAGGGTGAGCGCCGCAGCCACCTGGCGATCAGCGCTCCTCGCCTCGTGGAGTGCTCGCACTGTCACCAGCCCCGCCTCCCGCATCGGGCGTGCCCGAACTGCGGCTACTACCGGGGCCGGCTGGCGATCGAGCTGAAGCCCGCGAGCGACGAGTCCCGCGCCTAGCCCCCGCGATCGGGTGGCGTCGCCGATCGAGCCCGCGCCGCCCCCTCCGGCCTCGGGCGTCCGGGTGGCGGTGGACGCCATGGGTGGCGACCACGGCCCCGCCGAGGTCGTGAGCGGCACGCTCGCCTACGCGGCCGAGCATCCCGACGACACGATCCTCCTCGTCGGCCGGCCCGACGACATCGTCGCGGCCGCCGGTGCCGAGCTGCCGGCGAACTGCCTCGTCGTCGAGGCCGCCCAGGTCATCGAGATGGACGAGTCGCCGGCGATGGCCCTGCGCGAGAAGAAGGACGCCTCGATCCTGGTCGCCTGCGACCTGGTTCGGCGCGGCGAAGCTGACGCGGTCGTCACGGCGGGGCACACCGGGGCCGGGATGGCGGCGGCGGTCCTCCGCCTGGGCCGGGTCCGCGGCGTGGACCGACCCGCCCTCGCGGTCCGGATGATCTCCGAGGCTGGACCGTTCCTGTTCCTCGACATCGGCGCGAACACCGACTCCACCGGCGAGAACCTCTACCAGTTCGCCCAGATGGGCGCGATCTTCGCCGAGCACGTCCAGGGTGTCCGGGACCCCCGCGTCGCCCTGCTGTCGATCGGCGAGGAGAAGGGCAAGGGCGACGCCCGCATCGTCCGCGCGACCGAGCTGCTCGACGCCTCGGGCCTGCGGTTCGTGGGCAACGTCGAGGGCCGCGACCTGGTCCGCCACCCGGCCGACGTGGTCGTCTGCGACGCCGTCGTGGGCAACGTCACGATCAAGTTCTTCGAGGGGCTCTCGTCGTTCATCTTCGACCAGTTCCGGTCCGAGTTCCGCGGCTCGCTGCGGGGCAAGCTGGCCGGCCTGCTCATGCGACCAGGGATCGACCGGATCCGGACCGTCTTCGACTACGAGAAGGTCGGCGGCTCGCTGCTCCTCGGGGTGCGCGGAGCGGTCGTCATCACCCACGGCAGCGCGCGACGGAGGATGATCTCGTACGCGGTCGGTGTCGGCGCCGACATGGCCCGGAACCGGGTCCCGGAGCTGATCGCCGACCGGCTGTCGACGCCAGCGACGCCGGCCGGATCCCTGCCGGACGCCGCAGCCGACGGGCCAGCCGGGACCGTCGAGGCATCGGGAGGTGAGGAACGATGACAGCACCGACGCTGACCGTGGGCCTGGCGGTGGTGACCGAGATGGCCCGGCTCGCGGCGTTCGAGGCTCCCGGCGTCCTCCGGATCGGGCGCGGCGGCCCGACCTGGCGGAGCTGGGGACGGCGGTCCATCGTGGCCCGGCGGGTCGAGGACGCCATCGAGGTCAAGGTCTGGATCGTCGCCCGGCCCGGTCAGCGGCTGGTCCCGCTGGCGCGTGAGGTCCGTGGCGCCATCGCGGCGACGGTCGAGCGGTCGCTCGGCCTGCAGGTCGCCAGCGTGGACCTGGTCATCGATGGCGTCGGGGGCTGACCGCCTCCGGTCCCGTCGCGCCGGTCGACGCCTGGCGCTGATCTCCCTGTTCGAGGCCGAGTTCGGCCAGCGGACGGCCGGCTCGATCCTGGAGCGTCACCTCGCCGAGCACGAGTCGGACGTCCAGGCCGCGGCGGTGGCCCGAGAGATCGTCGGTGCGGTGGTGGCGGAGCGCGACGACATCGACGCCTCAATCGAGCGATGGGCGCCTCGGTATCCCGTCGTCCAGCTCGCCCGGATCGACCGCGCCCTGCTGCGTGGCGGCATCGGCGAGGTGCTACACTCCGCCACGACCCCGGCCCGGGTGGCCATCGCGGAATGGGTCGAACTGGCCCGCATCTACAGTGGAGAGCCGACGCGCCGACTGATGAACGGGGTCCTTGGCCACATCGCCGATGAGGCGGGCCGCTTGACCGGCCCGGCCGGTCGGCGGTCCCCCGAAGCACACGATCGAGCGGCCGATCGCTCGACCAGCCGTTGAGTCCAGCTCCGGAGGAGGGAGTCGGTGTCCAGCACGTACGACCGCCTGAAGAAGATCGTCGTCGAGCAGCTCGGTGTCGATGAGACCGAGGTCACGCCTGAGGCGTCGTTCGTCGACGACCTGAACGCGGACTCGCTCGACCTCGTCGAGCTCATCATGAGCCTCGAGGAGGAATTCGGGACGGAGATCTCGGACGAGGATGCGGAGAAGATCCGGACCGTCCAGGACGCGGTCGAATACATCGACGAGCATCTCAACCAGTAGCCCCATCCGATCGGGGTCCATGCGTCCGGGCGAGGCGATCGCGACTCGGCTCCGATTGCCCGTTCGTGACCTGGGACTCATCGAGCAGGCGCTCGTCCACAGCAGCTGGCACCACGAGCACCCGGCCTCCGGGATCGGTCACAATGAGCGCCTCGAGTTCCTCGGGGACGCCGTCGTGGATCTCATCATCTCCGGCGCTCTCTTCGAGCGGCATCCGGGTGACGACGAGGGACGGCTCTCGGCACGCCGCGCGCTGATCGTGAGCACCCCGGGGCTGGCCCGTCTCGCCGACCGGATCAGCCTGGGCGACGACCTGCTCCTGGGCGAGGGCGAGGCGGCGCGTGGAGGGCGAGAGCGGCCGGCGCTGCTCGCCTCGGCGTTCGAGGCCCTCGTCGGAGCCTTGTTCATCGACCTCGGCTGGGAGCAGGCACGCGACTGGCTCCTCGAGCTCGCCGAGCCCGACCTGGAGGCCGCGGCCGATCCGGGGCGGACGTTGAAGAGCCCCAAGAGCCGGCTCCAGGAGCTGACCCAACGCATGTTCGGATCGCGTCCGTCGTACGCCATCGTCGAAACGGTCGGGCCCGACCACGAGCGGCGCTTCCGCGTGGAGGTGGCCATCGACGGGCGGGTCGTCGGCAGCGGCGAAGGGTCGTCACGGAGAGCCGCCGAGACCGAGGCAGCGGCCCGTGCGCTCGGAGAGCTCCACGGCACGGGAAGCGAGTCCGGGTCGCCGGCGTGACCGCTCCTGCGCGTCTGCTGGCGCTGCGCCTGCAGGGCTTCAAGTCCTTCGCCGAACGGACGACGGTCGAGTTCGGGCCGGGCATCAGCGCGGTCGTCGGACCCAACGGCTCGGGCAAGAGCAACCTCGCCGACGCGCTCCGCTGGGCTCTGGGGGAGCAGGGTCGTTCGCTCCGGATCCGGAAGTCGGAGGACGTGATCTTCGCCGGGTCGGACCGTCGCTCCGCCCTGGGCATGGCCGACGTCACCCTGGTCGTCGACAACGGCGACGGTCTCCTCCCGGTCGAGTACGAGGTGCTCGAGCTGGGTCGCCGCCTGTACCGGTCCGGGGAGAACGACTACCTGCTCAACCGGCAGCGGATCCGGCTCCGCGATCTGGTCGACCTTCTCGATGCGGCGAACCTCGCGGACAATGCCTTCCTCTTCATCGGTCAGGGGATGGTCGACCAGGCCCTGTCGCTGCGCCCGGAGGAGCGGCGGCCGCTCTTCGAGGAGGTCGCCGGCGTCCGTCGCCACGAGCGTCGCCGACGCCGTTCGGAGGAGCAGCTGGCCGAGGCCGAGGCGAACCTCGCCCGCGTCGAGGACATCCTGGCCGAGCTGCGACCGCAGGCGCGACGCCTGGCCGCCCAGGCCGAACAGCAGGCGACCCGCCGGAACGCCGGAGCGGAGCTGGCCGAGGCGATCGTCGTGGCCGCCCACGCTCGCTGGCACGAGGCCGCCCACCGCTCGGCGGCGGCGGTCGCCGGACGGGACCTGATCCGCGGGGAGGCCGACGCGGCGATGACCGCTCTCACCGAGGCCGAGGAGCGCGTCGCGGCCCTGGCCGGCCGGCTGGACGAGCGGGCCGCTGCCGAGGCGGCGCGGCGGGCAGAGTTCGAGACGGCGAGGTCACGGACGACCGAGCTGAGGCTGCGGATCCAGCGGCTCGAGAGCGACATCGCCGCCCTGGACCGGGACAGGGCGAGGGCGGAGCGGGAGCAGGCGGCCGCCGAGGCCGACCGGACCGCTGCACGGCGTGACCTCGCGGTCCCGGTCCCCGGCCGGGACGAGGGAGCCGAGGCGGCCCTTGCCGCCAGTGAGCGGACCCTCGGCGAGGCGTTGGCCGAGCTGGCGGCATTGCAGGCGGCATCACGGGAGGAGACCGAGCGCCAGGCTGCCGTCCGGCGAGCCCGAGCCGCCCGCGAGGCCGAGGTCGGCGCGGCGCGCCGCCGGGCCGACGAGGCTGCCTCCCGAGCGAGTGCGGAGCTGGCCGCGGCCGACGAACGACGGGCCGAGCGCGGCAAGCTCGAGGAGCAGCTCGAGGCAGCCCGGTCCGCGGTGGCGGCCGCGCGGGAGCGGGAGCTCGCGGCGACAGCCGCGGTGGCCTCGGCTCGCGAGTCCCTCGAGCAGGTCGACGCGGCGCGGGCCGCGGCCGCCGAGCGGGCGGCCGTCGCCGCCGAGCAGGTGGCCGCGCTCACGGCTCGGGTCGAGGAGGTCGAGGCCAGGGTCGAGGCCGAGGGCGCCGCCGGGATCGGCCGGGCCGCTCGCCGACGGGGCGGTCGGCGGCTGGACGATGGCCTGGAGGTCGATCCCGATCTGCGCGGCGCCGTAGAGGCCGCCCTGGGTGACCGGACCGTCGCCTATCTCGTCGGCCGCGAGGAGGTCCCGGCCCTCGCCGCCGAGCGTGGGTCCCTGGTCGTTCGGGAGCAGGTCGCGCTGACCGACGAGCGGGCATCCGACGACGGGTCGCGAGGACTTCGGAGCAGGGTCGCGGCCGCCGGAGGCGGGGTCCTCGAGGATGCGATACGCCTGGACCCGAGCGGTGCCGCGCGGGCGCTGCTCCGGCGATGCCTCTGGGTGCCCGACCTCGAGACGGGCCTGCGGCTCCAGGGTCACGTCCCCGCAGGCTGGGTGCTCGTGGTGCGCGATGGCTCGGCGGTCATCGGTCAGGTGGGCGTCGAGCTCGGCCGACCCGACGGCGGACTGGGCCGGCGGAACGAGGCGTCGAAGCTCCGACGGGAGCTCGATCGGCTCACCGAGGGGCTCGATGAGCAGCGGCGATCAGCCGAGGCGGCCGCCCGGGGCGCCGACGAGGCTCGCGACGCCCTGACGGCTGCCCGACGAGAAGAGCACGATGCGGTCGCGGCGCGCCGCCAGGCCGAAGAGCTCGAACGGATCGCCGGGCGCGACCTGGAGTCGGTCGCCCGCGAGGCCGCCTGGCACGAGGCCCAGGCGGACCGAGCCGAGGCCGATGCGGCTCGGGCCCGCGCCTCCCTGGAGGCGATCGAGCCGGCGGCAGCCGAGACGGCCGCCGGGCCCGGCATCGCGGACGATACGAGTGGGACGGATGCCGACGCGGTCGCTGCCTGGCAGGAGCGGGTTCGGGAGCTGCGCGCCGAGCGCGACCGCCTTGCGGCCCAGGTCGCCGAGGTCGATGCCTCGCGCCGCAGCTCGGAGGGAGCGCGCGCCCGCGCGGAGGCCGCCACGGCCATGGCCGAGGAACGACTGCGGCGGAGCCGCGTCGAGGTCGAGGCGATGCTGGCCGATCGGGGTCGCACGGAAACGGCGCTGGCCGAGGCGCGGACCGATCTCGCCACGAGTTCCGCGGTCGAGGAGCAGGCCAGGACCGATCTCGAAGCGCTCCGCTCCGCCGATGCCGCCGACCGGACCCGACTCGCGGGCATCGAGCGTGAGGCAGCGGGCGCGCGCGAGCGCCTCCGGCTCGCCGACGACCGACTTCGCCGGGCTGACGTGGAGGATCTCGAGGCTCGCCTGGCACTCGACTCGATCCGCGAGAGCGTCCTCGTGGAGCTGGCCGGCCTCGGTGAACCCGGGGTACGCGCCCTTGTCGCGGCCATCGGCGACGACCCGCAGCGCGACGCCGCCCCGGGCGGGACCGATGGGCAGGAGGTCGCCGAGGATGCTGACGGGTCCGAAGAGGCCTCCCGCCTGGAGGCGCTCCTCGAGGCGGTCGTGCCGCGCTGGACTTCCTCGCCTCCGGCCGAGGAAGCCCCGTCCACGGGCCGGTTGGGATCGCTGAGACGCCGTTTCCATGAGCTTGGTGCCGCGAATCCATTCGCCGCCGAGGAGTACGCCGAGCTGCGGCAGCGCCTGGAGGCGATGGAGGCACAGCAGGCCGATCTGCGCTCGGCGATCGGCAGCACCCGCCAGCTGATCGGCGAGCTGGACGCGCTCATCACCGCCCAGTTCCAGGCGACGTTCAAGGCCCTCGAGACGGCATTCGATTCGCGCTTCCAGCAGCTCTTCGGGGGTGGATTCGCCCGGCTGTCGCTGACCGATCCGGCCGACCTGTCGGCGACCGGCGTCGAGATCGTGGCCCGGCCGCCCGGGAAGAAGCCCCAGACCCTGGCGATGCTCTCGGGTGGCGAGCGGGCCCTCACCGCCGTCGCCCTGCTGTTCGCGATGCTCGAGGTTCGTCCCGTCCCGTTCTGCGTCCTCGACGAGGTCGACGCGGCGCTCGACGAGGCCAACATCGGGCGGTTCACCGAGTCGCTGCGGTCGCTCGCCGAGCAGACGCAGTTCATCGTCATCACCCACAACCGGGGCACGATCGAGTCGGCCGATGCCCTGTACGGCGTCACGGTCGGCGACGACTCCGTGAGCCGGGTCATCAGCCTCCGCCTCGACGAGGCCCGGGCGATCGCGGACGCAGCCGGCGACGGCGCCGCGGGAAGGACCTGAGATGCGGCTCTGGCGCCGCCTTGCCGGGGAGGAGGAGCCCGATCCGACTGGCGAGGCCGCGACGGACACCCCACCCGCGGAGGTCGCCGGGGAGCCCGAGGCTCCGGCGGAGCCGCCGGATCTCCCGGCCCCCGAGGTAGCGCCGGTCCCCGAGGTGGCGCCGGCCTCCGAGGCGGTGGCTGGCACCTCCGACGAGCCGCCGACCCGAGCGGACCCCCCGGCGCCCGTCATCGATGCGGACCCTGGTGGCGAGCCGGCCCCGGCGGTGGGCGATCTCGTGGACCGACCCGTTCCCGACGACCCGGCCGTGCTCGAGCCGCGCTTCGAGGAGGGTCTGGAGCGCAGCCGCTCGGGCTTCATGTCCCGACTCCGCGGTTTCCTGACCGGGACCGCCATCGACCCGGCGACGTGGGAGGAGGTCGAGGAGACCCTCATCGCCGGTGACGTCGGGGGGGCGCTGGCCATGGAGGTGGTCGAGCGCGCACGCGAGCGCCACGATGCCCCGACCGCGGAGGCGGCCGTCCGCGCCGAGCTGGCCGCTCGCCTCGTCGCCCGCGAGCCCGGCTGGGTCCCCGCGCCGGCCGTGGACGGGGGCCCGGCGGTCATCCTCGTGGTGGGCGTCAACGGCACCGGCAAGACCACGACCATCGCCAAGCTGGCCCACCTCCTGAAGGCCGAGGGGAAGCAGGTGCTGCTGGCCGCCGGCGACACCTTCCGCGCCGCGGCCGTGGAGCAGCTGGTGGTCTGGGCC
>DATHYZ010000258.1:0-27022 GCA_035458865.1 Candidatus Limnocylindrales bacterium
CCTGCCCGCCGAACGTGTCGTGGAGGACGCCCAGGAGGTGGGGCACGGGCTCGTCGGCGTCCCACGCATCCTCGAGCCAGCGGGCGCCGACCTCGGAGTCGGCGCGGCCGGCGATCCGGCCCTGGGCCTGGTAGCGCCGGCGCCACGACCGCCAGTCGCGGAGATCGCCGTTGTGGCCGAAGGCGAAGCGGCCAGCCGGGTCGACGAACGGCTGCGTGTCGGCCGGGCCGAGGGTGGCGAGCCGCGACGGGCGTCGGAGGTGAACGAGCAGGGCCGTGGTCTCGATCGCCCCGACGGCGTCCCGCCCGGCGGCGTCGTCCCGGAAGGCCCGGACGTCGCGATGGGCGGCCAGCGGCGCCGTCGGGTCCGTGGTCAGCCAGGCCGCGCCCCAGCCGAAGCCACCCAGGCCCCAGCGTTCGACCCGCTCCGCGAGCGGCCAGAGCTCGTCGATCCGGAAGGGCTCGTCGGCCCGGGCGACGAAGTGCTCGCACATGGCGAGGGATGATAGGGCCTCGCCGCCACGGCGACGACCCGGACGGCGCCGCCTCAGCCCCGGCGGACCGCCCCCTCCCAGTCCGGGAAGTAGCGACCGATGACCGGGAGGTCGAAGGCCCGCAGGATCGACTCCTTCGGCTCCCGCTCGAGGAGGAACTCGAAGCTGCGGCGGACGAGCGCCGTGGGATCGGCGGACCCCGGCTCGAGGCGGGCGACCTCGCCTGGATCCACGCTCACCAGGTGCTGGGTGGCGGTCCCGCCCTCGGTCACGGTGACCCGACAGGTCCAGCGGGTCCCCTCCGGCTCGCACTGCACGTCGATCTCGCTCATCCGTGACGCTCCTCGTCCTCCCAGGCCGGGCCGCTCACGACGCCGCGAGGTTCGGACGCAGCCAGCGGGTCGCCTCGTCCACGCTCCAGCCCTTGCGCCGGGCGTAGTCCTCGAGCTGGTCGTGGCCGATCCGGCCGATCCCGAAGTAGCTCGCGGCCGGATGCCAGAAGTAGAGCCCGGACACCGACGCGGCGGGCAGCATCGCGCAGGTCTCGGTGAGGCGCATGCCGGCCCGCTCCTCGGCCCCCAGGAGGGCGAAGAGCGTCCGCTTCTCGGTGTGGTCGGGAATGGCCGGGTAGCCCGGGGCCGGACGGATGCCCTGGTACCGCTCGGCGATGAGGGCGGCGTTGTCCAGGGCCTCGTTCGGGGCATAGCCCCAGAGCTCACGCCGGACCAGCTCGTGGAGCCGCTCGGCGTAGGCCTCGGCCAGGCGGTCGGCGAGCGCCTTGGCCAGGATCCCCGAGTAGTCGTCGTGCGCGGCGTGGAAGCGGTCCACGAGCGCATCGAGCCCGTGGCCCGCCGTCACCGCGAACGCCCCGACGTGGTCGCCGACGCCCGAGCCGAGGGGCGCCGTGAAGTCGGCCAGGGCGAGGTCCGGGCGATCGTCCCGCTTGGCCATCTGCTGGCGGAGCGTGTGGACGGTGGCGGCGACCTCCGTCCTCGATTCGTCCCCGAACAGGAGGATGTCGTCGTCGGGGGTGCTGGCCGCGGGCCAGAAGCCGACGACGCCCCGGGCCTCCAGCAGTCCCTCGGCCACCATCCGGTCCAGCAGGGCGAGGCCGTCCCGGTGCAGCTCGCGGGCGGTGGCCCCGGCCGACGGGTCGTCCAGGATCGCCGGATAGCGACCCTTCAGCTCCCAGGTCGCGAAGAACGGCGACCAGTCGATCCGCTCGACGAGGTCGGCGAGCGACAGGTCCACCGAGCGGGCACCCAGGAAGGACGGGACCGGCGGGGCGGTCGCGGTCCAGTCGATGGCGAGCCGGTGGCGCCGGGCCTCCTCGATGGGATGCCGTGCCTCGCGCGCGGACCGCTCGCCGCGCTCCACGCGGATGGCCTCGTCCTCCTCCCGGACCCGCTCCACGAAGCCGCCGCGCGCGCCCTCGTCGAGGAGCGTCGAGACGACCCCGACGGCACGCGAGGCGTCGGCGACGTGGACCGTGGGGCCGCCGTAGGCGGGAGCGATGCGAAGGGCGGTGTGGGCCCGCGAGGTCGTCGCGCCGCCGATCAGGAGGGGCAGGGCGAGGCCCTCGCGCTCGAGCTCGGAGGCCACGTGGACCATCTCCTCCAGGGACGGCGTGATCAGGCCGGACAGCCCGACGGCGTCGGCATGGTGCTCCCGGATCGCCTCGAGGATCCGCTCGGCCGAGACCATGACCCCCAGGTCGATGATCTCGTAGTCGTTGCAGCCCAGGACGACCCCGACGATGTTCTTGCCGATGTCGTGGACGTCACCCTTCACCGTGGCGGTCACGATCGTGCCGGCCGAGGTCCGGCCCCCGGGCCCGCGCTCGGCCTCCAGGTACGGCACCAGCTGGGCGACGGCCTTCTTCATGACCCGGGCGCTCTTGACGACCTGGGGCAGGAACATCCGGCCCGACCCGAAGCGGTCGCCGACGATGTCCATGCCCTCCATGAGCGGGCCCTCGATCACCTCGATCGGGCGAGCGGCCGCCAGCCGGGCCTCCTCGACGTCCTCGACGACGTAGGCGTCGATCCCCTCCACGAGGGCATGGCGGAGACGCTCGGCGACCGGGGCCGACCGCCAGGCCAGGTCCTGCTCGGCCCCGCGGGCGGTCCCCCGTCCGGCGACCCGCGAGGCGTGCTCCAGGAGCCGCTCGGTGGCGTCGGGGCGGCGGTCGAGGACCACGTCCTCGACCGCCTCGCGCAGCTCCGGCTCGATGTCGTCGTAGGACGGCAGGGCCCCGGCATTGACGATGCCCATGTCGAGCCCGGCCGCGATGGCGTGGTACAGGAAGACGACGTGGATGGCCTCGCGGACGGCATCCTGGCCCCGGAAGCTGAACGAGACGTTGCTGATGCCGCCGGACGTTCGGATCCCCGGCAGCTCCGCCTTGAGGCGGGTGATCGCCTCGATGAAGGCGATCCCGTAGCGGGCGTGCTCCTCGATCCCCGTCGCGATGGCGAAGACGTTCGGGTCGACGATCACGTCCTCGGGCGGGAAGCCCACCTCCCCGGTCAGCAGTCGGTAGGCGCGGGACAGGACCTCGACGCGCCGCTCGACGGTGTCGGCCTGGCCACGCTCGTCGAAGGCCATGACCACGACCGCGGCCCCGTAGCGCCTGGCCAGCCTGGCCTGGGCCAGGAAGGGCCCCTCGCCCTCCTTGAGCGAGAGCGAGTTCACGACCGGGCGACCCTGGACGCAGCGCAGCCCCGCCTCGATGACGTCCCAGCGCGACGAGTCGATCATCACCGGGACCCGGCTGATGTCGGGCTCGGCCGCGAGCAGGTCGAGGAAGCGGGCCATGGCCGCAGGCGAGTCGAGCAGGCCCTCGTCCATGTTGATGTCGATGACCTGGGCGCCGTTGTCCACCTGCTGGCGGGCGATCTCGACGGCGGTCGCGTAGTCGCCCTCCAGGACCAGCCGGGCGAAGCGGCGCGAGCCGGTGACGTTCGTCCGCTCGCCGACGTTGACGAAGCCGCCGCCGGGCGGCGGGACCTCGAGGGGCTCGAGGCCGGCGAGGCGGAGGACGGGCGGCACCGGAGGCGGGACCCGCGGGGCGCGACCGGCGACCGCCGCCGCGACCGCCGCCACGTGCTCGGGCGTCGTCCCGCAGCAGCCGCCGACGATGTTCACGAGGCCCTCGTCGGCCCAGGCCGCCAGGGCCGCGGCCGTCTCCTCGGGTGTCTCGTCGTAGCCGCCGAGATCGTTCGGCAGGCCGGCGTTCGGGTAGGCGGCCAGCGGGATCGAGGCCACCCGGCCGAGCGCCTGGACGTGGCCCCGGAGCTGGCGCGCCCCCAGCGAGCAGTTGAGCCCGACTGCCAGCGGTCGTGCGTGGGCGATCGAGACCCAGAACGCCTCGACGGTCTGACCCGAGAGCGTCCGGCCCGAGGCGTCGACGATCGTGCCGCTGACGATGAGCGGAAGGCGGACGCCCGTCGCCTCGAACGCCTCCTCGACGGCGAAGATGGCGGCCTTGGCGTTGAGGGTGTCGAAGATCGTCTCGATGAGCAGCAGGTCGACGCCGCCCTCGATCAGCCCCTCGGCGGCCTCCCGATAGGCGAGGCGCAGGTCCTCGAAGCGGACCCCACGGGCGCCCGGGTCGGTGACGTCGGGCGAGATCGAGGCGGTCCGGTTCGTGGGGCCCAGGGCACCGGCCACGAAACGGGGGCGGCCGGGCTCGGCCGCCTCGGCGGCGTCGGCGGCCGCCCGGGCCAGGCGCGCGGCGGTCACGTTCATCTCCCGGGCCAGGTCCTGGAGCCCGTAGTCCGCCTGCGAGATGCGGTTGGCGTTGAACGTGTTCGTCTCGACGATGTCGGCCCCAGCCGCCAGGTAGGCCTCGTGGACCCCTCGGACGATCTCCGGCTGGGTCAGGCAGAGCAGGTCGTTGTCGCCGCGCAGGTCGCGGGGATGGTCCGCGAAGCGGTCGCCGCGGAAGCCGGCCTCGTCGAGCCGGTGGCCCTGGAGCATCGTCCCCATCGCCCCGTCAAGGACGAGGATCCGCTCCGCCAGCAGGGACTCCAGCCGGGCCAGGCGGCTCGCCCGGTCGAACGGCCCGACGACGGTCGCGGTCATCGGCCGGGGGTCCCGACGCGGGCGGTCGCGGGCGCCGAAGCCCGGATCCGCCGGACCACCTCGGCCGCCTGCTCGTAGCGCCCGAAGCTCGGCATGAGGTACGTGCCGGCCACCTCGCCGCGGACCGCCTCGACGAGGGCGAGGGCCAGGTCCACGCCCACGGCCGCCCCGCGCTCACCGGCGCCGGCCATCGCGGCCCGCGCCTCGGCGGGAACGGTGATGCCCGGCACCTCGTTGTGGAGGAACTCGGCGTGCCGGGCGCTCTGGAGGGGCAGGATCCCGAGCAGGACCGGGACCGGGATGCCGCCCGGCCCGAACCGGCGTCGAGCCTCCTCGAGCATCGCCTCCACCTGGGCGACGTCGTAGAGGGGCTGGGTCATGACCAGGTGCGCGCCGGCCGCCAGCTTGCGCTCGAGGCGGTCCCACTCGGTCGCCGCATCGGCCGCGGTCGGGTCGAGGGCGCAGGCGATGGTGAAGCCGGCCCGCTGGCCGATCGGGCTGCCCGCCTGGTCCTCGCCGGCGTCGAGGCGGGCCAGGATCTCGATGAGCCCGATGGAGTCGACGTCCCAGACCCCGGTCCCGGTGGGGTAGTCGCCCACGTGGGGAGGATCGCCGGTCAGGGCCAGGATGTTGCGGACGCCCAGGGCGTGGGCGCCCAGGAGCTCCGACTCGAGGGCCATCAGGTTGCGGTCGCGGGTGGTGACGTGGACGACCGTCTCGAGGCCGACATCCCGCTGGATCGCGAAGGCCACCGCCAGGGCGCCCATCCGGACCCGTGCCATGGCCGAGTCGCTGATGTTGACGACGTCGGCGCCGGCATCCCGGAGGAGCCGGGCCGCCTCGAGCGTCCGGTCCATGCGGATGGACCGCGGCGGGTCGATCTCGACCGAGACCACGAAGCGCCCCTCGGCCAGGGCCGTCGCCAGGCCGGTCGGCGGCGGCGGCGCCCCGGTCCCGTCGTCGAAGACCTCCACCGGGGTCGCCCGGGGTGGCGCCGAGGCCACGGAGGGGGCCGCCGGCGCTCCGTCAGAGGGCGCTCGGTCGGACGGCGCCTCGGCGACCGCGGCCCGGTGCCCGTCGAGCGCCACCCGCATCGCCGCCACGTGGGCGGGGGTGGTCCCGCAGCAGCCGCCGACGATGGCAGCGCCGTCGTCGACGAAGGTCTCCGCGGCCTCGGCCAGGTACTCCGGACCGGCCGCGTACACGAAGTGACCCTCGACCCGCTGGGGAAGACCGGCGTTCGGCATGATGGAGCGGGGCAGGCCCGCGCCGGCCATCCGGCGCATCGCGTCGAGGCAGGCGATCGGCCCGACCCCGCAGTTGACCCCGACGACGTCGACCCCGGCCGCGGCGAGGGCCGCCGCCGCCGCCTCGGGCGTGGAGCCGTCCCCGGCCACCAGCTCCTCCCCGAAGGTCATCTCGGCCACGATCGGCAGGGCGCAGGCCCCGCGGACCTCGCCGACCGCGGCCAGCAGGTGGCCGAGGTCGAAGAACGTCTCGACGACGAAGAGGTCCACCCCACCCTCGAGCAGGCCGTCGACCTGCTCGCGGTAGCTGGCCCGGACCTCGGCGTCGGGGAGATGGGCCAGCTCGCGGGTCGGGGGCCCCAGCGGCCCGATCGAGCCGGCGACGAGGATCTCGCGGCCGCTCACCTCGCGGGCGTCGCGGGCCAGGCGGGCCGCGCGACGATTCAACGAGGCGGCCTCGCCGGCCAGGCCCCAGCCGGCCAGACGATGCCTGTTGGCCCCGAAGCTCAGGGTCTCGACGAGCTCCGCGCCGGCCTCGATGTACTCGCGGTGGAGCGTGGTGACCAGCTCGGGGCGCGATGCCACCAGCTCGTCGAGGCAGGCCCGCTGGGGGATGCCCCGGCTGAACAGCAGGGTGCCCATCCCGCCGTCGGCGAGCAGCGGACCCCGATCGAGGCGAGCCTTGAGCGCCGAGCGTTCCATGCCGGACAGGGTAGTCGCCCCGGCGGCCCCGGTCATCCGGTTTGACAGCGTGGACACCAGGTGGTGACCCGCGGCAGCGCCCCGTGCCTTCGGCTTACCAGCCTGGTGCCGCACCGACGGCACGGGCGCCCGGCCCGTCCGTAGACCCAGAGCGGCCCGACGCGCCGGCGCGCCGACCCCGTCGTCACCCGCTCCGGGCCCGCCGCCCGCGTCGCGTTGGCGGCGAGGAGGCTCCGGGCCGTCGCGACGAGCCGCTCGAGCGTGGCGTCGTCGAGGTTCCCGATCGGCGCGAACGGATCGACGCCGTCGATGAACAGGATCTCGCTCTTGTAGACGTTGCCGATGCCGGCCAGGGCGCGCTGGTCCAGGAGCGCCTCGGCGATCGGGGTCGCGGCCCGCTCGGGGGAGCGCAGGCGGCGGACGGCCTCGGCGGCGTCGAAGGCCGGCGCCAGCAGGTCGGGTCCCAGCTCCGCGAGGACCGGGTGGACCGCCTCTGTCCGGGACTCCAGCAGCTCGACGACCGGGGCGTCGAAGCACACGGCGACCGTTCCCGGGACCTCCAGGACGAGCCGCGCGCGGGCCGGCGGCCGGCGCCACCGCTCGCCGGGTCGGTAGCGGTGCCAGGAGCCACGCATGCCGAGGTGGGTCCGGAGGGTCAGGCCCGAGTCGAACCGCACGAGGAGGTGCTTGCCCCGCGCCTCGACGTCCTCGATGCGGGTGCCGACGAGGCGGTCGACCCTGGGGAGGGGCCCGGGCCCGCTCGCCCTGGCTGCCCGGACCTCGCGTCCGATGAGGTGGGGCCGTAGCCCGGACGCCGTCCTGGCGAGGGTGTCGCCCTCCGGCACGGTCAGGACCGCCCGGGCGACCCGTCGCGGGCCACCCCGCGCCCCGCGCCCATGACCAGGCCCCGGTACCCGGCGACGAAGCCGGCATCCAGAAGAGACTTCCGGTGGCCGGACGCGGCGACCGGCTCACCGTCGACCCGGCCGATCACGAGCTCCCGGACGCGCCCGCTCGTGACGAGCTCGCCCAGGGCCGCCAGGCCGACGGTGGCGACCTCCGCGTCATCCGCCGCCGGGAGCAGGTGGAGCGACCGCCCGCCGCGGTCCAGGTAGACCACGAGCCGGCCATCCACCATCACGACATACGCTCCGGCCGCCCGGGCCAGCGGCCGCCGGTCATCGTCCCCGCGCCTGGGCCAGGCGATCGCCGCGCCGTACGGGCTGGCGGGATCGGTCGCCGCCAGCAGGTCCACCCGCGGCTCGCCTGGAACAGGCTCGCGCAGGCTGCGGAGGCGGTCGAGTGCGCCAGGCAGGGCGAACTGGGCGGCCCCGAGGCCGTCGACGAAGTAGCCGCGGCGGATGCGACCCGCCTCCTCCATCGACCGGAGGACCGCGTAGGCCGCGGCGAAGCCGCCCTCGATCCCCTCCGCCACGACGGCGTCCCGGGTCACCACACCATGGCGCTCGAGGAGCGTCGTCGCCACGAGGTGGGCGCGCTCGGTGGCGACTCGGACGACGGCGGCCGACTCGGCGTCCGGGCGCTCGACCAGCGACCAGCGACCGGCGGCCTCGGGCGGCCCCAGGCCGGTCAGCCGGCCGGGGCGCGGACGGCGATCCCTGCGTGGCGGCCGCTTCCAGCGGAGGGCCCTGAGGGGCGCGAACGTGTCGTTGGTGACCTGGCCGGCCCAGACGAGGTCCCAGAGCGCGTCGAGCAGCTCCCGCTCCGACCCCTCGACGGCCGCGGCCAGGTCGCGGTAGAAGGAGGCGCCGCGACGGGCCAGGTGCTCGCGGATCGCCCGATGACGGGGCTCGTCCGGTCGCGCGTCGTCCGGGCCACCCGCGAGGGCCTCGCGACCGGGCCGGACGAGGACGACCCGCCCGTCGTCGCGACCCAGGCTCCCCCGCCCCACCCAGGCGACCTCGCCCATGGCCCCGAGCTCGTCCAGCAGGCGTGGCTGGTAGCCGGGGATCCGGGCCGGGAGCACGTCGCGCTCCAGGACCGACGCCGGGATCGGGAGGCCGGCGAGCTGGTCCACGACCTCGGCCAGGCGCTCCGGCGCGGCCATGCCGCGGAGGGGCGTCGTCGCCGTCCCGACCGGAGCGACGCCGTGCCACGCCGGCAGGAAGCGGGCAAGGGCGCTCGGGTCCACCGGCTCCACCTCGCGCCGCAGCCGGGCCAGGGACCGTCGCCGCAGCCGCCGCAGGACCTCGGGATCGCACCACTCGCGCTCGGCGCCACCGGGCCGGAACTCGCCGCGCAGGATCGTCCCGCGCTCCATGAGCCGCTCGAGCGCCCCCTCGACCAGCCCGACCGGCAGGCCCCATCGACGGGCCGGGTCCTCGGCCAGGAACGGCCCGTGCGAGCGGGCCCAGCGCGCCAGGAGCGCGCCCAGGGGATCGGCGACCGGGCCGAGGAACGCCCCCGGCACGCCCACGGGGGGTTGCGTGCCGACCGCGTCCCGGTAGCGGGCGACGTCCTCGATGGCGATCCAGCGCTCCTCGCCGGCGACCCGGACCGGCAGCGCCCGCCGGCCGGCCTGGAGCTCGGCCAGCCACGACGCGACGACCGACGGATCGGCCTCGCAGCGCGCGGCGACCTCCGCACCGGTCAGGTCGCCCAGGCGCCGGAGCAGGTCGTGGAGACCGTCCGGGCTGCCGGCCCGCCGATCGTCGGCGAGGCCCTGGAGCTCCAGCTCCAGGTCGGCCAGGGCCTCCGGGTCCAGGAGCTCCCGGAGCTCCTCCTGGCCCAGGAGCTCCCGCAGGAGGTCACGGTCCAGCGTCAGGGCCTGGGCCCGTCGCTCGGCCAGCGGGGCGTCGCCGTCGTACATGTAGGCAGCCACGTAGTCGAACAGGAGCGAGCTGGCGAACGGCGACGCCCGCGGGGTCTCCACGGCGTGGACGGCGATCTCGCGGCGCTCGACGCCGCCGAGGATCTCGCGCAGCGCCGGCAGGTCGAAGACGTCGGCCAGGCACTCGCGGTAGGTCTCGACGAGGATCGGGAAGCTCCCGTAGCGACTCGCCACGGCGAGGAGGTCGGCGGCCCGCTGCCGCTGCTGCCAGAGCGGCGTGCGGGAGCCGGGCCGGCGGCGAGGCAGCAGCAGAGCCCGGGCTGCGTTCTCGCGGAACCGGGCCGCGAACAGCGCGCTGTCGGCGACCGCGGCCACGACCAGGTCCTCCACCGCCTCGGGGTCCGGGAAGAGGAGCGCCTCGACCCCCTCGAGGTCGCCCTCGGGGAGCCGCACGGCGATGCCGTCGTCGGACCAGATGGTCTGGACCTCGGTGCCCAGGTGCTCCCCGAGCCGCCGCTCCAGGGCCAGCGTCCACGGGGCGTGGACCCGTCCGCCGAAGGGCGTGAGGATCGTCAGCCGCCAGTCGCCCAGCTCGTCGCGGAAGCGCTCGACGACGATGCGCTGGTCGGTCGGCAGGGCGCCCGTGGACTCGCGCTCGTCCTCCAGGTAGGCCACCAGGTTCTCCGCGGCCAGCTCGTCGAGGTCGTGGCGCTCCCGGAGCCGCCGCAGCGCAGCCGCCCGCCCTCGGGCCCCGCGGCCGAGGTCCATCTCGACCTCGCGGACGAAGCTCCCGATGGCCCGACCGAGCTCGATCGGCCGGCCGACCGCGTCGCCGTGCCAGAACGGCAGCTTGCCTGGCTGGCCGGGCGCCGGGCTCACGACGACCCGATCGTGGGTGATCTCCTCGATCCGCCAGGCGCTGGCGCCCAGGGTGATGACCTCGCCCACCCGACTCTCGTAGACCATCTCCTCGTCCAGCTCACCGACGCGGCGCCCAGGCGTGCCGGCCTCGCCGACCATGAAGACCCCGTAGAGCCCGCGATCCGGGATCGTCCCGCCGCTCGTGACTGCGACGACCCGGGCATCGCGCCGACCCTCGACGACGTCGGTCGTCCGGTCCCAGACGACGCGCGGCTTGAGCTCGGCGAACTCGTCCGACGGGTAGGCGCCGGCGAGCATCCCCAGGACGCCCACGAGGACGTCCCGCGAGAGCGTCTCGAAGGGCGCGGCCCGGGTGACCGTGGCCAGGAGCTCGTCCACCGTCCAGCGGTCCATCACCGTCATGGCCACGAGCTGCTGGGCGAGGACGTCGATCGGGTTCCGCGGGACGACGGTGGCCTCGATCGCGCCGGCGTGCATCCGCTCGGCGACGACCGCCGCCTCGAGCAGGTCGCCCCGGTACTTGGGGAAGACGACCCCCTTCGAGGGCACGCCGACCTGGTGGCCGGCCCGGCCGATCCGCTGGAGGCCCGAGGCCACCGAGGTCGGGGCCTCCACCTGGACGACCAGATCCACGGCGCCCATGTCGATGCCGAGCTCCAGGCTGGACGTCGCGACGAGCGCCGGCAGGCGCCCCGCCTTGAGCTCCTCCTCGATGGCGAGGCGCTGCTCGCGGGCGATCGAGCCGTGGTGCGCCCGGACCAGCTCCTCGCCGGCGAGCTCGTTGAGGCGCTGGGCCAGCCGCTCGGCGAGGCGTCGACTGTTGGTGAAGACGATCGTGCTGCGATGCTCCCGGATGAGGTCGAGGATCCGCGGGTGGATCGCCGGCCAGATGCTCGTCCGCGGCTCGGCGGCCGTCGCCGGGCCGCCGGGCTGCTCCTCGAGCGGGATGGGCTCGCCGATGCGCGACAGGTCCTCCACCGGGACGACGACCCGGAGGTCGAGCTCCTTGCGCGTCCCGGCGTCCACGATCGAGACCTCGCGCCCGGGACCGGTCCCGCCGAGGAACCGGGCGATCGTCTCGAGCGGTCGCTGCGTGGCCGAGAGGCCGATCCGCTGGAGCGGCGGCGTCCCGTCCGGCCGCAGGCGCTCCAGCCGCTCGAGGCTGAGGGCGAGATGAGCCCCCCGCTTGGTCCCTGCGATGGCGTGGACCTCGTCGATCACGACCTGCTCGACGCCGGCCAGGATGGAGCGCGCCTGGCTCGTCAGCAGCAGGTAGAGCGACTCGGGGGTCGTCACGAGGATGTCAGGGGGCCGCCGGGCGAGCTCGCGGCGGTCCTCGGCCGGCGTGTCGCCGGTCCGCGAGCCGATGGTGATCGCGGGAACCGGGTCCCCCAGGCGCTCGGCGGCCAGGCCGATGCCGGCCAGCGGGGCCCGCAGGTTCCGCTCCACGTCGTAGGCCAGCGCCTTGAGCGGCGACACATAGAGGACGCGGACCGAGCCGGGCCGGCCGCGCGTGCGGGGCGGCGTCGGGTCCAGGACCAGGCGGTCGAGGCACCACAGGAACGCGGCCAGGGTCTTGCCGCTGCCGGTGGGCGCATGGATGAGCGTATGCCGCCCGTCCGCGATGGCCGCCCATCCCCGGGCCTGGGCCTCGGTCGGTGCCTGGAACGACGCCTCGAACCAGGCCCGGACCGGGGCCGCGAAGCGGTCCAGCGCCGCGGTGGCTGCCGCGGCCGTCGCGGCCTCGCCGGATCCCTTCGCGGATGACGGCCGGCGGCCGGCTCGCGGACGGGCTGGAGCCGGGCGGTTCGCTCTGGGCTGGCGCGCTGGGCGCTCTGCGGTCACGGGACCGCGAGTATAGGCCTCCGGATGGGATTAGAACAGATGAGCGGTTCCGCCGCCCGCCCCGGGACAGGCCACGACGGCGGGTCGCCGACCCGCCGTCGTGGAGCGGCTCGAGGGTCCGGAGGTCAGGCGGCCGGGATGTTCGGGATGACCCCCTCCGGCGTGGGCTGGTCACCGGACATGAGGTAGCGGCGGACGAAGCCCGGGCCGACCTGCTCCGCGATGAGCCCGTCGATCCCGTAGTACTTGCCGGCCCCGAGCCCGGCGATCGCCGCGGAGATCAGGGCGTAGGTGAGGTGCTGGTTCGCGACGCCGTACTGGAAGTCCCAGGCGGCCACGAAGAAGAACAGCATCATCAGCGTGGCCATGGCCGCCCCGAAGCGGGTCAGGAGGCCAAGGATGAGGGACACGCCGATGCCGATCTGGCCGAGCGGCACGAGCCAGTCGATGACGGTCATCACGGCCTCGTTGCCGGCCAGCCCGACCCAGAAGGCCTGGGTGGGGTTGAAGCACTGGCCGTCCGCGACCTCGGACACGAACGGCCAGCCCAGCGAGCCACAGGTCCCGAACTCGAGGAAGCCGGCGGCGGACCAGGTGCCCAGTCCGACGCCGATGGCCTTCTCGAGTCCGGCCCACAGGAAGACCACGCCGACGACGACGCGCAAGAGGGCGACGCCGATCCGGTGGTAGCGCTTGTAGATGATCATGCAGGCAGATACTCCTGTTCGGTTCCAACCACGACCTGCTCGGATGGCCGCGTCAACGGGCCCCGCGGCGACGCGACCGGCCTGGCCGCCCGCCGTTGTGGCGGGCGCGAGCGACCGGCGACATCGCCAGGGGGTGTCCGGAAGAGCGCGCGGGGTTCCCTCGAGCCCCGACCGGCCTCCGTCCGGTCGTGCTGCCCGATCGAGATGGGACGCCGGATCGGGCCGTCGGCACCCCTAGATGGTACGGGCCCAGGCAATCGCCGTCGGGTCCTCGGCGTGGACCTCCGGCGACGAAGGCACGGAGCGGAAGCCGGCCCGTGCGAACAGCGCGTCGGCCGTCGCGCGGCGCTCCTCCACCGGCAGCGGTTCGACCGGATCGCGCTCGGCGACGGTGATCTCCGCGGCCACGGTCACGCCCGAGGGGAGCGAGGCGAGGTGGGCGGCGAGGAGCCGGCCCGCGAGACCCTGGCCTCGGGCCGCCGGAGCGACGCCCACTGCCACGATCCCGGATCCCGGTGACCTGGCGGCAGGGGACTCGACCGACACCACGAGCCCCACGATGCGGTCGCCGGCGATGGCCGCGCTGGCCCTCGCCCCGCCCTCCCGGAGGGCCGCGACGAGGATCGCCCGGCCGGTGGCCGCGTCGAGCGGTGGGATGACCCGCGCCGCCAGGGCCAGGCCGTCGAGCGCCGCCGCGGAGAGATCGGCGACGATCGTCGGCGTCGTCTCGGGCGGCGCTCCCGGTCCCGCGCCGCCAGGGCCGCCCGCCCCGGGCCCGGTCGGCGCCAGCGGGGACCACCAGCCCCGATCGGCGGCCTCGCGGAGGAACCGCGGCACGACCAGGCGGCGGACTAGATCCGCGGTCGCCCCGGAACGGCGCTCGGCGTCGGCCTGGAGCGAGGTCGGCTCGAGTCCCGCGTTCGGCGGATCGTCGAACCGCTCGGGCAGCGGAGCCTGGCCGTAGCGGGCCGCCTCGGCCGCCCAGCGGTCGCGCCAGGCGCCCGGGATCCGGTCCGGGGCCTCGCGGTGGGCGCCGGCGAGCCAGGTCAGGGCCCAGGCCCGCGGGACGACGCGGTAGGCGTCGTAGCCGCCGCCGCCGGTGGCCAGCCAGCGGCCGGACGCCCAGCGGTGGGCAACCGCGTCGACGATCCGGGCCGCCTCGCCCATCGCGGTCGTCGTGACCCGCAGGTGGGCGAGCGGGTCGAAGGCGTGGGCGTCGGCGCCGTGCTGGCTGACGACGACGTCGGGGCCGAAGGCCGCGGCCAGCTCCGGGACCAGCCGGCGGACCGCGGCCAGCCAGACGCCCTCGCCCGACGGTGGCTCCAGGGGCACGTTGACGCTCGTGCCGGCCGCCGCTCCGCGCCCGAGCTCGCCCACGAACCCGGTGCCCGGGAACAGATGGCGACCCGACTCGTGGATGGAGAACGTCAGGACGCCCGGATCCGCCGCGTGGATGGCCTGGACCCCGTCGCCATGGTGGACGTCCAGGTCCACGTACAGCACTCGGAGGCCGCGTGCGCGGGCCCGGGCGATGGCCAGCGCCGGGTCGTCGTAGACGCAGAAGCCCGAACCCCGGGCGGGCATGGCGTGGTGCAGCCCGCCACCCGGATGGTGGGCGTGCTCGACGTCGCCCCGCAGGATCGCCTCCATCGCCTCCAGCGAGCCGCCGGCGACGGCCGCGGACGCCTCGTGCATCCCCGCGAAGGCCGGCGTGTCACCCGGACCGATGCCGAAGGCAGCATCGCCGTCCGGGTCGAGGCCCAGTCGCTGGACGGCCCGCACGTACTCGGGGGTGTGACAGGCCAGGAGCGCGTCCACCGGCGCGGGCTCCGGAGCGAGTCCCGGCTCGGCCCCCACGGCCCGCAGGAGGTCGATGCCGGGCCCGAAGCGGCGCGGCGTCAGCGGGTGTCCGGGCCCGAAGTCGTACGTCGTGGAGCGCGGCCCGAAGACGAGGAGCGGTCCGTCCGGTCCGGTCATGGGACGCACGATAGCGCGATGAAGCCGCCCGACCGACCGCGTCGCCGAACCGCTACCATGCGGACATGCCCGTCGACCTCATCGTCGTCCTGATCATCATCCTGGTCGTCGTCCTCATCTGGCGCGGCCCCAAGACGCTCCCGCAGATCGGCGAGGCCCTGGGCCGGGGCGTCAAGGAGGCCCGCAAGGAGGCGACCGACATCCAGGCCGACCTGTCGAAGAAGCAGGATCAGCCGGGCGGCGACGACCAGGACCGTCCCGCCGGGAGCTGAGCCCGGCGCCCGAACGCCGACCGGCCGCGATGCCCGCCGGTCGTCACGAGGGTTCCGCGCCGACCTCCGCCTCGACCCAGCCGAGATAGCGCTCGCTGCCCGCCACCACGGGGAGGGCGATGAGCTCCGGCTCGTCGTACGGGTGGGCCGCGCGGATCGCCCGCTCGACGCTCGGCCAGGCGTCGCGGGTGGTCTTGACCAGCAGGAGCCACTCCTCGGCCGTCTCGACCGATCCGCGCCAGCGGTACCGGCTGCGGATCGGGCCGACGACCTGGGCGCAGGCGGCCAACCCCCCGTCCACCAGGAGCGCGGCCAGCCGGTCCGCGTCGCCGGGACGGCCGACCGTCGTCTGGACCTGGATCACGCCGGACTCGTCGCTCACGCCGTCGAGTCTAGACCACCGGCAGGCGGATCTCGGCCGCGGCGATCGCCCGCTCGACGGCCGCAGCACCCTCGACCGGCTCGCCGTGGGCCGCCAGGAGACGTCGCGGGCCCAGCGCCCGGAGGCGCGCCAGGGACCGGCGCCAGGCCACGGCGTCGTGCGGACCGCGCACGGTCCGGGCGGGTGCCGGCCCGACCAGGTCCCCGACGATCGCGGAGTCGGAGGCGGGGATCCACAGGACCAGGTGCGCGGGATGGGGGCCGGGTGCCGGCACGGCGATCACGTGGACGTCGCCGGACGGCACCACCGCGGCATCGGGCAGCCCCTCCACCGGGAACGGCAGCGACCGGCCGGCGCCCTCGGCGCCGTGGACCAGGACGCCGAGGCCGTCGCGCAGCGACTCGGCACCGCCCGCATGGTCGGGGTCCGGCGCGGTCAGGGCGACCGCCCCGATCGTGGCGCCGCTGCTCGCGGTCGCCTCAACGAGAGCGAGGAGCGATTCCTCGGACGGATCGCCGGGGTCGACCGCGATGAGCTCGCGGCCGCCGACCAGGTAGGTCCGGACCTCCAGCCCGTCGACGCCGGCGGCCCCGGGCATCGTGACCGCCAGCACGTCCGGGGCGACCTCCGCGACGGTCGGGACGCCCGCCCGGCCCGGTGCCAGCTCGAGCAGGTCCGCATGGACGCGGACCGCCTCCAGGCGCTGGAGGTTGGCCGAGGTCGGCAGCCACATCGGGATCGACCCGTCGGCCAGGCCGCGCAGGGCGTCCGTCGGCCGGACCCACCCGTGGGCGACGACCTCGTCCCCGACCAGGCTGGGCTCAGCCCCGTCGGGCAGCCAGGCGGCGAAGAAGCGGGCATCGAATCGCCGCGGCAGGACCGGCGGCGTCACCCAGCGGGAGAGGGGCATGAGCAGGTCGGTCCGCAGCTCCAGTCCGGCCTCCACGACGAGGGCGTCGAAGCGCTCGCCGGCAAGCAGCCGAGCCCGGAAGCGGGCGACGACACCCGGGTCCGTCAGGGGCCGGGCGGCACCCGGGAGGCCAGCGAGCAGGACCCCCGCCTCCTCGACGAGCTCCCGGATCGCCGCGACGTGGTGGGCCAGGGCGTGGTCGGGCGGCAGCGTCCCGCCGAGCCGCTCGGCGGCCTCGAGCGCGGTCCGGCGTGACCTGGCGGCGAGCACCGCCTCGTGGTCGCCGTCGTCGACCGCACCGCCCGGGAAGACGTGGACGTCCGGGGCGAAGGCCATCGACGACGGTCGATGGGCCAGGAGCACCTCGGGCCCCTCCGGGCCGGGCCGCAGGAGGACCACGGTCGCGGCGGCCCGGGGGACCACGTGCCCGTAGGCCCCGAGCCCGGGCTCGCTCATCGGTCGGTGGACGCAGGTCCGAGGCCCAGCGCGAAGCCCCAGAGCCAGCGGCCCGGTTCGTACTCCCAGTCGATGCTCGGTTCGCGCTCGAACCCCAGCGAGGCGTAGAGCGCCTGGGCCGCCGTCATGGCCGGGAGCGTGAGCAGCACGAGCCGCTGCCTGCCCGCCGCCCGCGCCCTGGCGACGCATGCCTCCGCCAGCGCCCGGCCCACGCCCCGACCCTGGGCCCCGGGCGCCACGGCGAGCATCCGGAAGCCGGCCTCATCCGGACCCTCCGACTCGGCGAGTGGCCCCGGGCCGGGCACGTACGCGACGCCCCCCAGGACGCGGCCATCGGCATCGTCCACGGCGACGAGCACCGGGACCAGGGCCGCCCGCCCCGCGACGTCGGCGAGCTCGGCCAGGTAGTCATCGTGCCCGGCAATCCCGGGGATCTGGAGGTAGGCGTCGACGGTGATCCGGCCGAGCGCCTCGTGCTCTTCGGGACGGACCTCGCGGACCACGATCATCGGCGCCGGCCGGCCGTCGGCGCGGTCACCCCTCACCCTCGACGAGCAGGGCCTCGAGCGCCTCGGGCTCGTTGACCGGCTGGCGACACGCGAAGTCCCGGCAGACGAAGGCCGTGGGGCGCTCGTTGAGAGGGAACCTCCCGCCCATGAGGGCGACATCGCTCGTCGCCGGGTCGGCCGCACAGGCGACGACCCGGTGGGGCCGGAACCCGCGGAACGCCGCGGCGACGAGACGGGCCGTCGCCTCATCGGCCGGTCCCCCGACGATCGCCACCTCCTGGACCCCGGCGACCGCCAGGTCGGCGGCGATCAGCCACTGGGCGAAGGCCGAGGGATACCGCTGCAGGTGCGGGGCCACGATCCGGAGCGCGGCCTCGGCCGCCTCCCGGTAGTCGGGGTCGCCGGTCAGGGCCGTGAGCTTGAGCAGGACCGTCGTCGCCATCGCCCCGCCGGACGGCGTCGCGTTGTCCTGGAGGTCGCGCGGTCGGGCAACGAGGGCCTCGTGGTCGTCGGCGACGTCGAAGAACCCGCCAGCGGGATCGGCGAAGCGGCGCATGACCGTGTGCATGAGCTGGCGGGCGATCCCGAACCAGCGCTCGTCGAAGGTCGCCTCGTAGAGGGCGAGGAGGCCCTCCGCCAGGTCCGCGTGATCCTCCAGCACGCCGGGCGCGCTGGCCCGGCCGTCCTTCCAGGACCGCCGCAGGCGCCCGTCCCCGTCGAGGAGCCCCCCGACGATCACCTCGGCAGCGCGGACCGCGGCGGCACGGTAGCGCGGTGCCAGGTCGGCGAGCTCCGGGTCCGGCTCCGTCTCGAGCGCCCGGGCCGCCTCGGCGAGGGCGGCGATGGCGAGCCCGTTCCAGGCCGCGATGGCCTTGTCGTCACGGGCCGGCTGCGGGCGCGCCCGACGAGCTTCGAGGAGGATCGCCCGGGCTCGCGCCAGGCGGGCGTCGACCTCGTCCGGATCCATCCGGAAGCGATCCGCCAGGACGTCGGTGTCGAGCACCCTGGCGAGGATCGTCCGCCCCTCCCAGTTGCCGTGCGGGGTGGCGCCGTACGCCTCGACGAACAGCGGGACGTCGTCACCGGCGCCGGCGGCCGTGAGGGTGGCGATCAGATCGACCGCGTCCCAGGTGAACGTGGCGCCCTCGACCCCCTCCGTGTCGGCATCCTGGCTGGCGGCGAACGCTCCGTCCGCCGTCGTGAGCTCCCGCTCGAGGTAGCCGAGGACGCCGACGGTCACCTCCAGGTAGCGGCGGTCGCCGGTGACCTGCCAGGCGTGGAGGTAGGCCCGGGCCAGCAGCGCGTTGTCGTAGAGCATCTGCTCGAAGTGCGGGACGAGCCAGACGGCATCGGTCGAGTACCGGTGGAAGCCCCCGCCCAGCTGGTCGCGGATGCCGCCGTCGGCCATCCTGTCGAGGCTTCGACGGGCCACCGCGAGCGCCCGGTCGTCTCCGGCGACCGCGCGCCGGAGCAGGAAGTCGATCGCCATCGCCTGCGGGAACTTGGGCGCGCTCCCCCACCCGCCGTTGGCGAAGTCGAAGCTCGATTCGAGCCCGGCGACGGCCCCCAGGAGCATGAGCCCGTCCGGCTGGGTCGCCGCAGGGTCGCCCGGGACGGCCTGCTGGGCCACGAGCGCCTCGACCAGCCGGGTGCCGGCCCGCTCGACGTCGTCGCGCTGCTCCTCCCAGGCCCGGCGGACGCCGGCGAGGACCTGGCGGAAGCTGGGCATCCCGTGGCGGGGCGCGTCCGGGAAGTAGGTGCCGCCGAAGAAGGGGCGCCCCTCCGGGGTCAGGAAGACGGACATCGGCCAGCCGCCCTGGCCCGTCATCGCGACGACCGCGGCCATGTAGAGCTGGTCCAGGTCGGGCCGCTCCTCGCGGTCCACCTTGATCGGCACGAAGCCGACGTTGAGCTCGGCGGCCGTGGCCTCGTCCTCGAAGCTCTCCCGCTCCATGACGTGACACCAGTGGCAGGCCGCGTAGCCGATCGAGAGGAAGATCGGCCTGTCCTCGGCGCGGGCCCTTGCGAGCGCCTCCTCGCCCCAGGGATACCAGTCGACCGGGTTGTGGGCGTGCTGGAGCAGGTAGGGGCTCGTCTCGCCGATCAGGTGGTTGGCCGGGCGGTCGGCCTGGGACCCGGCCGGGGCGTTCGCCGCCTCGGCCTCGGCCGGCGGGTCCTCCGGGCGGTCGCTGGCAGGCACAGCGGGATGGTACCGCGGCCCCGATGCGGCGGAGCTGGCCGAGATCGCGGGCCGGGCCGCTCCGCCGGAGGACCGACGAAGTCCCGACGGACCGACCCGACCGCGCCGCTGGACCCCCGCCGATCGATCCCCCCGCCGCGACGACGGTCCGATCGTGTGACGCGGCGGGGCGGCGGTCGTTGCGCGGCGGCGGCACGGACCGGGACAGGTGGGTTCCGCGGTACCCTCGTCCCGATGCGCGCCACCGGCTCGATCCCGGGGTTCCTGCCCTCCGTCCACGGGCTCCTGTTCCCCAATCGCTTCGCCGACGCACCGGCCATCCGGGTCCGCCTCGGCCCCTTCGGTCCGCTCGGGGTCGGCAACGCCGGTGACGGTCTCTGCGGCGGGATGTGCCGGGTGGTCGTGGCGCGCTGGCGGCGGGGCGAACGGCCCCCGGCGCAGGACCAGCCACCCCTGCCGGGGACCCCGCTCTTCCGGGCGCTCGTCCGGGCCCAGGTCGAGTCGCTGGACGGGCTCCGCGCACCGCTGCGCTTCTACTCCCTCCAGGCGTTCCGTCCGGAGCGGCCGGACCCGCTGGCACGGGTCTTCGGGCGGCGGACGCGGACCCACGAGACCGTGCGAGCCTGGCGGTCCATCCGGGCCGCCATCGATGCCGGCGAGCCGGCGATCGTCGGCCTCGTCCGGGCGCTCGGGACGGATCCCCGGCTGCTCCCCCGCCACCACCAGGTCGTGGCCTGGGCCTACGAGGTGGAGAGCGACCGGTTGCGGCTCCGGATCTACGATCCCAATCATCCCGGCCGGGACGACGTGGAGCTGCGGCTGCGCCTGGCCGTGGACCGGCGCTGGCCCGCGACGATGCTCCAGACGACCGGCGAGCCGCTGGAGGCGTTCTTCCACCTCGCCTGACTGATAGGCTCGGCACCCATGACCGACACCGACCGGGCGCTCGCCGCGATCGTCGACACCTTCGTCCCCGGCGGGAACGGCCTGCCATCCGGCAGCGAGCTGGGGATCCCCGAGCGCCTGCGAGCAGAGGTGGAGGCGCTCGGCCGGCCCGCCCTCCTGCGGCAGCTGCAGCTCCTGCTGCGGGCGATCGAGCAGCCTGTCGGCAGCCTCGCCCTGGCCGGCCGACCGGCCGCGTTCTCGAAGCTGTCGCAGGCCGACCGCGAGGCCTACCTGCGGCGGTTCGCGGCCAGCTCGATCCCCCTCAAGCGGACGGCCTTCCAGGACCTGAAGCGGCTCACCCTGCTGCTCGCCTACGGCCTCGAGACATCGCCCTACCGCGCCCTGACCGGCTACCGACCGACCCCGCCCGATGAACCGAAGCTGTCTCCCGTCGTGCCGCGGACCCCCGCTCCCGGCGAGGTGGTCGAGGCCGACGCGTGCGTCATCGGCTCGGGCGCCGGCGGATCGGTGGCCGCCGCCGTCCTGGCCGCGGCAGGCCTCCGCGTCGTCGTCCTCGAGCGGGCCAGGCATGTCGCCGAGGACCGCTTCGGCGGCCCCGAGCTGGACGGGCTGGCCGACCTCTTCCTCGACCGCGGCCTGACCGCCACGGACGACCGCTGGATCGCCATCCGGGCGGGCAGCGCCGTCGGCGGCGGGACCATCATCAACTGGAGCAGCTCGCTCCGGATCCCGGACGTCGTCCGCGAGGAATGGGCAGCCGTCGGCATCGGGTCGGAGCTCGACGAGCACTACGCCGCGGTCGAGGCCGCGATCGGCGTCACGCTGGCCGAGAGCGAGCGCAACGGGCCCAACGCCCTCCTGGAGCGCGGGCTAGCGGCCCTGGGCCTGCCGATCGACACGATCCCTCGGAACGTGGACGGCTGCGGGGAGTGCGGCCCCTGCGCCGTCGGCTGCCGGCGGGGCGCAAAGCGATCGGCCCTCAGAACGTTTCTCGCCGACGCCTGTCGTGACGGCGCCGAGGTCCTGGATGCGACCGAGGTCCGCCGGATCCTGGTGCGGGACGGTCGGGTGGAGGGCGTCGAGGCATCCGTGCCCGGAGGGACCATCACGGTGCGCGCGCCGCGGGTGGCCCTGGCCGGCGGGTCGATCCTCTCGCCGGCGGTGCTGCTCCGCTCGGGGATCGCCCCGACGACCGCCGGACGGAACCTCAGGCTCCACCCGGTCGCCGCGGTGGTGGGCGTCTACGACGAGCCGGTCGACCCCTGGCATGGCGTCCCCCAGTCGGTGATGAGCGACGCCTTCGCGACGGTCGACGGTCGGTGGGGGTTCCGGATCGAGGCGGCCCCGACCCACCCCGGGCTCATCGCCTCCGGGTACCCGTGGTGGTCCGCCGAGGAGCATCTCGCGGGGATGGCGGAGGCGGCCCGGCTGGCCCCGTTCCTGGCCATCGTCCGTGACCGGGCGCCCGGCCGGATCGACCTCTACCGGGACGGGGCGGTCCGGATCCGCTACGGCATCGGATCCGCCGACCGGGCCATGCTCACGCGATCCATGGTCGAGATCGCCCGGATCCACCGTGCTGCCGGCGCGCGCCGGATCAAGACCCTCCACACGCCGCCGCTGGAGTGGGATGCCGGCGCCCGGTTCGAGTCGTTCACGGCCGAGATCGAGCGACGCGGGGTGGCGCCCAATCGGGTCCTCCTCTTCACGGCCCGCCAGATGGGGAGCTGCCGGATCGGCACCGACCGCGCTGACTCCGTGGCCGATCCCGA
Organism: Candidatus Limnocylindrales bacterium; assembly: GCA_035458865.1. Taxonomy (GTDB): domain Bacteria; phylum Chloroflexota; class Limnocylindria; order Limnocylindrales; family CSP1-4; genus DATHYZ01. Next base: position 22,138 of record DATHYZ010000258.1, read on the forward strand.
CGGCCAGGCCTGGGACGCGCGCGGGCTCTGGGTCACCGACGCGAGCGCCTTCCCCACCGCTTCGGGCGTCAACCCGATGCTCTCGATCATGGCCCTGGCCCGGCGGACCGCGCTGCGGATGGTCGGCTGAGCCAGACCCCGCGGCATCGAGGCTCGGACGGGCGGACCGGCTCTCGTCGTTCGAACCAGCGGCGCGTATCCTTTGGGGGCAACGCGACCCGCCCGCGGCAACGCCGGGCGCAACGAGCGCGTCCGGGGGACCTGGCCGTGGGCGGCCACCGCCGCTGGAGCCGGAGGTCCGCCCCATGCCCCTCCTGACCCGTTCCGACATCGCCCGCCTTGCGGCCGACCACCACCACGACCAGGTCTCGATCTACCTGCCGATCCACCCGGCCGGCGTCGATGCCGCCCAGGACCCGATCCGCTTCCGGAACCTCCTCGACTGCGCCGAGGAGTCGCTCGAGGCCCACGGCGCGTCGTCGTCACGCGTCCACCGGATCCTGGGGCCAGCCCGACCCCTGCTCGGTGACCCGTGGTTCTGGCAGCACCAGGGCGACGGGCTCGCGGTCTTCCTCGCCGACGGCAGCATCGAGACGTACCGGCTGCCGCTCCACTGCGAGGAGCTCGTGGTGGTGGGCGACCATCGCCACATCCGACCGCTGCTGCCGCTGCTCGAGACGGACGGGCGGTTCCACGTGCTCGCGCTCAGCCAGGGGAGCGTGCGGCTCTTCGAGGCCACCCGGGACGCGATCCGTGAGATCGACCTCGAGGACGTGCCCGATGACCTCCGCGACGTCGTCGGCTACGACTTCGAGCAGCGCACCCTCCAGTTCCACACGGGGACCGGTGGCGGCCGCGGTGTCCGGAGTGCCATCTTCCACGGCCACGGCCAGGTCCAGGACTCGCGCAAGCCGGAGATCGCCCGGTTCCTGAGGGCCGTCGACGATGGGGTGCTTCGCCTGCTCGGCCCGGAGCCGGCGCCGCTCGTGCTGGCGGGCGTCGGCTACGTCACGGCGATGTACCGCGACGTCTCCCGGCACCCGGACATCGTCGAGGACACCATCGAGGGCAGTCCCGATCGCCTCGACGCCCGGGACCTCCACACCCAGGCCGTCGCGATCGTGGAGCCGCGGTTCGCGGCACGGCTCGACCGCGTGCTGGAGCGCTATCACGAGGCCGCCGGGACGGGCCTGACGACGGAAGAGGTCGAGAAGGTCCTGGAGGCGGCCCGGAACGGGCGAGTGGCCGCGCTGATCGTCGCCAACGGGATCCGGCGCTGGGGTCGCTGGGGCAGCGACGGGACCGTCGAGGTGCACGAGACCCGCCGGCCCGGCGACCGCGACCTGCTCGACGCCGCCGCCGTGGCCGCGCTCGGGACGGGCGCGCTGGTCCACGCCTGCCCGCCGGAGCGAGTCCCGGGACACTCGGGAGTCGCGGCGATCCTCCGCTACTGATCCGGCCGCCCCGGGGCGCATCACGGCCCGGGGTGGCGGTGCCGCTCGGTCCGACCTGGTCCCTGCGTGCCGTCGGTACTACCCTCCGGGGCCCCCGGCTTTCGCTCGTGGGCGCTCGCGCGGGCCTTGGTCGCGGCGCATCCGTCGCCCCGGGCCGGCGCACACGCTGCCGGAGGCCACTGGACCCTGACAGTGCCGTTCGGCCCTGGACCCGCCGTGGTGGCCGAGGATGCCGCGGCGCGGGACGGCCACCACGTGGCGGCGACCCGGACGGCATCATTGGGGTCCCGGCAGCGTCGGAGGAAGATGGGTCGTGATCGAGGTCGAACGTCGGGTCCGCATCGCCCGGACGCCGGACCGCGTGTTCGCGCACCTGTCGCGACCCGAGGGCTACCCGGTCTGGCTGCCGGGCGTCCGACGGGTGTCGGTGGACGCGTCCGGTCCGGTCGCGGTCGGGACGCCCGTCTCCCTGGAGTTCGACGGGCCGACCGGGCGCATCCTCGCCGAGGGGCGGATCACCGATCTCGCGCCCGACCGGCGGGTGGCGCTCGAGGCCGCTGCCGAGCCGCTCCGGTTCCGGGCCCGGTTCGACCTCGAGGCGGTCGACGGGCTCGACCCCGAGGCCGTCTTCGCGCCGGGCTCGGACCTCGATCCGGTCGAGCGGACCCCGTCGACCGACGGCCCGGCGACGGAGCTGACCCTGGCCGTCCAGCTGGAGCTGCTGGGGGGTCTCCGCTTCCTCGAGGGGCTCGCCCGCGCCCAGGCGATCGGCGAGGTCGGCAAGGCCCTGGAGCGGCTGCGGGTCGAGATCGAGACGTAGGGCGGGCGGCCACGCCCAGGGGTCCCGGGAGCGCATCCGGCCCAGAAGGTGTACCGTGGTGCGGTCACCGCAGCGTGCGGGGATGCTCCGCGTGGTCGACCGACTTCTCGAACAGACCGTGCGTCGGCGTTCGAGTTCGAGAAGAAGAGAGGGTCAGACATGGCCACCGGTACCATCAAGAAGGTCGTCGCCGATCGCGGCTTCGGCTTCATCACCGCCGAGGACGGGAAGGACTACTTCTTCCACCGCGACGGCCTCGACAGCTCCATCGACTTCGACCGGCTGGTCGGCGGTGAGCGCGTCGAGTTCCAGATCGAGCAGAGCCCCAAGGGCCCGCGCGCCTCGCAGGTGCGCTCCGCCTAGGGCAGCGCCGGCGGTCTTCTGACCGTCCGACGCTCGCGCCGGCCTCCGCCGGCGCACCGATGCGACCCCCGGGTGACCGGGGGTCGTTCGATTCCCGGCCGCTCGCCGACGAGCGGGCTCGTCAGCTCGAGCTCGTCAGTTGAGATGGCGGAGCGTCGGCCACAGCTCGGACCACGGCCGGACCGGCGGCCCGCAGGCCAGGACCGGCAGCCCCTGCTCCTCGTTCTCCACGCCCTGGCCGTTGTCGATGGAAGCCGCCGTCCGGCAGCCGGTGAACATCCGCGCGGCGTGCTCGGGGAAGATGCCCACGACGACGACCGTGGTGGCGTCCTCCGGCGGCGGACCCCAGTCGTGGAAGCCCTGGTGGCCGGAGTAGACCGGTGGCAGGTCCCGGTCGGCGCCCAGGACGGTCAGGGCACCGGCTTCCCCGTAGTTGCCGGTGAAGATGACGGCGCTGGCGCGCTCCGACGCGTCCAGGTCGTCGACGACCCCCGTGACGATGTCCACCAGCTCCGGCCAGCCCACCTGCTCGACCGACTCGGGATTGACCTCGGCGACCGCGGCGACGATCGGCGACGAGGCCGGCAGGATCGGCAGCGAGATGACGGCCGCGATGAGGGCCGAACCGACCGCGAGTGCGGCAGCGCCCACGAGCCGGCCAGGCCGCCCGGAGAACCATGCGGCGACCGGGATCGCCCCGGCGGCCACGAGCGCCGGCAGGTAACCGGCGGCGTAGTAGCCCTTGCCGCCGGTCAGCAGGATGAGGACAAGGACGGCGACGTAGCCCACGCCGATCGGGCGCCACGGACGCGTCGCAGCGCCTGCGAGCAGCCGCCAGATCCCGGCCAGCAGGACCGGCGCCATCAGGCCCACGAGGATCAGCTGCATCGGCAGGAGCAGGACCCGGTTCTCGAGGCCGTCCCGATCGGCGATGACCCGTCCCATCTCCAGCTGCGGCCAGTCGTTCGCCGCCTGCCAGGCGAGGTTGGGCAGCCAGATGAGCAGCGCGATCCCGACGGCGACCCACGGCTCGGGCCTGCGGAGCACGTCGCGGCGAGTCAGCAGCAGGCCGGCGGCCAGGCTCGCGCCCAGGAAGACGACCAGGTGCTTGTTCAGGAGGCCCACGCCCGCGACCACGCCGACGAGGAACCAGAGTCGTGGATCCCCGCCGCCCAGGATCCGGACCACCAGCCACAGGACGACCGCCCAGACCAGGATGTCGATGGTCGCGGTCGCCAGCAGGTGGCCGGCCAGGAGGATCCCGGGCGTCACGGCCATCGCCACGGCAGCCACGACCTGGGCCGACCGGCCGCCGCCGAGCTCGCGGGCGGTGAGCGCGGCAAGGACCGTGGTGGCCGCCATCGCCAACCCCGCGATGATCCGCGGCCCCACCGGGGTCGGCCCCAGGATCGCCTCGGCCCCGGCCGCCAGGAGCGGGGTCAGGGGCGGCTGATCCGGGTAGCCGAAGGCCGGGTGGCGGCCGGCGACCACGAAGTAGAGCTCGTCCCGGTGGAAGCCGTACTGCGCGGCGTACCAGAGCAGGACGGCCCCGAGCGCCGCGGCGACGCCGAGCACCGGGACGATCGCGAATGGCTCCCTGGCGCGTGGGGCGGGCGTCATCGGTCCCTCCATCCGCTCGCCCTTCGGGCGACGCATCCAGTCTGCCGCAGCCGTCCAGAGCCGACCGGGTCGGGCCGTTCGGCACTAGTATCGCTGTGATATCATAGTGCTACCGAAAGGAGGCCATCTCGATGGTCAAGGAGCGCAACGCGTTCTCACTTCCCGGGTTGCCGATCGCCGTCGCCTGCATCGCGGCCGGCATCGCCCTCATCGCCTGGCTCGCCTGGTTCGTCTGGTCGTTGATCGAGACGGAGACCTTCGATCCGCTCATCTTCGCACCGGTCCTGGCGGCCATCCCGGTCGTCATCGTCGCCGCCGGCCTGACCGTGGTGAACCCGAACGAGGCCCGGGCGATCGTCTTCCTGGGCCACTACGCGGGCACGGTCCGCCGGCAGGGCTTCTGGTGGGTCAACCCGTTCACCCTGCGACCGAAGATCTCGGTCCGGATCCGGAACTTCGAGACCGGACGGCTCAAGGTCAACGACCGCAACGGCAACCCGATCGAGATCGCGGCGGTCGTCGTCTGGCGCGTGACGGACACTGCGGAGGCGCTGTTCGAGGTCGACGACTACGAGAGCTACGTGCACGTGCAGTCGGAGGCCGCGTTGCGCAACCTCGCGATGGCGCA
>DATHYZ010000259.1:0-9021 GCA_035458865.1 Candidatus Limnocylindrales bacterium
GGTCGCTCGAACCCATGACGACGGCATCGCTCCAGATGATCCGCTGTCCGTAGACCTCGCCGCCATCCTCGTCGACGTAGAAGCCCATCGAGTAGCGATACTCGACCCGCGCTCCAGGCGGGACGGGGAACGAGGTCACGTACGTCCGGCCGCTCTCGCAGGGCGGCTTCAGGATGGAGCCTTCCGGGTAGTCAGCCTGGGCCGAGATGGGTTCACAGACGGTGTCACCTGACGTCTCGCCCTCGAGCATGAAGAAGACCCTCGCCGGGACGGGACCCTCGAGGGCGAGGCGCAGCGTCAGCGTCGGCCAATCCGAATCGGCGATCGAGGCACCCACGATCCGGGCCTCGGCCGACGGCACCTGGCCCGACAGAAGGACGACACCACATGCAAGGACGGCGAACCGCAAAGTCCATCCATGGCCGCGCATCGATCGTCCACCTCTGGTGATCTGCAGCCACAGCTCGCGGCTCGTGGATGAGACGCGCACTGACGGTCCACGTGAGCACAGGCCAACGACGGCGGACCGCAACGCGACCGACCTCGCCGCGTCTACGCTCGGCTATCAGGAGGTCGTCATGTCAGACCTGCGCCCGAACCGGCTGAAAGAGGCCGAGAGGCCTTCACCGAGCCCTGCCGAGGAAAGTCCTCGCGAGGATCCGTTCGGTGCGTCCCACGAAGTTCGGCCCAGGCGGACCGTCACGTACCCGACCGAGCCGTCCAGGATCGAGGGCTACGTGATCGCCGCCCTGGCCGCCCTCGCGGTCCTCGTCGTCATGGTGGCCCTCGCGCTGGGCCTCGGGTGGTAGGCGGCCCTCGCGCGCCAGCTCCCGGCGGAGCGGCTGGGAGTTCAGGCCCTCGGCCTCTAGACCCGCGTGGTCCACGGCCCGAACCTTGACGCTCACGCGCGGGGGGCGATGACGCGCGGCCCTGCAACGGCCGCCCGGACCGCGCCGAGCCACTGGCGAGCCCGACCCGCGGTGCAGGGTCTTCCCGGGAGGACATCGCATGGCCGACTACGGCATCTTCATCGGTTGGGGCGCGTCACGTGTCGGCAGGGAGGTCGCCGCGAGCCGCCTGTTCGAGGAGGCGGTCGCCTACTGGAGCGGCCTCAAGGCCTCGGGTGAGATCGAGGCCCTCGATCTCGTCCTGCTCGGGGCCCACGGGGGTGACCTCGGTGGGTTCGCCCTCCTCCAGGGCGAGCCGGAGAAGCTCGCCCGGCTCCGGATGGCTCCGGAGTGGCAGCGCCTCGTCATGCGCGGCGGCATCTGCCTGGACGGCCTGGGCGTCGTCGATGCCCAGGTCAACGGCGGCGTGCTGCGGTCGATGCAGCAGTGGAACGAGGCGATCGCCGACCTCGTCTGACCGAACGTCGGGACGCCGGCGTCGCGCTCGCGACCAGCCGGTCAGGTCCCGACCGCTGACAGGGCCAGGACCAGCGCGACGGCCGCGACGAGGACCGGGACGATCGAGACGGCCACCGCGCCGGTCCACTGGGAGATCCCGTGCAGCCGGCATCGCCGGCCGGCCAGGACGAGGCCGACCACATACGCCGACAGCACCGCCAGGACGGGGAACTGCATGAAGACGGTGCCGAGCACCAGGATCCCCACCGTGAGGGCTCCGAACGCAGCGGCACCAGCCACGCACACCAGGATCGAGAACCCCACCGTCAGGGCGGCCACCCTGAGGTAGCCCGTCGCCCCCAGGCCCGGTTCGGCTCGCGTCTCGTTGACGGTGGCTCGTGCCATGCGCATCCACTCGTGCAGGATCGAGGGACGCGCGGAAAGCGTACATGGCTCGAGCGGCCGCCATCCAGTCGCCGGCGAGCATGGGTCGGGCGTGACGTCGGGCCGGGCTCCCGCCGCGGACCTGCCCGGCCCGGTCGGAAACCGCGCGGAGCGTGGCGGCGTATCAGTCGGCATCCAGCTCCACCCCAGGGAGGATCGCCATGAGGCGTCTCGCAGCCGCTATCGGGCTCATCGCCGTGCTGGCTCTGCCGGCTCCGGCCCTCGCATTCCATCACGGGGTCATCCCGTCCTCGGTCTGTGCGGCCGATGCCGCCGGAAGTCCGAGCAACAACAATGGGATGGCCAAGGAGGCCCTCCTTGGCAAGGCCGGCCTGACCCTTCCGCTCCCGCCCGTCGGGACGCCAGGTGCGGGCAAGGGCGAGGGCGGCGAGCACTGCGCCAACGGCTGATCCCGCCGCCTCGCCCGCTCCATGAGGCCCGCCGGACCGGCGGGCCTCATGGCGTTCCGGAGCCGCTGCGGACCTCCCCATGACCCGTGTAACGGCGGTGGATGCACGGCGTCGGAACGGCGGTGCTGCGGTGAGCGGCAGCGGGCGTGATCGGGGCGTCGTCCCGGCCCGAGGCATGGTCGACCGCGGCGGATGGAGCGTCGTTGCGATGACGATCGTGCGGTCGGACAGGCTTCCCCCGGTGCCCGCGGGCATCGACCGCCCGCGGATCTCGATCGAGCACCTCGCTCGCGGTACCTGGACCGTCTACCGCCGCCACCTCGGCGCCATCCTGGCCGGCTCGGGCATCGTCGCCATCCCCGTCTACCTGGCGCAGGTGGCGCTCGGCGTCCGGCTGGTCGAGCGGCTCACCGATCTCCTCCTCGAGGCGGACACCGCCGGCGCCTTCGTTGCGGCCCTCGGCGATGACGCCGTCGCGCTCGCCGTTGGGATCGGAGGGCTCTTCCTGGTGCCGTTCCTCGCCTGGCCGGTCCTGGTGGGGACGATCACGGTCATCGCCGTCGAGACCTGGGGGATGGGACCGGTCGCCCTGTCGTCCGCGCTCGCCCGCGGGCTGGCGGCCTACCCAGCCCTGCTCGCAGGCTCGGTCCTCACGGCGCTGCCGGCGCTCGCGGCGGCGGGTGCCGTGCTCGGGCTGTCGGCCCTGGTCCTCGGGACCGTCGGGACCGTCGGCTTCCTGGTCGTCCCGGCGTACGTCGCCGGGCTCGGCCTCGTCCTGGTCGCAGTGACGTACCTGGGCGTCCGCTTCGCGGTCGTCGGGCCGGCGATCGTCATCGACGCGCTGGGCCCCCTCGACGCGCTCCGTCGGAGCTGGTGGCTCACGACCGGGAACCTCTGGCGGGTCCTCGGGGCCATCGTCCTGGTGTCGGTCGCGGTCGCGATCGCGCAGCGATTCGCGGAGGGGGTGGTCGACGCCGCGCTCGGGTCACTGCCCCTCGACCCGACCGTCCCGGCGCTGGTGCTCTACGCCCTCCCCGCGGTGGCGTTCCCGGCCTTCGGCCCCATCCTCGGGGCGCTCCTCCTCCTGGGGCTCGAAGGCGCGCCGACGCTGCTGGCGGTCGACGGAGCGGAGCCCCCGGGCGAGGCGGGTCCGTACGTCGGATGACCCAGGGTGCGTGCCGCATCCGTCGGGTGGACTGGCCGAGCCACCGACGGTATGGTGAAGTCCCCGAGCGGAGGTGGTAGATGGCTCGCAGCGTCCTGGAGCGGTACGGCGGCTTTCCTTTCCTGAGTCGAGTGGTCCTGGGCTTCTACGACAAGGTCCTGGACTCCGACGTCCTGGCCCCGTACTTCGAGGACGTCGACATGCGCCGTCTCGTGGACCATCAGACCAAGTTCATGGCGTTCCTGATGGGCGGCCCCGCCAGCTACACGAACGAGCACCTGGCCCAGGTGCACGCCCGGCTTGGCATCGACCGCCCCTCGTTCGACGTCATGATCGAAACCATGCGCGACACGCTCGAGGAGTTCGACATGGAGGACGGCGACGTGGCTGCGGTCCTCCATGAACTCCGGGTGCGTGCTCCCTGGATCATCGCCGCTCCGGGCACACCGGCCGCGTCCGCGGCGGGGTGATGGACCTCGATCGCTTCAACCGGCTCCTGCTGGAATCGGCCGGTGTCGGGCTCGCTCTCGCCGACCCGGAGTCCCTGTCGATCGCCTTCGCGAATCCACGCTTCCGGGAGTGGTTCCCGGGCCACGAGGCCGCCACGCCTCGCCTGGACGAGCTGCTGACCGGCCTCGACGTCGAGCGCATGCGCTCGCGCCTGGCCGACGGGCGGCCGTACCGGACGGAGCTCGAGCTGAAGCTCAACCGGCGGGCGATGACGATCGCGGTCGACGTCAAGCACCACGAGGGCGACGGAACGGACCTCCTGGTCGTCGAGTGCCAGAACGTCACCAAGCTCAAAGAGCTCGAGTACATGGTCGAGTCGTACTCGAAGATGGTCGAGCGCCAGAACCGCGACCTGCGCAAGGAGAAGGAGCGGGTCGAGAAGCTCCTCCTCAACATCATGCCCCGGACGATCTACGAGGAGTGGAAGGAGTTCGGGGTCACGGCGCCACAGCGGTTCGACCGGGCCGCCATCCTGATGCTCGACTTCGTGTCCTCGACGGACATGGACATCGCGGCCGATCCGCCGGCCCTCGTCGCGGAGCTCAACGACATCTTCACGTCGTTCGACCGGATCGTGGAGCAGTTCGGCGGTGAGCGGCTCAAGACCATCGGCGATGCCTACATGGCGGTGTGCGGCGTCCCCGAGCCCGGAGCCGACGACCCCCGCAACATCGCCCGGATCGCGCTCCGGATGATCCGCTACCTGCAGCGCCGCAACGCCACCCAGGCGAACCAGTGGATCTGCCGGATCGGCATCAACGCCGGTCCCGTCGTCGGCTCGATCATCGGCGTCCAGAAGTACGTCTACGACATCTTCGGCCCGGGGGTCGGGCTGGCCGCCCGGATGGAGGCCCTCGCCGACCCGATGGGGATCATGATGGCCGAGGACCTCTACGAGCTGATCCGCGACGACGTGACCGTCCACGATCGCGGCGAGGTCGAGGTCAAGGGCTTCGGCACGAAGCGGATCTACTCCCTCGAGGGAATGAGCGACCTCGCCATCTCCAGCCACGACGACTGGTGACCGGACGCCGCATCGTGCAGGTCGCGCGCCGATCGCGGGTCACCGGGGCGCTCGCCGACGCCTCCTTCCAGGTCGTCCGGGCCTGAGATCCGCCGCCCTTCTTCCCGCGCCCTAGGGCAGGTGCCCGATGTCCCGTCCCCGGCTTAGGGCGAGCGTGGTCAGCGGATCGAGCTCAGCTCTCGGTCCGACGACCGAGGGGACCGACGATGGACGTGAGGGTGGCGCGGGAGACCGGCGCAGCGACGCGACCGGACACCGCCGATGAGCTCGTGGCCGAGGCCTACCGCCGCTACGGCCCCGAGATCCTGTCCCATCTCAGGGCGCTGGTGCGCGACCCGGGGGAGGCGGAGGACCTCGCCCAGGAGGCGTTCCTCCGTCTGCTGGCCGAGGTGGCCGCCGACCGGCGGCCAACCAACACGCGGGCCTGGCTGCACCGGGTCGCGACCAACCTGGCGATGAGCTACGGGCGGCACCGGCAGGTCGCCCATCGGGCCGAGCCTCGGCTGCGGCATGACGGGTCGATCGAGCCCACCGAGGATCTCGCCGTCCTCCGCGAGGAGCAGCGCCGGATCCGCGGAGCGCTCGATGGGCTCCGCGATCACGATCGGCAGGTCGTCCTCCTGGCCGCATCCGGGCTGTCGGGGAGCGAGCTGGCCGATCGCATGGGCCGCTCCGACTCCGCGACGCGGACGCTCCTCTGTCGGGCTCGGGGACGCCTGCGTGCGCTGCTGGTCGAGCCGGAGGGATCACTCGGCGTGCCCGCCTGAGGCCGCCTTCCCGCTCGGGCGTCCGACCGCGCACGGTGGTCGGGGGCCAGGTGGCCCCTTCGCTGCTCCGCCGCCGGCCCGTAGAATGCGGCCGCCATGGAGGAGTCCACGGGCCCGGCGCCGTTCATCGGGCGGACCATGGAGTCGGAACGGCTCCGCGGTCATCTCGCGCGAGCGGCCGGCGGCTCGCCGGGACTGGTCGTCATCGCCGGGGATGCCGGCGTCGGCAAGACCCGACTCCTCGAGCGGATGATCGCCGAGGCGCGCTCGGATGGCTTCACCGTCCTCGAGGGGGCCTGCCTGCCCCTCGGCGGTCACGCTGCGCCCTATGCGCCGGTCGTGGCCGTCCTCCGGGACCTGGCCCGGGCGACCGAGCCCGGAGCGCTGCCGGCGATCCTGGGCCCGGGCCGGCGCGATCTCGCCCGCCTGGTCCCGGAGCTCGTCGACCGTGCCGCGGACGTCCCGACCGCCGCCGATCCCGGCGACCCGACCGCCGCCGTTCGGCTCTTCGAGCTCGTCACCGGGGCGCTCGAGCGGATGGCTCGGGCCGGGCCGCTCGTCGTCACCATCGAGGACGTCCACTGGGCCGATCGGGCGAGTCGCGACCTGCTGGCGTTCCTGGCGCGTGGCCTCGGGGACGAGCGGATCCTCCTCGCCTTCACCCTGCGGACGGATGAGCCCACGGTCTCCGAGGCGCTCCGCGGGTGGCTGATCGAGCTCGGCCGCCTGCCCATCGCCGATCGCCTCGAGCTCGGACCGATGTCCCAGGCGGAGGTCGGGGCACTCGTCAGCCGGCTCCTGGGCCCAGACGACCGGGGCCTGGCTCCCCGGATCGCGGAGCGGTCGGCCGGGAACCCGTTCCTTGCCGAGGAGCTCGCCGAGGCAGCCGGGCGAGGGGAGTGGGGTGCCGTGCCCGGGCGTCTCCGGGAGATCCTGCTGACCCGCCTCGCGAGCCTCGACGACTCGACCGAAGCGGTGGTCCGGGCCGCTTCGGCCATCGGCCTCCGGATCGACGACGATCTCCTCGCCGAGGCGCTCGATCTGCCCCACGCGGCGGTGGCGTCCGCGCTGCGCGATGCAGCCATGAACGGGGTCCTGCAGCGCCAGGCGGATCGCGATGGCCGGTTCGTGGGCTACGTCTTCCGACACGCTCTCCTCCAGGACGCGCTGTACGAGGAGCTGCTCCCGGGCGAGCGAGTCCGCCTCCACGCGGTGATGGCCGCCGCCCTGTCCCGGCGGCTGGAGGCCCGACCCGGCTCGGTCGAGCCGTCGGTGCTTGCCCACCACTGGGATGCGGCGGGCGACCTCGTCGCGGCCATCGGCGCCCATGCCCGGGCGGGCGAGGCGGCGGCGCGTGTCTACGCCTTCGGGATCGCGCGTCGGCACTACGAACGGATCCTCGAGCTCTGGCCGCGCGTCCCCGACGCACCCGACCTGGTGGGCTCCGACCTGCCGGAGGTCCTGGACCGGACCGCCGAGATGGCGGCGATGGAGGGCGACTACGAGACGTCGGTGACCCTCGTCCGACGGGCCATCGCGATCGTCGATCCCGAGCGCGAGCCGGCTCGCTCCGGGAGCCTGCAGGAACGGCTGCGCTGGCTCCTGTGGGAGGCCGGGGACCGGGTCGCCGCGGAGGCCGCGGTCCGGGAGGCGCTCCGGCTCATCCCCCGCGAGCCGCCGTCACACGAGCGCGCCCGGGCGCTGGCGCACGCCGCGGCCCTCGACATGATGACCGGCCGGCCCCGCGAGGCTCTGGTTGGGGCCCGGGCCGCGATCCGCGCGGCGCGGGCGGCGAGCGCCCTCCCCGAGGAGGCGCTGGGCCTCGGCATCGAGGGGTGGGCGATGGCCTCGTTCGGTCGGGTGGACGAGGGTCTGGCCCGCTTCCGCGAGGCGATCCACATCGCCGAGATCGTCGGCTCCGTCGAGGGCCTCGCGATCGCCTACATGAACGTCGCTTCGGTCCTGGACCGGGCCGGTCGGTCGGCCGACGCGCTCGAGACGGCCCGCGCCGGGTACGCGGAGGTCGAACGCCTCGGGCTCCGGCGCGTCTTCGGTGGCCAGCTTCGCGCGCACGAAGCCCGGATGCTCTACCACCTGGGGCGGTGGGACGAGTCCGAGCGGATCGTTCGGGAGACCCTCCTCGCCGGTGCCATGCCGCGGGCAGAGGCCCTGCTCCGGGCGCAGCTCGGCCGCTCGCTCGCCTCCCGTGGGCGGTTCGATCAGGCCCGCTCGGAGCTGGCGGAGGCCGAGGCGGTCCTTGCGGCGGCCAGGGGCGGGGCGATGGGCGGACCGGATCCCGCCACCGACCTCATGGAGGCCGCCATGGAGCTCGCGGTCTGGGAGGGGTCGGTGGGAGAGGCCCGGGCCGTGGTGGATCGGGCGATCGCCATCCAGACGACCGGGACCGTTCCCGACCCGGCCCTGGCCTGGATCGGGGCCCTGGGGGTGGGCGTCGAGGCCGATGCCGTCGAGCTGGCGAGCGCGTCCGGAGACCCGGCCGCCCTCGCCCTCGGCCGTGAGCGCAGCCTGGCGATCATCGGGTGGATGCGGCAGTGGCTCCCCGAGGGCGACCTCGCCGAGCACGAGGCGATGGCGCGGGCCATCGATCCGCGGGCCGCGGCCGTGGTGGCGCAGGTCCGGGCGGAGGTGCTCCGCCTCGAGGGCGACGGCGACGCGGCGACCTGGCTCGCCACGGCGACGGCCTGGCATGCCGTGGGGCGACCGCTCCCCGAGGCCGTGGCCCGAACCCGCGCGGGCGAGGCGCTCCTCCGCGCCGGTGACCGTGCGACGGCCCGGGTGGTCCTCGCCGAGGCGCTGGGGATCGCCGAGGCGCTCGGCGCCGTGCCACTGGTCGAGGTCGTCCGCCGCTCGGCCCGGATCGCCCGGCTCGACCTGGCCGCTCACGCGGCCGCCGACGTGCCCGCCGAGGCCCCCGCCAGCGCCTCTGCCCACGCCGCCATCGGCCTGACCCCACGCGAGCGCGAGGTCCTGCGGTACGTGGGCGCCGGCTGGTCCAACCGGGACATCGCCGAGGCGCTCGACATCAGCCGCAAGACGGCCAGCGTCCACGTCTCGAACATCCTCGGCAAGCTCGGCGTCGGCAACCGGACCGAGGCGGCCGTGGCCGCCCACCGGCTCGGGCTCGTGGAGGGCGACGATCCAGGCGATCCGGCCGATGGACCGGAGGCCGGGATGCCGACGGCCGCGACCCGCGAAGTGCTACCCTGACGCGGTCCTTGGAGGCCGGTCCCGTGAGGCCGGCGGACCGGTCCCGTGAGGCCGGGAAGGAGGCTCGAGCGACCGTGCCGACGGCTGTCCCACGCCACCCGCTGCTCGAGCTCCCGTCGACTCCCAC
>DATHYZ010000260.1:0-22980 GCA_035458865.1 Candidatus Limnocylindrales bacterium
CCTTCCGCAGCGCGACCTCGGAGAAGTCGACGCCGGTGACGACGAAGCCGGCCTCGGCCAGCTCGCACGAGACGTTGCCCGAGCCGCAGCCCAGGTCGATCGCCCGGGCCGGGCCGCCCCCGGGTGGGCGGAGCGTCTCGGGCGAGCAGCGGCCATCCTGGACGAGGGCTCGCAGCTCGACCCGGTCCGCGCCCTCCCACGGCGCCCCAAAGCGGTACATGAGGTCGTAGAGCCGCCGGCCGATGGTCACCATGACGCATCCCTCCGATCGTGGTCGTCGATCCGCCTCGCCGCGATCCTCATGTCCCGGCCTGGGTGGTCGCTGCCGCTGCCGCCGCCTCGCTCGTCGCGGCCTCGCCGTCATCGTCGAGCGACAGGCTCGAGCCGAGGAGCCGATACGCGTACACGGCCAGTGCGAAGAGCAGGGCGACGCCCATGACCGGGGCGCCGATCCGCTTGACCTCGGCCGAGTCGAGGATCAGGCCGGCCACGAAGACGAGGAGGCCGCCGTTCACGCCCAGGAAGACCAGCTGGTCGGCCCACGGCCAGCGGTCCGCCCGGTCGATCGAGAGTGCCAGGAGCAGCCCGAGGACGAGGTTCGTGATGACCCCGATGTACGTCGCGTGGTCGCTCGCGATGAGCATGTTGAGCGGGATGGAGGCGATGTCGTTCGAGGTCACGAACAGGGTCACCAGGTACATGAACAGCGCGAGGGCCACCACGACCCAGATGGAAGCCGCGGCCGCCTGGCGCGACGCGCTCGCTCGTGCCCAGCCGGCCCGCAGGACGGCCGGACCGATGCGGACGACGAAGAGGACCACCGCCACGAGCCCGGTCAGGAGGTAGATCCCGCCAGCGGCCTGTCCCTGGTCGGCGAGCAGGCCGACGGACAGGATGAGCCCGCCGGCGAAGAGGGCCAGGACCTGGACGAGCCCGCCGATCGGCAGGCCGCGGGTGTCGCGCAGCCGCCACTCGATGACGCCCATCCCCACGAGGACGAGGTAGCCGAAGGTCATCGCCCCGGCGTGGGCTCCGATCGCGTCGCCCGACAGGATCGTCGTCTCGAGGGCGAACTGGAGCTGGAGCAGGACGCCGATGACGGCGCCGTAGGCGAACGTCGTGAGACCGAGGGCGACCGCCAGCCGGGGGAGCGTCCGCTCGCCGCCGAGGAACGACCGCCAGAGCCAGACCAGCAGCCAGGCGATGGCCAGCAGGACCAGGACCCCGGTCGCGGCGCGGAAGGGGAAGTTCCCGGTGTAGAAGGCGACGACGTAGCCCGGCACGGTGATCGCCAGGGCCCAGGTCAGCAGGGTGTCCGACGAGCGGAAGAGGACGAAGGCGGTCGCCACGATCGCCAGGCTCATCCATCCGACGGTGCCCGCATGGACGTGGGTGAGCAGCTGGTTGCGATCGAACTCGACCGCGTCGGCGCCGTTCAGGATCCCGATGACGATCGTGACGACGAACAGGAGCATCGCCGTCAGGTAGAGATCCCGCGCGCTCCGCGCCCAGGGGGTCGCCACCTGCGTGCTCGCGGGGGTCGTCGAGGTGGACGGACTCGACAGGGACATCCGGGGCCCTCCCATCGACGCGGGACGGACCGGACATCGGACCGGTCGGATCTCGGGACGCCGCCGCGCCGGAACCCTCCTATCGTCCGGGCGGCGTCAAGTCCGGCGGGGCTCCTCTTGACAATGTTGCGGGCGACGCTCCACGGGTTCGTCACCCTCGAGGCGGCCGGCGGCTTCGGGCTCCCCCGGGAGGTCGACCGGTCGTTCGAGGTCGCGGTCGAGGCGCTGGAGCGAGGCCTGTCGACCATCCCGGACCGGTCCTTCCCCGAAGAGGGGGCATGAGGACCGAGCGATGACCAGGCGGCCCGCTGCCTCCACCCCGCCACCCGGACCGGCGACCGGCACGGGTCGGGACGCTCCCGCCGGGTTCGCGCCCGTCGGCGACGCCCGTGCGGCCTACGAGACCCACGGCGTCTCCCTGGTCCGCTACCTTGCCCGGCGCACGGCGAAGACCCGGCTCCTCCTGGAGCTGCGGGATCTCCTGCCCGGCGACGGTCGCCCCCAGGATCCCGACCGGGCGCTCGCCGTCATCGGGGTCTTCTGCGCCGCCGCCGCAGCGTCGTTCGGGCGCGGCTATCGCCAGCCCTCGTTCGATGCGTCCGGGACCGAGATCGAGGAACGCGATCACGAGACGGGTGCCCGCATCGTCGCGAGCCTCGACGGCCGCGGACCCGGGTCGAGCCTCCGCCTGTCGGTCTCGGCCGACCTCGAGGCGGTGGGCCGTTTCGAGGGCCGGGAGGAGATCCTGGGGACGACGGTCGGACTGCGGGGGCTCGGGATGCCGGCGCCCTCCCGCTTCGCCTTCGCGACCGTCGAGCCCCTCGCGCCATGGTCGGCGACGGCGGTCGGCACGATGACCGCCGAGCTCGCGCCGAGCCTCCGGGGCACGCTGGTCCGGGGCCATGGGACGCTCGATCTCGCGGACGACCGCGGCCACCGCGGCACCGTGACGCTCTCCCGGGACGGGCGGATCCGGGCCCTCGACGGCAGGGGAGCGGTCCTGCTGGAGCGGTCGATCGCCCGCTGACCCGGGCCGCCCGCCCCTTGGCTCGCGGGCCCGATGGGTCCATCCTTGGGGACGGTGCCGCGACGTGATCGGCCCGGGATCCGGGTCCACGCCGGCGGGTCGATCGAGGCGGTCCGGGAAACCGGGCGCCGCCGTGGCCCGAAGGTAGGGCATGGACCTCCCGCTCGCCCGACTCCGCCAGGCCACCTCGATCCTCGAGGTCATCGCGCGTGCGGGCGACCTCGTCGAAGCCGCGGTGGCATCGGACGCGCCAGCCCGCGACCAGGAACTCCTGCTCGGGGCCATCCACGCCGACGACGACGCCGTCACCGCGATCGCCGCCATCCACGCCCTCGCCCGACTGCGGAGCCCGCAGGCCGACGACCACCTGGCCGAGCTCCTCTCAGCCGGCGTCGACTGGAGGTCGGCGCACGCTGCCTGGGCCCTGGTCGGCCGACGCCCCGGCGAGCGGGCGATCACCGACCTCGTCGCGCTGGTGGCGGCCGGCCGGCTGGGCGGCATGCTCGCCCAGCGGACGCTCGCGGGCTGGGCCGGACGCCGGCCGGACGCTGTCGTCACCGGGCTCATGGGCAGGCTCGTCGAGACCACGGAGCCGGCCGACCGTGGCCGTCTCGTCGAGACGATCGGGCTCGTGGATGGGACGGCCCCCGTCCTCGCAGTCCTCGCCGCCGATCCCGAGGAGGCACCCGAGGCACGGATCGCCGCCGTGGCGGCGCTCGGGGATCGACCGGTCCCGCTGCCGCGCATGGTGGCCTCGCTCGGATCCGGCGACGGTCCCCTGGCCGACGCGGTCCGCCTGGCCCTGCTCGACCAGCGCCTCGGCCCGGGCGGTGTCCCCATCCGCGTCGACGACGCGCTGCGGGTGGCCCAGGTCCACCTCGGGAGCCGCCTGGACCCGCAGCTGAGCCATGCCGGCGAGGGCCAGACCGGCGGGATCGCGACCCTCCTCGTCCAGCTCGGCGACGCGCTGGCGCACGACCCGCGGGTGGGCGCGGTGACGACGATCGGGCGGGGGCCCGCCACCGAGGCGCTCGCCTCGGTGGGCGCGGCCGACGACGTCCACGCCGTGATGCCCGTCCCGCTCCAGCGGCACGAGGGCTCGTCGTTCTCGGACCCGTGGCCGGCGCGGGTCGCCGCCGAGCGGGGCCTGCGACGCATCCTGAGGCTCCGCCCAGCCGACCTGGTGCACCTCCGGATGGCCGACGTCGGCAGCCTCGCGGCCTTCCGGATCGCCCGCCGCCGCCACCTGCCGACCGTGTTCACCCTCGCTCCCGATCCGCACGCCGTCATCGCCGAGATGGAGCGCCTGGGCGACCTCGACCGGCGCTCCTTCGGGGCGGCCGACGCGCGCGACGGCCTGTGGTTCCGGGCCTGGCTCGTCCGCCGGCTCGCCGACGCGTCCCGACAGGTCGTCCTCTTCCCCCGGCCCCGGCTACGGGAGCGCCTGCGAGCGCTGCTCGGCGTCGACGTGGCTGCCGAGCCCGGGCGGTTCCACGTCATCCCCGAGGGCATCGACCCGGCGCCCGTCCGGGCCGCCCGGGCCGCGGTGGCCCGGGCCGATGGCGACCGGCCGACCGGCATCCTCGCCGATCTCCGCGCCGCGATCGAGGGCCTCGGTCCGGGGCGCCGGGGCCTGCCGCTCGTCGTCAGCGTCGGGCGACTGGTCGAGGTCAAGGGGATGGCCCGGATCGCCGAGGCGTTCGCTGGCGACCCGGAGCTGCGTCGGCGAGCCAATCTCGTCGTCATCGGCGGCGATCTGACCGACCCCTCGCCCGAGGAGCGCGCCGAGATCGACCGCATCGAGGCGGTCGTCGCGGATCACCCCGAGCTGGCCGAGGCGCTCGTGCTGTTGGGCCACCGTCCCCACGATGACGCCCTGCGAGTCCTGGCGGCCGCCCGGTCGGGCCTCCTGCCATGGATCGCCCCCGGCGGCGCCTACGTGTCCGGAAGCCGCAAGGAGGAGTTCGGGCTGGCCATCGTGGAGGCCCTCGCGTCGGGCCTGCCCGTGGTGGCGCCCGAGACCGGCGGCCCGGCCTCCTACATCGAGGACGGCCGGACCGGGCGCCTCGTCGACACGCTCGATCGGCACGCCCTGGGTCGGGCCATCGTCGATGTCCTCGACCTCGTGGACCTGCCGGGTCGGGCCGATCGGGCCGAGCGCCTCGTCGACGAGCGCTACACCGTCGAGGCGATGGCCGGGGCCCTCGTCCCCGTCTACGAGTCGGCGCGCCAAGCCCGGGCCCTGGCGCCCGCGTGACCCTCCTCGTCGTCAGCCCCGACTACGCCTCGCACCTCTTCCCGCTGCTGGCCCTGGCCGGGGCGTGGGCGGAGGCCGGGGACCGTGTCGTGGTGGCGACGGGTCCCGGGGTGGCCGGTCACGTCGCGCGGGCCGGCTTCGAGCGCGTTGACCTGGTCCTGGGTCGGGGCTCGAACCCCGGCACGGCACGGGCCGACGAGCAGCCCCGCGGCGAGGACGAGAACCTGCGGGCCTTCTTCGCCGCGACCCGGGAGGGCGCGCTCGCCACCCTCCGCCTCCAGGCCGAGCTCCGCCGGAGCGACCTCCTGTGGCAGCCCGTCGAGACCGGGCGCCGGACCATCGAGCTGGTCGAGACGGTCCGACCCGACGCCATCGTCGTCGATCACCTGGCGTTCGGGGCCACGGTCGGTCTGCGGGCCGCCGGCATCCCCTACGCCGACGTGGTCCTGGGACACCCGTCCGCCCTGCCGGTCGCCGGGGAGCGCTACGGCGTCCCGCCGGCGTGGCCGAGCGTGATCCGCCCGGACCCGGCAGGCCTCGCCGTCCTCGAGGGGCTGGCCGACGAGGTGGCCCGCGGCTTCACCGACGACTACGCGGGGGCGCTGCGCGCGCTCGATCCGGGGGCGGCCGCCGTCGACGATGCGTTCACGGTGCACGGGGCGCCGGTGCTGTTCAGCTACCCGGCGGATCTCCACGATCCGGTCCGGACCGCTCGGCTGCCGGACCGCCACGCGTTCCTGGGCTCGCTGGTCCGGGACGAGGTGCCCGACGACGCGGCCGCCGGCTGGCTCGCGGCCGACGACGGTCGTCCCCTCGTCGTCGTCTCGTTCGGGACGTTCCTCTCGGCCCGGGCCGACGTCCTGGCGCGGATCGCAGCGGCTCTCCGAGGACTCGACGTCCGGGTGGCCCTGGCCACCGGATCGGCGGACCCGGCCGAGCTCGGGCCGCTGCCGGTGGACTGGCTCGTCCGACCCTTCATCCCCCAGGTCGCGCTCGTGCGGCAGGCGGCGCTCGCGATCACCCACGGGGGCAACAACGGGGTCACCGAGGCGCTGACCGCCGGCGTTCCGCTGCTCGTCCTGCCGTTCTCGACCGACCAGTTCGCGATCGCCGCCGACCTCGAGCGGAGCGGGCTGGGGCTCGTCCTGGACCCGAACGGCGCCGATGGGTCGGCGATCCGGGCCGCGGCGATCGGCCTCATGGATGGTCCCGGGCAGGCGGCGGCCGCCGCCCTGGGCGAGGGACTGCGCGCCGACCCGGGCCCGAAACGGGCGCGGCGGGCCGTCGTCGGCAGCGGCTGACCGGCCCCGATCCGGGGCGCCCGACGCGCCGCCGGGCTACCCGGTGGCGCCCTCGGGGCCGAGGGTGGAACCGGTCTTCGAGCGCTCGCCGAGCACCCGGACCGTGCCCCGGAAGATGACCGCGTGGATCGGGTAGAGCAGGTACCAGTAGGCGAGGCCGGGCAGCCCCTTGGGCTCGAAGAACGCGGTCTGGATGAGCCGGCTGCCGCCGTTCTCGGGGAGGACCTCGTACTGGAGCCAGGCCCGGCCGGGGACCTTCATCTCGGCCCGTAGCCGGAGGAGCTCGGGCCGCCGGACCTCCTCGACCCGCCAGAAATCGATGGCGTCGCCGACGCGGACGCGCGCCGGGTCGCGCCGGCCCAGGCGCATCCCGACCCCGCCGACCATCCGGTCCATGAGCCCCCGGATGTGCCAGAGGATGTTCAGGTAGGGCCAGCCGGAGTCGCCGCCCAGGCGCTCCACCTCGGCGAAGACCCGCTCCGGTGGGGCCGGGATCACCCGCTGGCGCTGCTCGACGATCATCCCCTCCTGGGACGTCATGGATGACAGGCTCGCCTTGTCGGGGGCGTCGATCGAATCGAACCAGGTCGACTCGACGTCGCGGCGGCCGGTCCGGTCGATCGCCCGCTGGAGGGCCGCGACGTACGGGATGGGCGTGATCCCGAACGCCCGGGCCGGCCCCGGATCATGGACGACGACCTCGTTGCGGAGGCCCTCCACGAGTGGCCGGGCGATCCCGGAGGGCACCGGCGTCACGAGGCTGACCCAGTAGGAGCTCAGGCGCGGCGTCAGCACCGGGACCGGGATCATGAGCCGGCGGAGGCCGCGCAGCCGAGCGTACTCACGCATCATCTCGCCGTAGCTCAGGACGTCCGGTCCGCCGATCTCCACGACGCCGACGATCTCCGGGTGCTCGAGCGTGGCGACGAGGTACTCGCGGACGTCGGCGATCGCGATGGGCTGGCAGCGGGTCCGGACCCACCGAGGCGTGACCATGATCGGCAGGCGCTCGGTCAGGTGGCGGAGGATCTCGAACGAGGCACTCCCCGAGCCGATGATCACCGCCGCCCGGAACTCGGTCACCGGCACGCCATGGGCGGCAAGCTCGGCGCCCGTCTCCTGGCGGCTGGAGAGGTGGGTCGAGAGGTCGCCGTCGTCCTCGCCAAGGCCCCCCAGGTAGACGATCCGCGAAACCCCGGCCCCGGCCGCCGCTCGAGCGAAGTTCCGGGCCGCCGTCCGGTCGCGCTCGGCGAAGCCGCGCTCGCCGGCGCCCATCGAGTGGGCCAGGTAGTAGGCGACCTCGATCCCGTCGACGGCCGGCCCGAGCGTGGCGGGCTCCAGCAGGTCCGCCGCCACCACACGGGTGTCCGGGAAGCGGGCGGCAAGGGGCCGGGCGTCCCGGCTCATCAGCCGAAGATCGTGGCCGAGGGCGTCGAGTCTTGGCACGAGCCGGCTGCCGATGTAGCCGCTCGCGCCGACGACGAGGATACGCATGGCCCGAGTATGCCCCGCTGGCCGCCGGGTGTCGGGGTGCCCAACGGTCACGAAACGCGGGGTAGATTCAGCCCAGAGCGCCCGTGCATCCTGGGACATCCCGCCTGAGCGGTCGCGCGATCCGCAGGAGGGCACGATGGACGACGGCGCCAACGACGCCAGGGGCCGCTCGCTCGAGGGGCCGCTCTGGCGCGTGCGGGCGGTCCTCGGGGAGGACGGCTCCCTCGGCGTCGTGCCCGACTCGGTCCAGGCGAGCGCCCGGTTCGAGGCCGGCCGGGTCAGCGGCAGCGGCGGCTGCAACCGCTTCAGCGCCGAGTGCCGCGTGGCCGGGGAACGGCTCGAGATCGGGCCGATCGCGTCCACGATGATGGCCTGCCCGGATCCCGCGATGACCGCCGAGGCCGCGGTCCTCGCGGCCCTTGGGGCGGTCGCGACCTGGGCGATCGAGGACGGCATCCTCGTCCTGCGGGACGCCGCCGGCGTCGACCGACTCCTCCTCGATCCGGTCGTCGAGCCGGCCCTGGTGGGCGTCACCTGGCAGGCCATCGGCGTCAACAACGGTCGGGGCGGCGTCGCCAGCCTCGTCGCCGGGACCGCCATCGATGCCGTCTTCGACGAGGACGGTCGGGTGAGCGGTCGGGCGGGCTGCAACCACTACCACGGCTCGTACGAGACCGAGGGGGCACGTCTCGGCATCGGGCCGCTCGCCTCGACCCGGATGGCCTGCCCGGGTCCGGTCATGGAGCAGGAGGCGGCCTATCTCGCCGCCCTCGGGCGGGCGACGACGGCCCGGATCGACGGTGACCGCCTCGAGCTCCGCGACGACGCGGGCGCCCTCCAGGTGTCGTTCCGCGCCGAGCGCTGAGGCGCCGGATCAGCGGCTGCGCCGCTCCATCGCCGTGCCGGCGGCCAGGCCGACCGTCATGCCTGCGCTCAGGAAGACCACCCAGAAGACGAACTGGCCCGTCGAGATCCAGACCAGGACCCCGAGGAGCCCGCCCAGCAGCATCCCGATCGACATCCCCAGCGATGTCCCCGGGTGGCTGGCGGCCTGTCCCCTGGGGTCCGACCCGTCACGGGGGCGCAGCATGGCGAGGGCGAGGATCGCGACGATCCCCACGATGACGAGGGCCAGGACGCCAAGGGCGACGTAGGGCATGGATCCACCTCCCTGGACGAGCTCTCGAACCGTACGGCTGCCGCCGTCGACGCCGCGAGGGCCGGCCGGCCCGATGGACCGGTGGGGCCTCACGACAGCCCGGTGCCGGACGAGGCTGGGGGGCCGAGCCGGGCTGGGTATCCTCGGGCCATGGGTCCGTCGGTCGTCCTCGTGATGGGGGTCGCCGGCGCCGGCAAGACGACGCTCGGGTCGGCGCTGGCCCAGCGACTCGGCGCCCGGTTCATCGACGCGGACGACCTGCACTCGGCCGAGAACATCGCGCGGATGGAGCGCGGGGTCCCGCTCGATGACGCGGACCGGGCGCCCTGGCTCCGTGCCGTCCGGGACGCGGTGGACCACTCGCTCGCCGAGGGCTCCCCGGTCGTCCTCGCCTGCTCGGCTCTCAAGGCCGCCTACCGCGACGTCCTGCTCGACGGCCTCGAGGGTGCGGTCGTGGTGCACCCCCGCGTGGATCGCGCCACCCTCGAGCGACGCCTCGCCTCGCGGCCGGACCACTACATGCCCGCGTCGCTGCTCGACAGCCAGCTCGACGCGCTGGAGGAGCCGGCCGACGCGATCGTCGTCGGCGAGGAGGTGGACCTCGACGACCTGGTGTCCCGGCTGCGCTCCGGGCGGGCGTAGGGGCGGATCCGGGGCGGCAGGGCGACGGCCCTCCCCGCCCTGCCATCCGGGTGACCGAGACCCGCCCGGCGGGGCCCGTTCGGCCCGTCACCGGGCGAGCGCCGATCGGCCATCGTGCCGGCATGCACACCACCACGCCCGTTCCCGCTTCGGCCCGGCCATGGCTGCTGCTGTCGATCCTGATGGCGGCCGTGGCGATGATCGGCAGTGCGATCACGCTGCTCGACCGCTCGCTCTATGACGAGCTGACCGCGGCGTTCCTGCCGCAGGCGCTCGCCCAGGACGTCGTCAACCTGCTGGTCGTTTCGCCGGGGACGATCGTCCTGGCTTGGCTCGCCCTTCGAGGCTCGGCCGCAGCATTCGTGCTGTGGCTCGGCGCGCTGCTCTTCACGGTCTACAACTACGTGATCTACGCGTTCGCCGTCCCCTTCGGCCCGATGTTCCTGCCCTGGGTGGCGGTCCTCGGGCTGGCCCTGTTCGCGCTGCTCGGTGGAGTCGGGGCCGTGGACCGGCGCGAGCTGCTCGTCGCCTACCGAGACCGGCGGGCCGAGCGAGCGGCCGGGATCGCCCTGATCATCGTCGCCCTGCTCTTCGGCGCGCTCTGGCTGTCCGAGGACATCCCGGCCCTCCTCGAGGGCACGACGCCGCAGACCATCGTCGACATCGGGGTGCTGACCAACCCGGTCCACATCCTCGACCTCGCCTTCTTCCTGCCGGCGACCCTGCTCGTGGCGGTGTGCTGGCATCGGGGCGAGCCTCGGGCCGCGGCGATCGCTCCATCGTTCCTGGTGTTCCTGCTCCTGACCGGGATCCCGATCCTCGTGACGCCGCTCGTCCAGGTGGTCCGCGGCGAGGAGGCGGCCTGGGGCGTCGTCGTGCCGATCGGGACGGTGACGGTCGTGGTCGTCCTGCTGCTCGCCTGGCTGCTGTCAGCGATGCGGCCGGCCGCCGGGGACACCGCGACCCCGGCCTGACCCACGCCCGGGCCAAGCCGAACGACGCCCGGGCGAGCGGTTGCTGCACGGCCGGGTCGAGCTCGCCGGCGGCCGCACGGGCCGCTCGCCCTGTTCGGTCCCCCGGGCCGCTCGTCCGGGCCGCTGCCCTGTTCGTGCGCCCTGTTCGTGTCGCATACCAGCGTGGCTGGTGCCATCAACGTGAGAACCGGCAGAGCACCAGCGTCGCTGGTAGGAGTCACAGACTCGGCCACGGACCGAGCGTGGCCACGCGCTCATCGCCGCAGCCCCGAGCCCCGTGCCGTGATAGCACCAGTGCCACTGGTATCTGCGAGAAACGCGATCGTCTGCGTCGGCCGGGCACCACCGCTGACCGGCCCGCGATCGACGGGCCCGACCGACGCGCCGAGGGAGTGGCTGCTCCGGCTCAGCCCCGGTGGTGCAGCTCCTGGGCCGCCACGAAGGCCAGGCCGGCCTCGGTCAGGTCGCGGGCCGTGTGGTTCGTCGCGTCGAGCTTGTCGATGAAGTCGTCGGTCAGGGCGTCCCAGTCGCCGCTGGCGATGATCTCGTCCTTGTCGCGGAAGTAGTCGAGGATGTCCGACGGGTGCTCGTGGGCGGCCTCGACCTCCGGGTCGCCACCCTCGTGCTTGGCGGAGACGTTGGGGACGTGGTCGCACAGGGCCACGAGCTCTGCCCGCCGGTCGTAGGGCTGGCGGACGATGCTCCGCTGGGTCTCGGTGATGTGGTGCTCGAAGCGGACGGCGTCCTCGAGTCCCAGGGCCCGGCGGACCTGGGCGGCGATCTCCAGGGTCGTGTTGTCGACCGAGTTGCTCCAGTTGAAGCCCACGAGCGGAGTCGAGCCGTCCTCGCGGGCGAAGAGCCGCGCTCCGAGCAGCGTCCACAGCCCGGCGTACGGGTTGTCGTTGCCCATGAAGACCGAGATCTTGAACTCGATGTCGACGCCGAGCCGGTAGAGGAGATAGCCGACGAGCACGGTGCCCGGGTTCACGTTGAGGACCTGGCGGACGCCGTACTCGGTGTAGTAGCGGAGGAACTCGTCGGCCCACATGAGGGCGTGCTCGTTCGGCTGACCGACCCCGCCGAAGTAGCCGGTGATCGTGGCCGGCCCGTCGAGGTGGACGTTCGAGCCGTCGGTGCCCTTCGTGTCGAGCGTCTCGACGATGCTGGCGCCGATGATGCGCATCGCGGCATGGACCGCCGGCAGGTCGCCGTCGAGCTCCTGCTCGCGCATCTTGCGGACCCGGATCCAGCGACCCGGCATGAGCGAGCGCTGCTCGATCGTGCGGCGGGCCGCGGCGATGACCCAGGGGAAGTACTGGCAGGCGCTGATCTCGAGGGTGACCGGGGCCGTCTCCCGGAAGGTCATCGCGTCGTATCGGGGCCCAAGCACGGACCGCCGGAACTCCTCGACGGAGACGAATGCGCTGTGCGCTCGCTGCTCGGCCAGCCACTCGAGGTCGGCGAGGTACTCGGGCTTGACTGCCCGGACCCTGTCCAGCAGCGCCGGGAGCTGGCCAGCCTCACGGGCCCGCGCGTTGATCTCGTCAGGGGTGCCGTAGCGGGCGACCACCTCCAGCAGGTCGTTGACGACCCGCGCGTCCGGATCGAGCAGCAGCGCGTTGAGCTCGTCGAGCCGGTCGGCCGGGATGGCCAGCCGCTCGCGCAGGTCGGGCCGGATCGCGGTCGTCACTTGGAGCCCTCCTCGACGAGCCGGACCAGCTCGTCGTACTCATCGTCCTTCATCCCGAACCAGTTCTCCGGCGCCGGGAACGTCCGTTCCGTGACCTCGGTCACGTAGGCGTCGAGGCCCTGGCGGATGACGGCCCCGGCGTCGGCGAAGACCTTCGCCATCCTCGGCTTGAACTTCGGGTAGAGGGCGAAGGCGTCGTGGTAGATGAGCAGCTGGCCGTGGGCGTCGGGACCCGAGCCCAGGCTCATGATGATCGCGCCCTGGGCCCGCTCGGTGATGAGCGCGCAGACCCGGTCGGGCACGAGCTCCAGGAGGATGCAGAAGGCCCCGGCCTCCTCGAGGATCCGGGCGTCGTCGACGATCTTCCTCGCCTGGGCGGCGCCCTTGCCCTGGAGCCGGAAGCCGCCGAGGGCGCCGGCGCTCTGCGGCGTCAGGCCAAGGTGACCGATGACCGGGATGCCGGCCCGGGCGATGCCCTCGACGCGGTCGGCCATCTCGGCCCCGCCCTCGAGCTTGACCGCGTCGCAGCCGGTCTCGGCCATGAACCGGCCGGCGCTCCGGATGGCCGTCTCGACGCTGGGCTGGTAGCTCATGTACGGCATGTCGCCGACGACCCAGGCGTTCGGGGCCCCCCGCCGAACCGCCGCCGTGTGGCGGACCATGTCGTCCATCGTCACCGGCAGCGTGCTGTCATAGCCGAGCATCGTCATGCCCAGGCTGTCGCCCACGAGGATCATGTCCACGCCCGCCTCGTCCTGGAGGTAGGCGGTCGGGTAGTCGTAGCAGGTCAGCCAGATGATCGGGGTGCCCTCGGCCTTCTTCGCCATGAGGCCGGGCAGGGTCATCCGCTTCCGTTCGGTCACGAAGGATCTCCTCTGCGAGACGCGACGATCCACGGCGCACCGGCACCGCGATCCAGTGGCCCGATCGTCGACCGCCGTGCGATGGCCTTGAAGTGCCCTCCGGCCCGAGCTTCCGGGACCCCTCGCCGTCCGCCCCGGCCTGCCCGGGGGATGTCCAGGCCGAGCCCGGTCGGGTCGGTCAGTCGCCCTGTCGTCGTCGCTCCAGCCCGTCCAGCAGGGTGGCGAGCCCGAACTCGAACCGCTCGTCAACGGTGCCGCCGAAGAGCTCCCCGGCCGCCCAGCTGACGTTCGGCGCCATCTCGGGCGGGAGAGCCTCGATCGCCGCAGCAGCTGCCTCGCGCCGGGCCCGCCGCTCCGCCCCGGTCGTCCCGCCCATCCCGACGGCCTCCCAGAGCGCCGCGCCGGCGACGTAGTTGCCAAGGGCATGGTTGGCGAGGACGGCTTCTCGCTCGCCGAAGCCGGCCCGGTGGAAGATGCCGAGGGCGCGGTCCAGCGTCACGAGCCCGCCGGGGCGCCGATCGCCACGGGAGGTCAGGAGCACCGTCAGGTGGGGCCGCGCGAGGAGGGCGGCCCGGACGTCGCGGGCGAGGGCCGTGGCATCGACCCGCCAGTCCCCGGTCGGGGGCGTCGAGGGGATCTCGGCCGTCATGGCGTCGAGGACCAGGTCGAGGAGGGTCTCGCGGTCGGGGACATGGCGGTAGAGCGACATCACCCCGCTGCCGAGGCGCGCTGCGACGGCCCGCATCGTCAGGGCCTCCGGTCCGCCCTCGTCCACGAGCTCGACACCGGCCGCGACGATCGCGTCGCGAGTCAGGGCGGAGCGGAGTCGGCGGGTCGGCCGTCGGGGAACGGGCGACGGACCTTCGGGTGGCAGCTCGCCCGCCGGCGATCCCCTGGTCGGTGGCGTTTCGGGGCTTGACACGACCTCATCGTAGCGCTAGCGTACACAGTACGCAAGCGTACAACGTACGCACGGATGCTCAGACGAGAAGGAGCCCCGAGATGGACGCGACGATCGTGAAGCTGGTGGTGGCCGGGGTGCTGGGCGCCCACGGCATCGGCCATGTCCTCGGCTGGCTGCCCGCGACCGGTGTCGTCAACTTCGAGGGCATGTCCGGCCAATCCTGGCTGCTGTCACCGACGCTCGGTGATGGCGGCACGCGCCTGGCCGCCGGCCTGCTCTTCGTCGTCCCGACGGTCGGCTTCGTGGCCGCGGCCGGCGGGCTGCTCCTCGGCCAGGCTTGGTGGCGCCAGGTGGCGGTCGCCTCGGCCGCGGTCTCCCTTGGAGCGATGGCGATGTATCCGCAGGCCTTCCCGACGAGCTCGACGATCGGGTCGATCGCCGTCGACCTGGCGGTCCTCTACGGGATCCTCGTCGCGGGGTGGGGTGCCGAGGCCGGGGCTGCCTGATCGGTCGAGGTGCCGGTGGTGGCGGCCCTCGTCGAGGCCTTCGCGGCGTCGAGCCGCTCGAGGAACGGCCGGGCCCCGAGCCGCTCGAAGGTCTCGCGGGCCTGCCCGGCGGCAGCCTGCACCCGAGGGTCGTCGGGACCCGCTGTCGCCGCGAGCATGAGGCCGGCCAGCGCGAGGCGCCAATCGACGTCGAGCTGGCGATAGCCGTCGATCGCCGCGAGCCCGTTGCGGATCCCCTGGTCGAGCTGCCCTTCGAGGATCGCGATCCCCGTCTGGAGCAGCCGCCGGTCCTGGGTCGCCAGCGGCCCGCGCAGCCCGGTTCGTCGATGGGCCTCGAGGGCTGCCGACGCCCGATCCGGGTCCTGCGCGAGGAGCGCCGCGAGGCCGGCGTAGAAGCAGGCGTTCGGCCCATTCAGCGCGTTGGACGGGGCGTAGGCCATCCACTCCTCGTGCGCACGGGCGAGGTCGCCAGCACCGAAGGCCGCCTCTGCCCGGATCTGATGAACGGCCTCGCGGGCGCCCGTCTCGTCGAAGCTCTCGGCCCAGGCTGCCAGGCGGTCCAGCTCCGCGGTGACGTCCTCGCCGCGCCAGGCCCGGAAGGAGAACAGACCCCAGGAGGCGTAGTTGCGGGCCAGCTCGTCGGGGCTGTCCTCGCGCGCCGCCTCCAGCTCGCGGATGGCCCAGTCCCACTCGCCGACATCGAGGGCGGCGCTGCTGGCATTGCCGACGAGCGTGCGGACGAACGATGCGAGGCCGAGCCGGCGAGCCGTGTCGAGTGCCTCCCGGGTGTCGGCCAGCCCGGCGCGGGGATCCGAGCCGTGTAGGAAGACCCCCAGGTTCAGGCGTCCCCGGATCGCCGTGCGCGTCAGCCCATGCTGGTCGGCGAGCTCGGCTCCCGCCCGCATCGCGCCCATTCCCTCGTACGTCCGGCCCAGGTGGCTGAGGGCGCCACCCCGGGTGATCAGGGCGTCGCTGACCACGTCGACGAGATCCAGCCGTTCCCCGGCAGCCAGCGCCCGGTCGACGATCTCGATCGAGCGTTCGTATGCTTCGTTGAAGAACAGGGCTCGTGCCAGCTGGGCCAGGAGGGCGACCGCACCCGCGCCGATCCCCTTGGCGTCCGGCCCGGTCGGCGTCCCGGCGTCACCGACCAGCTCCTCGACGGCCGGCTCAAGGATCGCGATCGCCGCCCCCGGACGGAGGCCGGTGATGAGGAACTCCCCGAGCATCGCGGTGGTCCGGGCGATGGCGTCCGCGTCGTCGAGGGCTCGGCGCGCTTCCACGGCGGCCCGCACCCGCTCCTCGGCGAGCTCGGTCAGGGCGGCGTCCTGCGCGGCCCTCGCACTCAGCTCGAGCAGGCCTGCGACCTCGATCTCATCACGGGCCACCTCGCGGGCCTGGTCGAGGAAGGTCACCGCCTGTGCCGGCGACCCGAGACGGATCGCCCGCTCGGCGGCGGCCCGCAAGGCGACCCGGGCCTGGGCCGCCAGCGTGTCGGCCTCCGGCCCCTCGGCAGCGTTCCGGTAGGCCGAGACGTAGTGCCCGGCCAGGGCGCCGGCCAGCTCGTCGGAGCCGAGCGAGTCGAAGTACCGGGCCGCGGCGAGGTGGCGGCTCTTGCGGTCGCGCCGGGCCAGGGTGTTGTAGGCGACCTCTCGGATGAGCGCCTGGACGAAGACGAACTGGCCCCGGCCCGGCGAGCGGGGATCGGCCTCGAGGGTCAGGAGCTCCCGGCGGACGAGCGCCCGGAGTCGAGGCTCGAGCGTTGCGGCGTCGATCCCGGTCACCGCCGCGAGCGCGTCCACCGTGAAGCTCTGGCCGAGGACGGCCGCGTCGTTGACGAGGGACCGGTCCTCGGGCTCGAGCGCATCAAGGCGGGAGGCGATGAGCGCCGTCAGCGTCTCGGGGACGGCCAGCTCCGTCAGGTCGCCGACCGGCCGGTAGGTGTCGCCCTCCTGGGCCAGGCGTCCTTCGGCGAGGAGCATCCGGACGGTCTCGACCGCGTAGAGCGGCATCCCGTCGGCGCGGGCGACGATCGCCGCGACCGCCTCCGGGGGGAGTCCCGGGACGAGGCCCGCCAGGAGTCCGGCCATCTGCTCCGCCGACAGCGGCTCGAGGTGGAGTGAGGCGAAGTTGCGCTTGCCGACCCCGAACTCCGGCCGCCGCTCCAGCAGCTCGGGTCGCGAGAGCGTCAGCACGTAGATCGGGACGTTGCGGCTCCAGTCCAGGAGGTGGTCGACGAAGTCGAGGAGGCCCGTGTCGGCGAAGTGGTGGTCCTCGAAGACCATGACCACCGGGGCGGTCGACGCCATCCGCTCGAAGAAGGTCCGCCACGCCCCGAAGAGCTGGTCCGCGCCCAGGCCGCTCTCGACGCCCAGGAGGGCGAGGAGTGCCGGCTCGATCCAGCGTCGCTCGTCGGGGTCGGGGACGTGCTCGGCGACCGTCTCGGCGATCCGGGCGCGGGTCGTGGCGGCGTCGTCGGTCTCGCGCAGGCCGGCACGCTCGCGGACCATCTCGCCGAGGGCCCAGAAGCTGATGCCGTCGCCGTAGGCCGGCGAGCGACCGTCGTGCCACCAGACCGGCTCGACGAGACCGTCGATGTACTTGAGGAACTCCCACGCCAGGCGGGTCTTGCCGATCCCGGCCGGTCCGATGACCGAGACGAGCCTGGTCCGCTGCTCGCGGCTCGTGGCGTGGTAGAGGTCCTTGAGCAGGCGGAGCTCGTCCTGCCGTCCCACGAACGGCGCCTCGAGCGACTCGCTGCGGTTCCGGCCGCCGACCTCGGCGACGACACGGAGGGCGACCCAGGCAGGGACCGGCGCGGCCTTGCCCTTGAGGTCCTGCTCGCCGGCGGGGGCGAAGGCGATCGCCCGGGATGCCGCCCGCTGGGTCGCCTCGCCGACCAGGACCGTCCCTGGCGTCGCGACCCCCTGGAGCCGCGATGCCGTGTTGACGAGGTCGCCGGCGACCAGGCCCTGGTTCGTGGCGCCGACCGTGACCGCGGCCTCGCCCGTCAGGACGCCGGCCCTGGCCGTGATCTCGGGTCCGAGCGCCGTCACCGCGCCGACGAGCTCGAGGCCCGCCCGGACCGCCCGCTCGGCGTCGTCCTCGTGGGCGACGGGCGCGCCCCAGACGGCCATGACCGCGTCGCCGATGAACTTCTCGACCGTTCCGCCGTAGCGGTCGATGACGTCGCTCGCCAGGTCGAAATAGCGGGACAGGAGCTCGCGGGTCTCCTCCGGGTCGCGGCCCTCGGCGAGGGAGGTGAACCCGACGAGGTCGGCGAACAGGACCGACACGACGCGACGCTCGGCGCCGGGTGTCGTGGCTGCCGATCCGCTCCCCGGGGCTGCGCCGGGGGCAGGGTCGTGGGGGCGGGGGCCCGCCGCAGCCTGTCCGGCCGTCGCCAGGGCGCCCCCGCATTCGCCGCAGAACTTCTGGCCCGGCGGGTTCGATGTCCCGCAGGACGGGCACGCGGCGACCAGGCGTGCCCCGCATTCGCCGCAGAACTTCTGGCCGGCGTCGTTCGGGGTACCGCAGGTCGGGCAGATCACGTCGGACTCACGTCGTGCATGGGTCGCGAGGGTACCGCACGGGCCGCGGCCGGGGAAACCTGCCTCGTGCGCGGAGCGGCCCGCGGCGGAGGCCCGTCCGGCCCCGGGACCCCCCGTCAGCGTCGGGCGGGAGCGGGATCCTGCGGAGCCGACCAGGAGTGGAGCGTGCCGATGTAGTTCGCCCGCTCGAAGGCGGACGGGTCCTCGACCGAGGCCGCGCTGGCGCTGCCGCGCAGCTGGGCGACGGACTCGTACTCGCGCTCCTCCATCCAGGCCCTGACCTCATCCTCCACGGTCCGCACGTGGTCGGGCCCGTAGAGCAGGAGCGCCGAGGTCATCATCGCGACGTCCGCGCCGACCATGAGCGCCTTCAGGACATCGCTGCCCGTGTGGATGCCCGAGGTGGCCGCCAGGCTGATGCCCTCCGGCAGCTGGGGTCGGAGGATGGCGATCCAGCGCATCGGCAGACGCAACTCGGCGGGCCGGCTCAGATCGACCCGGGCGACGACCTCGAGGCTGTCGAGGTCGAGGTCGGGCTGGTAGAAGCGGTTGAACAGCACCAGCCCGTCGACCCCCTGGCCCACGACCTGGTGGGCGAACGAGGCCAGCGCGGAGTAGTAGGGGCTGAGCTTGACCGAGAGCGGGATCGAGATCGAGCTGCCGACCTCGGCGACGAGCTCGAGGTCCGCCGACTCCATGTCGACCGCGGTCCTGGCCGGGTCGGCGGCGAGGTGGTAGAGGTTGAGCTCGAGGGCGTCGGCGCCGGCATCCTGCATCAGGCGGGCGTAGCGGACCCAGCCGCCGGTCGTCGTGGCGTTGAGGCTGGCGACGACCGGGACCGAGGACCACGACTTGATCCGCTCCAGGCGGGCCAGGTAGCGGTCGCCGATCCCGGCGTACGACTCGATGGCGGGGAAGTAGTCCAGCGCCTCGGCGAACTGCTCGGTGCCGGCCTCCAGGGAGCGGTTGAGCTGGATCTCCTCGTTGAGGATCTCCTCCTCGAACAGCGACGGGAGCACGATGGCCCCCACGCCGGCCTCCTCGATCAGGCGGGCCGTCTCCTCCTTGCCGGTCAGCGGGGACGACGAGGCCACGATCGGGGACCGGAGCTCCAGGCCCAGGTAGCGGGTGCGCAGATCGACGCTCACGCCTGATCCTCCTGCCCGTCTCGGCTCTCGGCGACCTCGCCCGCGAGGTCGGCCCCGGAAGCGGGGTCCTCGTCGTGATGGTGGACGTGGGGAACGCTCCGGACGATGCCGGCCAGCTGCTCGTAGTACCGCCAGCGCTCGTCCGCGTCGCCCTGGGCCAGGTCGGCCAGGTCGGCTGCCCGGTCCGGATCGGTGCGGGTGAGGATCGCGAAGCGGGCCTCGGCGGCATGGAAGTCCTTGATGGGGATGGACGGGGCTGCCGAATCGAGCTTGAACGGCTGGCCGTCCTCGTCGCTGGGCCGGAACCGGTAGAGCGGCCAGTAGCCGCTTTTCACGGCGTCCTTCTGGTGGCTCATCGAGGTCGACATGTCGATCCCGTGGGCGATGCAGGTGCTGTAGGCGATGACGAGCGACGGACCCGGCCAGGCATCGGCCTCCAGGAGCGCCCGCGTCACCTGGGCGTCGTTGGCGCCCATCGCGACCTGGGCCACGTAGACGTCGCCGTACGACCGGGCGATGGCGCCCAAGTCCTTCTTGCCGGTGCCCTTGCCGGCCGCCGCGAACTTGGCGACGGCACCCCGCGGCGTCGCCTTGGAGGCCTGGCCGCCGGTGTTGGAGTAGACCTCCGTGTCGAGCACCAGGATGTTCACGTTGCGCCCCGAGCTCAGGACCTGGTCGACGCCGCCGAAGCCGATGTCGTAGGCCCAGCCGTCGCCGCCGATGATCCAGATCCCGCGGCGGACGAGGTCGCCGGCGAGGGAGAGGAGGCGCGCCGCCTCGGGGGCCCGATCGCCGTCGACGCGGGCCAGGGCGTCGCGGAGCTGCTCGACCCGCTGCCGCTGGGCAGCGATCTCGGTCTCCGTGTCCTGGCCGCTGGTCAGGAGCCCGGCGACGAGGTCCTCGCCGACGATCGGCGCCAGCCCCTCCAGGAGCTGGCGGGCGTGCGCCGACTGGGCGTCGAGGGCGAGGCGCATCCCCAGCCCGAACTCGGCGTTGTCCTCGAACAGCGAGTTTGCCCACGCCGGCCCTCGGCCCTGGGCGTTGACCGTCCACGGCGTCGTCGGCAGGTTGGCGCCGTAGATCGAGGAGCAGCCCGTGGCGTTGGCGACGATCATCCGGTCGCCGAAGAGCTGGCTGACGAGCTTGAGGTAGGGGGTCTCGCCGCAGCCGCCGCAGGCGAGCGAGAACTCGAAGAGCGGCTCGAGGACCTGGGCGCCCTTGACCGTGTCGTGCGGCAGCAGGGTCCGGTCGAGCGGCG
This sequence comes from Candidatus Limnocylindrales bacterium, assembly GCA_035458865.1. Lineage (GTDB taxonomy): Bacteria > Chloroflexota > Limnocylindria > Limnocylindrales > CSP1-4 > DATHYZ01. The sequence continues at coordinate 20,346 of DATHYZ010000260.1, forward strand.
CGATCGACTGGAAGAAGTCCCAGTTGGGGCGCTCCGCCTCGCGATGCTCCATCGCGGGCTCCATGTTGATGGCCTTGTGGCGCACCTCGCTCTTGCTCTTGGCTGGGCAGACGTCCACGCAGACGCCGCAGCCGGTGCAGTCGTCGGGGGCCACCTGGATCGTGAGCCGGTGGTCGGCCAGGTCGCGGGACTTGAACTCCTTGCTCTGGAAGGCCGCCGGGGCGCCGTCGACCGCGGCCCCCGGGAAGACCTTCATCCGGATCGCCGCGTGCGGGCAGACCATGGCGCACTTGCCGCAGTCGATGCAGATCGACGGATCCCAGATCGGGATCTCGTGGGCGATGGCCCGCTTCTCGTACCTGGTGGTGCCGGAGGGGAACGTCCCGTCGACCGGGAAGGCGCTGACCGGGAGGAGGTCGCCCTCGCCGGCCATGAGGGCCGCGGTGACGGTCCGCACGAAGTCCGGGGCGTCGTCCGGGACGAGGGGCGGGATCGGGTCGCCGGTGGCTGCCGACCCGAGGGTGACGTGGCCCAGCCGCGCGATGGACATGTCGATCGCCGCGAAGTTCCGGTCCACGACGGCCTGCCCGCGCTTGGCGTAGGTCTTCTCGACGAAGCCCTTGATCCGGGCGATCGCCTCGTCGGCCGGGAGCACGCCGGCCAGGTGGAAGAAGCAGGGCTGCATGACGGTGTTGATCCGGTTGCCCATGCCGGCCTCGGTCGCCACGGCGAACGCGTCGATGACCCACAGGTCGATCGACTTGTCGATGAGCTGCTGCTGGACCGAGCGGGGCAGGTGGTCCCAGACCTCGTCGGGGCCGTACGGCGAGTTGAGAAGGAACGTCGCCCCGGGCTTGGCGAACGCCAGGACCTTGGTCTTCTCCAGCAGGCCGAACTGGTGGCAGGCGACGAAGTCGGCCGCGTCGATGAGGTAGGCCGACTCGATCGGCTTCGGCCCGAAGCGCAGGTGCGAGACGGTGATGCCGCCGGACTTCTTGGAGTCGTAGACGAAGTAGCCCTGGGCGTACAGGTCGGTGCCCTCGCCGATGATCTTGACCGACGCCTTGTTGGCGCCCACGGTCCCGTCGGATCCCATCCCGAAGAACACGGCCTGGACCTCGCCCGTCGGGCGGGGCACCCGGAACTCGTTGTCGATCGGCAGGCTGAGGCGGGTGACGTCGTCGTAGATGCCGACCGTGAAGTGGCGCTTGGGCCGCTCCGCCGCGAGCTCCTCGAAGACCGGCCGGATCATCCCCGGCGTCACCTCCTTGGAGGAGAGGCCGTAGCGGCCGCCGATGACCCGCGGCGTCGCCTCGAACGGCGGCTCGTCGGCGTCCATCCGCTCGGTGACCGCCGTGACGACCGCCTGGTAGAGCGGCTCGCCGACGGCGCCCGGCTCCTTGGTCCGGTCGAGCACGCCGATGGCGCGAACCGTGGGCGGCAGCGCGGCGATGAGCTGGTCGACCGGGAACGGCTGGAAGAGCCGGATCTTGAGGGCGCCGACCCGGGCCCCTTCGGCGTTGAGCGTGTCGACGGTCTCGTCGACCGCGCCGGCGGCCGAGCCCATGACGATGACGACGCGGTCGGCGTCCGGGGCGCCGTGGTAGTCCACCAGCCCGTAGCGCCGGCCAGTCTGACCGGCGAGCTCGTCCATGACCTCCTGGACGACGCCGGGAACGGCCAGGTAGAACGGGTTCGCGGCCTCCCTCGCCTGGAAGAAGGCATCGGGGTTCTGGGCGGTCCCGCGGACCACCGGGGCGTCGGGGGTCAGGCCCCGGGCGCGGTGGGCCAGGACCTCCTCGTCCCGGATGAGCGCCCGCAGGTCCTCGGTCCCCAGGACGGTGATCTTGTTGACCTCGTGCGAGGTCCGGAAGCCATCGAAGAAGTGAAGGAAGGGGACCCGGCTGCGGAGGGTCGCGGCGTGGGCGACCAGGGCGAAGTCGTGGGCCTCCTGGACCGTGCCGGCGGCCAGCATCGCCCAGCCGGTGGCCCTGGCGTGCATGACGTCGCTGTGGTCGCCGAAGATCGAAAGTGCGTGCGTCGCGATGGTCCGGGCCGCCACGTGGATGACGGCCGGCGTCAGCTCGCCGGCGATCTTGAACATGTTCGGGATCATCAGGAGCAGGCCCTGGGAGGCCGTGAAGGTCGTCGCCAGGGCGCCCTTCTGGAGCGCGCCGTGCATCGCCCCGGCCGCGCCGGCCTCGGACTGCATCTCGACGACGTCGGGCACCAGGCCCCAGAGGTTCGGTCGGCCCGCCGCCGACCAATCGTCGGCGTGCTCCGCCATCGGCGAGGCCGGGGTGATCGGGTAGATCGAGATCACCTCGCTGAGGGCGTAGGCGACGCGGGCCGCCGCCTCGTTACCGTCCAGGCATACCCATTCCCGATTCATTCGCAGGTTCCGGCCTTTCGTTCGATCGCGTGGTGTCCTCGTGCCCGGGTGGGCCCGACGCGCAGGACGCAGTCGTCGTTGGTGAGCCCCGGCGACCCACGGAATGGCGGGCCGCGACGCTCCCGGACGACCATTGTGGCGCTTCCGGAGCCCGCCTACCCGTGCCGGACCGCTCGCCGACGATGGGCTATGGGGTCCATGCGGCCCGTTGACGGGGGGCCGTGGATGGGCCGAGGGTCGCTG